>NZ_CP010429.1:4735625-5083750 GCF_000974425.1 Spirosoma radiotolerans
CACCAGAAGGCTCAACAGCAGACCTAACAGCCCCAAACCACCCGCCATGTAGTTGACCTGGCGGGTTTGTTGCTGGTTTTGCTGGTCAAGAGCGGCAATTTGGTTCATCCGTTTTTGCGTCTCATACTTCGCCTGAACATCGGCGATAGCGCGTGCTTTTTCAATGTCGACAACCGCCTTTATCCGGGCAACCCGCCGGTTTTCTTCAGCCTGAATAGCTGCAATTTCCTTTTCCTTGGCAGACTCTATACGGGCAATTTCTTTAGCTTTAGCCAAAGCCAGCCCGGCCTGAATCGTTGCCAGTTCATTCGATTTTTTCAGTGTATATTGTTCTTCCAGGCGGGCAACCGTGCGTGTTTTATCCAGATTCATCAACGAATCTTCAATTCGCTTCTGCTGCACAGCGTATTGGTAGGCTTTCTCATATTTTCCCACACTCGCGTACATCTGCGACATCATTTTATAAACCGACCGGGTCAGCGGAGCATCCTTGCTCTTTTCGACCAGCGCAATGGCTTTTTCACCGTATGAGATAGCCTGGTCAGGTTTTTTCAGGAATTGATAAGCCGTGGATAGATTCCGGTAATTGTGAACAAGGCTGGTTGTTCGGTTAAGCTCCAGATTGATTGCCAGGGCCTTATTCAGATACACGACTGCCTGCTCATACTGCCCTTGTACATTGGCATTTTTACCAAGGTCATTGTAAATAACCCGATAATCCTCTGGTTTGGCATGGTTGGCATCATTGATCGCCAGCGCCTTCAGGAAACATTCCCTCCCCCGCTCATATTCCTGCAAATCTTCATAAATGATACCCAGGTTAACATAATTTTCGGCGAGAAACCGATTCGCCTTCAGTTCCTGATTGATTCGGATAGCCTGCTGTATATAATACATCCCCTTTTCGAGGTTGGCCCGGATCCGTAAATCCCCACCCATCGTTTTATAGAGCAGCCCTAAATTATGGTATACTTTAGCAATGGAACCCGGCTTGTGGCATTTAGTGAAGTAGTTTATAGCCGCCTGCGCACACAGAATCGACTCGTCAAATAATCCCTGATGGAGCCGTACGACGCAGGTGAGCAGGTTATACTCACCAAGCCCTGCCAGATCATGCGTTTTCTGGCAATGTTTCAGCATCGGTTTCAGGTAGTAAAGCGCCGAATCAAGCTTACTTTCTTTGTAGAAACTATTAGCTATGTTGTAATACGTGTGGGCTCTGGTTGAGTCAGGAAGTTTGTAGGTCAGCGTCGTTTTTAAGCTATCGACCAGCCGACGCTGTGCCTGAACGGGATTGCTTGCCGCCAGTACCACGACCAGAAGGCAAGACAAAGCCCATAAATTACTTTTCATGATAACGATTCGTAATTGTTGCCCCAAAGTAGAATGGCTAGTAAACAATAGTTTTACTAGGGGAAAGATACGACTAAAATTAAGTTTAGTACGTGCAGCCTACCGTTTAAAAAATCTAATTTCTATCTGGCTTTTCCCTGATCTGTTGGTCATTACCGAAAGGTTAAGGTCATCAACGCTTTCGGCTTCACTCTTTTGGGGTGAAGCCGAAAGCGTTAGTGTTCGCGCGTTATTTAGGATATTGACGGACCAAGTTCTCTGTTATTCACTTTTCAGTATCTTGGCCGGGTTCCTGCGAGCTGCTTTTAACGTTTGTGAACCGATCAGCAGGAAAGCCAGAAACATGACAATCACAACACCCATGAGCAGGCCACTGAGGCCAATTGGCTGGTGATAGGCAAAGTTGACCAACACCACTTTGTCGAAAAAGAGGTAAGTGGCCGGAAGCGCCACCAGCGTGGCCACCATGAGCAGGGTTAAGAATCCTTTACTGAGCAGATAGATCAGTCCTGCTTCGCTGGCCCCAAGCACTTTACGGATGCTAATTTCCTTTAAGCGAGTTTCTGTCGTGAACACGACCATGCCGAACAAACCAAGCGAAGCAATACAAATAGCCAGGAAAGCAATGAAACCAATTACCTTCACCATAACGGAAAATTGGTTATAGGCTAGTTCAATCTGATCGTCGTAGAATTTGGCATCCAGCGGATGAATCTTATCGACTTTGCGCCAGGCGTTTTCAATACTCGCCATTGTGCCAGGCAAATCAGTAGAGCCAATCTTAACATTCAGGTAGCCCCAGGGCTCATCGGCTGAATAATGGAACATGACGGGTTCAATCTTTTGATCCATCGTTCCGTAGTGAAAGTCCTTTAAAACGCCCACGATGGCGAGTTTTTTTCCATCTACCGTGACGAGCTTACCCAAGGCTTCTTCAGGATTTCGTTTGGTAATATTGAACCGTTTCAGCACTTGCTCATTGACAATAATTTCGCTCTCTTCTCCCTTTTTGGGGCGCAGGGTAAAATTTTTGCCGGCGATCAGTTTATGGTTATGGACGGGTAAATAATGTTCATCCACTTTATTTAGCCAGACCATGGCCGAATCCCGAGGATCAGTGTATTTCATACGGGAGCCCTGCATACTGCCCAGACTCGTGATCATCATCGACTGAGAAACGTCACGAACGGCCGGAATTCCCGACAACTCTTTAGCTAATACGTTTCCTTTATTGCCCTGCAACCGAATGTTTAAAATATTATCGGTCGCGAAGCCTAAGTCGAACGAAATAAAAGCCCGGTACTGGTTGTAGCCAATCAGAGTTGTGGCAATAAACATCAGCGACAAGGTGTATTGAATCACAATCAACGCTTTACGCATATTGACCCGTTGAAATACCTTCATCGACGAGGCATCTTTTATGACCTTAATCGCATTAATGCGGGCAAAGAACAGAGCGGGGAAAAAGCCTGCCGCCAGGCCAACCAATACGGCCAGACCAATAAAATAGAGGATGATCCGGGGAGAAAGGCCAAGAGAAACGAGATCACTGATGTGTGAATCGAGGGCAAGGAATTGCGTTCGTAAGAACAGAAACAGGCCAAAGGAGAATACCAGGGCCAGCAACGAAATAATCACCGCTTCAACCATAAACTGCCCCAGCACATGACTCTTCAGCGCACCGTTAATTTTGCGAATACCTACTTCCCGCGAGCGTCTGAGTGAACGGGCGATGGAAAGGTTGGTGTAATTGAAACAAGCGGAGAGAATAATGACGAAAGCCAGACCGCCTAAAATCCAGGCGACCAGCGGTATCATCGTGGGCCCAATCGAATTGCCGAGTTTTCGGCCTAAGGCAGCTTCTTTTAACGGTTGAAGCGCTACGGTAAACCTTTTGTTCTTTATTGCAGCGTTTTCCCTCGTATTCAGGTCGTTAAGGCTAGCCTGTAGCGGCCCATTGGTTGTATTTTCCGGCAAAACGATATACACATAATTCTGCCAGACATTTTCCCAACTGTAAAAATTAGGGTCTTTCTTGGCGAGTAAGGCATCCGCGGTCGCAAACGAAACAAGTGCCTCAAACCGAATATGGGATAGCTTGGGCACATCTTTGGCAATACCCGTAACAGTGTAATTGAGGGTATCGAACCGTACGATTTTACCCAATGGGTCGACGTCTCCAAATAGTTTTTTTGCCGTTTTTTCGGTCAACACTAACGAGTAGGGCTCGGTCAGTGCCGTAGCCGGATCACCCTCGATTAAGGGAAAGGTAAATACCTTGAAAAATGAGTTATCTGCCCACAAAGCGTCGAGTGGCAGAATGGTTTCATTCACATGGGCATCGCCCGAAAACCCATTCCGAAGAATCGTCACGTCTTGTATACCGGCTATCGTTTCACGAATTTTCTTACCTACTTTAACCGATGTCGACGCCAGATCTACGGGCGCGTTATCCAACTCCTGATAGGTCGTGATGACCCGGTAAGTTCTGTCTTTCTTTTCCTGGAAATCATCGTACGAACGTAAATCGACGATAAAGGCAATCACGAGCAGGCCTACGGACATGCTAACCGCCAGACCAAAAATGTTAATAAAAGAGAATAACTTGTTGCGTACCAGATTACGCCGGGAGGTTTTAACATAACTGCCAATCATGATCCAATGAATGAGAAGGTTGATAAAATCGGGCTTTCGAACCGTATAAATCCTGAAGAATTTCAGGGCATCAAGACAGTAAATCAGTCGGGCGCGTCGGGCCCCTTTGGCTTTCAGGTTACGCTCAAAGTATTCATTCAGGTCTCCTTCCAGATCTTCCAGTAAATCCGGGTTGCAATACCAGCGCAGCAGACGTTGCGCCCAACGGGGCGGCTGGGGAGCGTCTGATTCAGGACCGTCGGCCCGATCGTTTTGGCTGGTAAATCGTTTCATATCGAACCTTCCAGATTGAATCCAGGAATGATACTCCAAAGCGATTCACGTACCTCTTTCGCTTTAGTGAGGGCTACTTTCCCGGCATGGGTCACCTCGTAATAGCGCTTACGTTTCCCTCCCCGCGTACTGGATGCCTCGCCCAGATGGCTTTTCACGAGCCCTTTTTCTTCCAGCCGATTCAAAACAGCATGAACAACGCCTAGTTTGGCGGCCCGGCCTGTGTGTTTTTCCAACTCATCGCAAACAGCCACACTATAGGCGTCATTGACCAGTGCCGCAATGGTTAGCAATATCAGTTCTTCAAACTCCCCCAGGTTACTCCCCTTCATAACTCATCCGTTAATTTGCAATTCATTAATTCACCAAATGTATGTAAAATAATTTCATTAATTTAGTATTTGTATGTAAAATTACGCTTCACCTAAGCGCGGCCTTCATAAAGTTCACCCAATGACTACAGTACACACTCGTGTCAGTTCACCGTTATTTTATTAAAATCAGCCCAGCGTTTTACACGTAAATTGATCAGCCGTTTTAAGTGTAACTCATTCAGAAACACATTCGACCAGTTATCGAAACGCTGGCACTGAACGCCCAGATAGAAGAAATAGACGCTTAGCCCCAGCATGGGCAACAGGTTTTGCTCTTCCTCGCTGATTTTAGTAACCGATTCATAACCAGCCAGAAAACTTTCCTTCTTTTTCCTAAACTCAGCCTCATCCGTTTCAGTACTGTGAATCTGCAGGATGTAATAAGCAATATCGATACACTGCAGTCCACTCCCACAAAAATCAAAATCGAACAGGGTCACCTGATTCTCTTTATTGATATTCAGATTGTCGAACCAGATGTCCAGATGCACGATTCCCTCCCGCGTTTTCGTGCGGTCTATTTTCGAAAACTCGTCCAGTAAATAGCGCTGGGTAGTGTACAGGAAGTTCATCTCAGCCGAGTCGGCGGGTAAGAATGGCTTGACGAACGCAAGTGAATCAACCAGCATGAGCTGTGGCGTATAGCTTACCCGGTTCAGTTTTAGGTTATGCGTAAGTTGGTGAAACCGGGCCATGATCTGCCCTATCGTACTGTGCAGTTCCTCCGAAAAGGTCAGCAACTTCTCTCCTTCGGCAAACGAAAACAGAACGCCAAAGCGCTTGCCCTCGGGCGCATCCAATTCCTGAATAAAGGTACCGGCTACGTCAGCCAGCGGATACGACACCGGCAGTCCGTTTTCCTGCAAGAGCGTCAGTAAGCGCAACTCTTCCCTTACTTCGGTTTCGGTGCGCCAGTTGAGACTATAAATTCGAAAAATTGCCTTTTGAGTGCCATCCGTTACCAGATAGGAATGATTGACGCCTGCTTTTAGTAACTGACAGGATGTGTTGTCACGAAGGCCGTATTTCTTCTGTAGAAATTGGCCCAGATGAGCCGACGACAAGATGGAGGACGTAACTGGAAAAGTGGGCATAGCGGAATGATAGGTCTTGGCTATAAACAACGTGGAGCCAGGTTTGAGAACCTGGCTCCACGTCAAAATTATACTTTATGATTTGTACTTAGGTTACAATCCCAGCACTCGCTTGTTAAAAGCGTCATCGGCACCGGTTCCGGCAAAGTCATCGAAGGCCCGTTCCGTAACCCGGATGATGTGGCTGTCGATGAAGGGGGCTCCTTCAGCCGCGCCCACTTCAGGGTGCTTTAGCGCACATTCCCACTCAAGCACGGCCCAACGGTCGTAGTCGTATTGCGCCAGTTTAGAGAAGATACCCGAGAAGTCAACTTGGCCATCGCCTAACGAACGGAATCGGCCTGCCCGCTCAACCCAACCCTGGTAGCCGCCATAGACGCCCTGCTTGCCCGTCGGATTGAACTCAGCGTCTTTCACGTGGTAGGCATAAATACGGTCGTGGTAGAAATCGATGAATTGCAGATAATCAAGCTGTTGCAATACAAAGTGGCTTGGATCATAGTTGATGCCAGCGCGGGGGTGGTTACCCACTTTTTCCAGAAACATCTCAAAGGTAATCCCATCGTGCAGGTCTTCGCCGGGGTGAAGTTCGTAGGCAACATCGACACCGGCTTCATCATAGGCATTCAGGATAGGCAACCAGCGATCAGCCAGTTCTTTGAAACCCGTCTCGACCAAACCCGCCGGACGCTGTGGCCAGGGATACACAAATGGCCAAAGCAGCGCCCCCGAAAAGGTAGGACTGGCCTTAAGACCAAGATTCTTACTGGCTTTCGCCGTCATCATCAGTTGGTCAACTGCCCAGGCCTGCTGGTCTTTGGGCTTACCCGCCAACTCCGCCGGGCCGAATCCATCGAACATGGCCCCGTAGGCCGGATGAACGGCAACAAGCTGGCCTTGTAGGTGAGTCGCGAGTTCAGTGATTTCGACACCGATATCCGTCAACTTTCCTTTCAGTTCGTCGCAGTAGGTTTGGCTCTCCGACGCTTGCTTGAGATCGATCAACCGCGAATCCCAGGTTGGAATCTGGATACCTTTGTAGCCCAGATCAGCCATGTATTTGGCAATCGTATCGAGCGAATTAAATGGGGCTTCGTCACCCAGAAACTGGGCAAGAAATATGCCCGGACCTTTCATTGTCTTCATTTTTTAAAGAGCGAAAGAGTGAAAGAGCGAAAGAGCGGCTGACGCGAAATTTTCGCTCTTTCACCGCTACGGTGGACCGTTCTTTCGCTCTTTCGCTCTTTATGTCAGTCGCTCACTGTTTTACGGGATTTAGATAAAATTTTCAGTACTTGATACCCTTCATCTATCAACTCCTTTAATCGACGTTCTGGTACGATTTCTGTAAAGACGATTGTTTCCAGCCAAAAGAGCGATTCGTCCAGTTCTTCGAGCGTAACACTGAGTTTGGCAAAAAATTCCTTCTGACTCCTGCCTCTACGAACCGCCCGAAAGTTGGCAGCAGCTGATGAAGAAGAACGAATAAGCTGGTGAGCAAAATGTTGCGCTTCATATTCTTTTGGAAGCGTTCGACACACTTTTACACAGCGTAGCATAAACATCTTAAGCCGTTTTTCCAGATCATCCAGAAATTGACTTTTCGAGTGAGTGGAGTAATCTACCCAGGCTTCAGTAACTAAGCTTTCCTCGTCTTCCATCTCATTTTCAGAAGTTATGTAGCCAACTCACTCATTCACTCATTCGCCTTTCACTCATTTATCATTAAATCTCCACCCAAGCCTGCTTGCGGTTGCTTTCCAGAATTTTTTCGCAGATGAGCAATTCACGATACCCGTCGGCAAAGGTTGGATAGGTTGGCTTCTCGGGTTGCTTACCAGCGGCTATCGCATCGTACACTTCTTTGAATAATTGCTTCGATGTATCGGGGAAACCTTCGTTATGACCACCAGGGAAGCTGATCACCGACCGGGCTTCGGGGTGAGCCAGCGATGGATCGCGCATAAATGACTCGTTGGCGCCGTCGCGGTTACCGATCCACATTTCGTTGGGCGCTTCGGAATTCCAGGCAAACGTTTTTTTCGATCCGGCAATTTCTAACCGCATCTGGTTTTTACGACCGGCTGACACCTGCGATACCGTGATGACACCCCGATTGCCATTGTCGAACCGCAGCAGCACGTTGGCATGGTCTTCCGTATTGATGGGAACATCGGCATAATCTTCGGGCTGGAGCATCTTACCCGAGTAGGTTTCAACGGGTTTGAGTGGCTTCTTCCGTACTTTATGGACCGTATTGAAATCGGCCATAACGGCTACTGTTTTGAGGCCGGTAATGTATTCCAGGCTGTCCATCAGGTGCGACCCAATATCAGCAATGGCCCGTGAATCGCCCGACTTATCCGGTTCGAGCCGCCAGTTATAATCGGTGTCATAAAACAACCAGTCCTGCAAATAAGAACCAATGACGGAATACACATCGCCCAGGGCTTCCTGCTCGCGCATTACTTTCATCTGACGAACGAGCGGATAGTAACGCAGGTTGAAGTGAACCGCATTGACCAGACCCGTTTGAGCAGCCAGTTCAACGAGTTCTTTGGCTTCGTGCAGATCTTTGGCCAATGGCTTCTCGCACACCACATGCTTCCCTGCCAGCAAAGCCGCTTTAGACTGCGAGAAGTGCAGGAAGTTTGGCGTACAGATGTGTACTACTTTAATATCGTCCATCGCCAGCAATTCGTCGAATGTGCAGGAACGTTCGATACCGAGCTGGTCCGCTTTCTGGCGGGCGAGTTCGGGGGTTACTTCGCAGAGGGCGAGGACGTTTGTGTTAGGCAGGCGACGCAGGGCTTCGATGTGCGCAGGACCGATGAATCCGGTGCCAACAACACCGATGTTGATTTTTTGCATGAGGGTTTGGTTTAACAAGCGAAAGAGTGAATAAACGGTCCGCCGTGGCGGTAAAAAGTCTGCCGGATGGCTTCGTTCTTGCGTTCATTCACTCTTTATTTCAGTCGCTCACTGTTTTTCGGGATTTAGATAAATTTTTAACTGACAGCCTTCATCGAGTAATCGGTAGCTCGTTCACCACTTTAGCGAACCACTCTTTCGTTCATTTGCTCTTTGCCTTTTACTCAACAAACTTAGTCCACTTCGTCGAATCATCCTGACTCGATGCAATGACCGTGTCGATAAAGGCCAGGCCACGAACACCGTCGGCAGCTTTCGGGAAATCATAGATTGGATCAGCCTCCCGCCCTTCCATATGGGCTTTTACGGCGTAGGCGAAATTGCGGTAGAGGTTGGCGAAAGCCTCAAAAAAGCCTTCGGGGTGGCCTGCCGGTAAGCGCCAGTGTGCCGATGCCGACGCCGACAGACTGCCCACATTCGGGCGGATGATGCGCTGGCCTTCCTGCGTTTTGTATTTGAGCGTATTAGGCTCCATCTGGTGCCACTCAATACCGCCCAGCTCACCCCAAACGTAAATCTTGAGTGAGTTTTCTTCGCCATTGGCAATCTGGCTGGCATGCAGAACACCCTTGGCGCCATTGGCGAAACGAAGCAGCACATTGCCATCGTCATCGAGTTGGCGACCCGGAACGAACGTCGTTAAATCCGCACAGAGTTCGGCAATTTGCAGGCCGGTAACATACTCGGCCAAATTCTCGGCGTGCGTACCAATGTCACCCATGCAACCCGCAGCCCCGGATCTGGCCGGATCAGTACGCCAAATAGCCTGCTTGTAGTCATTGTGCTCCTCATCTTTTGAGAGCCAGCCCTGTGGATATTCGACAACCACTTTCCGAATCTTACCGAGTTTACCACTGCGCACCATATCACGGGCTTCTTTTACCATCGGGTAGCCGGTATAGTTGTGCGTAAGGCCAAACACTAGCCCCGACTTTTCAACAATGGCGGCCAGTTCTTTCGCTTCGGCCAGATTCAGGGTCATGGGCTTATCGCACATCACATGAAATCCATTTTCGAGCGCCATTTTAGCGGGCGGAAAGTGCATGTGATTGGGTGTCACGATAGACAGGAAATCCATTCGTTCGCCTTCGGGCAGGGCCTTTTCCCGCTCGATCATTTCCTGAAAGGAAGTGTAAACACGGTCTTCGGGTAAATACAGGGCGTGACCGGTTGCTTTCGATTTGTCGGGCGATGCACTGAAGCAGCCACAAACCAATTCGATTTCGCCATCGAAACCAGCGGCCCGGCGGTGAACGGCACCAATGAAGGCATCAAGCCCTCCGCCAACCATACCCATTCGCAATTTTCTATGCATTGGTATTGATGTTGAGAGTAAACACGTTAGAAAAGAGGGTTACGGGGGTTGGTTTACTGTACCCGGTTAAGGGTTTATGGTTTACCGTCTGTGGTTTACGGTAGACTGACGCATGTGTATTGCTGACGCGTCAGCCCACGTAAACCACAGACAGTAAACCATAAACCACTAACTACAGGTCGTAACCCTTTTTTTACGGCCGAAAATTAGTTGTTTTCTCTTATTTTTCGGAAATTTTGCACAAAAACGATCCCCGGGTGGGGAGTTTATGGAATCTACTGTCTTTTAATTTTTTAATTAACTCTGTCGCTAAACCACTTAAATCCCTCTTGCAGAAATGAACCTAACCATTAATCGTTCGCGGCTGTTCAACGCCAGTTGCTTTTCGCTTATCACCACCGCCATGGCTTTTGCCATCCGGGCTGGTGTCCTCACCCAGCTGGGTAAGGAGTTCAATCTGACAGCCGAACAGCTAGGCTATGTCAACGCTATGGCTTTTCTGGGTTTCCCAATTGCTATGATTTTTGGCGGTCCGCTCTACAACGTAATTGGTCCCAAACGCATCGTATGGGTGGCTTTTGCTACACACATACTGGGTTTGGTAATGACCATTTTCGCGGGTGGCTACTGGACATTGCTCTTGTCGACTTTCTTCGTCGGATTTGGCAACGGTACGGTAGAGGCTGCCTGTAACCCCATGATTGCTGATATGTATGACGGAAATGTGAAGATCAAAATGCTTAGCCGCTTCCACATGTGGTTCCCGGGCGGCATTGTGATCGGAACGCTTGTATCGAAATTTATGACCGATGCTGGCTTAGGCTGGCAATTGCAGATCGGAGCCATTCTGATTCCGGCTGTAATTTACGCTTTCATGTTTTTGGGTCAACAGTTTCCGGCTAGTAAAGTAGAAGGCGCTGCCTCTACCGGCGAAAACCTGAGAGCCATGGTTTCTCCCCTTTATCTGTTCATGCTGGCCTGCATGGCGCTGACCGCTATTTCGGAGTTCGGCCCTGAGCAGTGGGTTGGTCCAATTTTGGGAAAAGCAGGTGCTAGTCCAATGCTTATTCTGGCCCTGGTAACGGGGCTGATGGCCGTCGGTCGTTACTTTGCCGGACCCGTTGTGCATAACCTCAATCCGACCGGTGTATTGCTCGGTTCCGCTATTTTTGCTTCCCTGGGCGTTTATCTGATGAGCACCGCCACTGGTCCAATGGTGTATGTATCGGCGGTCGTTTTCGCCATTGGCGTTTGTTATTTCTGGCCGACCATGATCGGTTTTGTTGCCGAATACATCCCTCGCGCGGGTGCCTTCGGTATGTCGATCATGGGTGGTATGGGCATGTTTGCAAGCTCTATTTTCCAGCCAATCATTGGCAACTGGCTCGATGAAGAGACAGCAGCGGCTAAGGGGCGGGGTCTTACGGGCGATGCTATTGAGTTGGCAGCCGGACAGGCAACGCTGGCACACATGGTTATTTTCCCACTAATTCTCATCCTCGCGTTTGGTGGCTTGTACTTCTTCATGCGCAACCGGAAGCCAGGTCACGTAGATGAAACGGTTATCCTGGAACAGCCTCAGCTGTAAGTTATCGAATCAAATAATCTATTAACAGAAAGGCCTGGAATGAAATCATTTCAGGCCTTTCCGTTAACTAAACAATTAAAAGTCAGTTAATTATGCCGTAGTTGTTAAACGTATCGCTTACTTTATTGTCTGTCAGGCAATTTCCTGACCTAACGTTCAATTAATAAGGCGGTGGCACTACTCGATGCGTACACAACGCCCCTGACAACGGCTCAGGTCGGTCATCTTCTTCGGCGGGCCACTTTCGGTCCTACCCCCGAGCAACTAAAGACGCTTACCGGACAAACGGCCGCGCAGATCGTTACGACTCTGCTGGCCGATCAGCCAACGCCCGCTCCTCCGCTCGATCTGACCACGAGCAAGACATTTCATGATCAGCCATTCGATATGGCCAACGCCGGTAAACTGAGTGCATATGTCAAAATGTGGTGGGCTAATCTGATGCTTAATCAGCCGGTATCGGTACTCGAAAAGATGACCCTGTTCTGGTCCAACCACTTTGTCACCAATACCACAACCGTTAATGATTATCGGTATATGTATCGGTACAACGCATTGCTCCGGCAATTTGCATTGGGCAATTTCAAGGCGTTTGCCGTTGCCATTACCCAGGACCCGGCCATGTTACGGTTTCTGAATGGAAACCAGAATCTGGTAGGTACGGCCAACGAGAACTACGCCCGCGAGCTTCAGGAACTCTTTACGATCGGACGCAACGGCGGCTATACCGAAGACGATGTTAAAGCGGCTGCCAGAGTCCTGACTGGCTGGGTGGATGCGGGGTACCGCGATGCAACCAATGCCACCATCAGCAGTTCATTCAAAGCCAGCCGACACGACACAACCGACAAAACTTTCTCGGCTACCTACCAGAATACGGTGATCAAAGGGCGGTCGGGGGCTACAGCGGGCCTTGACGAATTAAATGACTTGCTCGACATGATTCTCAAAAATGTTGAAACACCCCGTTACATCTGCCGAAAACTGTATCGCTGGTTTATCAACGCCGACATTCCGGCCACGGTCGAAACGAATTTCATTCAGCCGCTGGCCGATCTGTTCCGGAAAAACAATTTTGATATAAAGCCGGTCATGAGCGCTATTTTGCAGAGCCAGCACTTTTTCGATGACGCCTTGCGGGGCGCCATCATCAAATCACCTACCGACCTGGTTATTGGCACATTCCGATTTTGGGGCTTACAAGCGCCCGCCCCGACCCAGAATATAACTGGATTCTACCAGATCGGAAATTATATACATGCCCGCCTTGTGGAAGAGCAACAGGATTTACTGAATCCGCCCACAGTGTTTGGCTGGACAGCCTATTACCAAACGGGTTATTATCAGCAGTGGATTAACTCAACGACGCTCGGTCTGAGGGGTTACTTCGGTGACTCACTCACCACCAATGCTCTGAAATTAAACGGAAGACCCGTTATTGACGTTTTGGCGTACGCCAAAACGCTTTCCAACCCTAGCGATGCCGCTAAGCTGGTAAATGACCTGACAACGCAACTGCTGGCCCTCTCCCTCGACCAGACGCAGAAAGATTTTCTGACGGACACCATCCTGCTGAATACCATTCCCCGGTATGAATGGACCAGCGAATGGAATGATTACATCAGCGCGCCGGCCGATACCGCCAAAAAGCAGGCGGTTCAGCTAAAACTGACGGCTTTTCTGCAATATATTTTCCGCATGGCGGAGTATCAGGTAAACTAATCAAAGAGCGAAAGAGTGAATGAGCGAAAGAGCGGCCCACCGAAGCAGAGAATGGGTTGACGAAAGCTATTTATCCCTCTTTTACTTCAGCGGACCGCTCTTTCGCTCATTCACTCTTTTACTCTTTACCCAATGAAACGTCGTCACTTTCTCCAGCATGCAGCCTCGTCGCTCATCTTACCGGTTCTCATCGACGGTTTCGGGGCGAAGGCGTTTGCGCGTCCGTCGTCGTTTGTGCAATCGCTCATAAACTTGGCAGATCAAACCGACCGGGTGCTGGTGATTATCCAGTTGCAGGGCGGCAATGACGGGTTGAACATGGTGATTCCGCTCGATCAGATGGGCGTGTACACGGCACCAAACTTCCGGGGGAATATTGCCATCCCCGAAGCAAAAGCGCTCCGACTTAAAAACTTCTCCCAAACGGGCCTGCACCCGGCTATGACCGGTATGCAGCAACTGTTCAATGACGGAAAGTTGAGTATCATACAGGGCGTATCGTATCCAACGCCCAACTTCTCTCACTTCAGAGCCAGCGATATCTGGATGACCGCCGTTGATTCCACCCAAACAGCCGCATCAGGCTGGGCAGGCCGCTACCTCGACAAGCAATATCCCGGCTTCCCGGATAGTTATCCAACAGCGAAAATGCCCGATCCGCCAGCTATTCAGATTGGCTACGTGACGGCAACCTCGCTGCTCGGTCCGACCGATTCCATGGCCATTGTCTTGCAAGACCCTGATACCTTTGCCCGACTGGTAGGCGATACACCCAAAAACCCGCTTGCGAGTCAATCAGGGTATGCGGGCCAGCAGATTGATTACATTCGGCAGCAACAGGCTAGTTCAGTCAGTTATGCCAGTCAGATCAAAACGGCCGCCGGAAAGGGGAAAAATCTGGCAGCTTATCCGGCAACGAACTCGCTGGCAGCACAACTGAAAATCATTGCCCGGCTTATGAGTGGTGGCTTACAAACGAAGGTTTATTATGTAACGCTGGGCGGCTTCGATAACCACGCCAATCAGGTAGATGCCACAGACACCACAACTGGTACACACGCGAACTTATTACGGACGCTGTCAGACGCTGTGCTGGCTTTCCAGACCGATCTGGCCCAATTGAAACTGGAAGACCGGGTGGTGGGCATGACGTTTTCAGAGTTTGGCCGACGGGCTATTTCCAATGGCAGTCGCGGTACGGACCACGGCACCTCGGCGCCCATGTTTGTCTTTGGAACGGCCATTAAATCCCCGATGGTGGGCAAAAATCCGAACCTCAGCGACCTGGACAATAACAACCTGAAAATGCAGACCGATTTCAGGCAAGTATACGCAGCTATTCTGACGGACTGGTTTGGCACCGATGCCAGTACCGAAACGGCCGCCATCCTTCGGGATTTCCCGGTGGCTCCTGTCTTCAGGGCTCCGCAGGTCGTTACGGCCATTGACCCGACAGAAACGGCTACGAGGCTCTATCCCAATCCGGCATCGGGCGAGGTAGTTCTTGAATCAGACTGGCTAATGAAAGGCCTGAAATCGGCACAGGTTTCTGATATGCAGGGACGCCTGATGCCATTGAACCCGGTACAGTCAACGCCGGGTTCCGTTCGATTTAATGTGGGCAATCTGCCCGTTGGCAATTACGTATTACAGGTAGAGACCGGGCAGGGCTTGTTAACGAAGCGAATATCGGTGGTCCGGTACTAATTATTCCTTACCTTGTTTGCGTTAATTTAATTGAGCCGATGGCCCCTCTTACGCGTAAGCAACACCTTTATGCCCGGCTCATTGTGGTGCCGATCGCTGCTTTTGTCGCATCGCACCTCGTATTTTACCGCCGTTTTCCATCAGAAATCAATTATCAATTCCCGTGGCCCTATTTCCTGACCGTAGCGACCGTCATGTTAAGCTGTTGGGAATCAAATCTGGCTGTTTTCCGGCGACTGGATCAGCAACTACCTTTCTATAAAAATCCGTCCAGGCGGATTCGGCGACAAATCCTTTTTGGTGGCCTGGCTACAATGGCCACATTTTCGGTCGTATTTCCGCTGGCGATTAGATTGTACAGTGGCGCCTGGCCTTTATACCCGACTATCATTTCGGGCATATTTGTTTGTGCGACCATTGCCACCGTGGTAAATGGAGCGTATGTTGGCCTGTACCTTATCCAGACTATCTACCTCGAAAAGCAACAGACTACTCAGGAACTCAATAGCCAACTGAAACAACTCCCACCCGTAAATTCATCGGAAATGATTCCTGTTGAGGCTGTGAACGGCCAGTGGCGCCTACGCCCCGATGAGATTGCGTATTTCTATTCTACAGGAGGACTGGTACTACTCATCAAGTCTGATGGGCAGCAACTAACAACCGCCTATACCTCTTTTACAAAGTTGGGAGATCTGTTGTCAGATGCGCCTTTTTTTCAACTCAACCGGCAATTTATTGTCAACCTGAACGCCATTCGGTTTGTACAGGATGACGTCAATCAAAAGCTTTTGGTGGGCCTTACCCCGGCCTTGCACAGAAACGATCCCCACGAACAGGTTATCGTGAGTCGTTATCGGAGTGTCCAGTTCAAAAAGTGGTTTCGGCAAATCGAAGTAGCCTGACCATTCATGCCCGTATTGGCTACCTTTCGTTGATTATACCGCTTGCACGGTCGTAGAGGCCACTTTATCTGTGTTTCCTTTGCATATCGGGCTGTTAGCCCTGCATAAACATATCGGAAACCATGCAACCAAATCTAGTATATCTGTTCACAAAGCCTCCCCTCTGGCTGGCTGTTTTCTTCGCCCTGACAACGGCTTTGACGCTGTTTTCTTTCCTGATGGCCGTTCGGCAGTCTATGCCCAAACGCACCTTGCCCCTATTGGCTGGCTTACTCATCTGGTTGCTTTTGTTGGGTCTTTTGGCTAGTCAGGACCTTTTTCTAAACCTGAATGCGAAGCCACCCCGTCTGCCCCTGGCGGTGGTACTCCCGCTTCTGTTGATTATACTTTTATTCGTTTCGCGGGGCGGACGTCGGTTTCTGGATGCGTTATCACTCCCGGCAATTACTTATCTAAACACCGTTCGTGTGCTGGTTGAGATCACACTTTATGGCTTATTTATTCACCATCAAGTTCCGGAGTTGATCACATTCGAAGGGCGTAATTTTGACATTATAGCCGGTCTGACGGCACCGATAATAGCTTACTTTTCGTTCAATCGGCCTGTCTTGTCAACTCGATGGCTTTTCCTCTGGAACGTGCTGGCTTTGTTGCTTCTGACCAATGTTGTTACGCACGCAATCTTATCGACACCATTGCCTTTTCAACAATTTGCCTTTGAGCAGCCTAACGTCGCTATTCTAAAATTTCCTTATATCTGGTTACCCGGTTTTGTGGTTCCAACTGTGCTGTTAGGACATTTAGTAGCTATCCGGCGACTGCTCATTTCTCAACCGTGACCAATCAATAGCTAACTAAAAAGCGCCGGTTGATCAGGCAATCGCCGAAGGGGCTGTGCCAGCGGATTTATTGATTTTCCCAAATCGGTTCTGGCTATCATAAGCCAGTCCAAGACCAACGCTGGAGAGCTTGTTCTCGTCGGCAATAGCAGCATTCGGAAAGAGTTGCCTGAAAGCAACCTGGATCGAATGCACTTCGGTAGAGCCACCCGTGAGAATGACCAGATCGATCGCTTCGCGCCGAACGCCCGCATCCTGAAGACACTGCCGGGCGGAAGCGGCTATTTTTTCAACTTCCTCCTCAATCGCCTTTTCAAACAGGTCACGTTTTATCAATATGGAGAAATCGTCCTCGATAAAATCGAAGGCCGCTTTGTGCTCGTACTCGTCGGTAAGGGCGATTTTTGTCTCTTCAGAAGCGGCTAAAAGCGTGTGTCCAGTTTCGTGTTCAAGCACATGCAGCAACCGACCGTAGCGCTTTTTATCGTGCGATTCGTGAAGCAACTGCCGGGTTTGCATGATCAACTTTGGTGTATAGAGAAAGTTGACCTTACTCCATTCAGCCAGATCGTGATACTGCTTTAAAGGAACTTCAAGATTTTTAGCCCCATACGTACTCCGGTAACCCAGCTCAGGCATGATGGCCGCCAGACTCAACTCTTTGTCGAAATCATTGCCGCCAATCCGAACACCCGTACTGGCCAAAATATCCGATGATCGGTCTGCTTTGTGGATGGAATTTTTCGATAGCCTGATCACCGTAAAATCCGAGGTTCCTCCGCCCAGATCAACAACGATTGCTAGTTTATCTTCGGTTAACTTGGCTTCATGGGCAAAAGCCGCAGCAATCGGCTCAAATTGGAACTCGATATGCTTGAAGCCGATGCGCTGGGCAATGGCCCTTAACTCATCTTGCGCCCGACTATCGGCAGCCGGGTCATTATCGACAAAGTGAACGGGCCGACCCATTACCACCTGCTCGATTTCCTGACCAGCAGCCGCGTCGGCTTTATCTTTCAACTGCTTGATAAACGAGGCTATGATTGTCGGGAAATTCATTGAAGCGCCATTCACCACGGTTCCCTGCTTCATCAGGCTGGTTCCCAACACCCGCTTTAAACTGCGCATAAACCGCCCCGGTTGCCGATCCAGGAACATGTTGACGGCTGTCCTGCCATAAAATGCCCTGTTATCGATACTCCGGAAAAAGATAGCGCTGGGTATCGTTACATGCGCCTGCTCAACCGGAACCAGACCGATTTCGCCATTATTGTCGATGGCTATACTTGAATTTGATGTACCAAAATCTATACCGCAGGAGATTGTCGTCATTTCCGTCTGTTTCAGCTATCATCGTGCAAACACCCGGCTGTGACAGGGAAATTAGTGAAACTGAACCAGCGATGCACGACCTTTCGTAAATAAAAGGGCGCAAATCTACCTTTAAAATGTGATTTTGGGATAGAATCCTTACTGGAGTGTTTGAGCTTTCGGTAAAATCCGATTTATCTTTCTTAGTAGGTCCGTTTCTTAAAACGGACCTGATGAGGTTTCTCAAAACCGAACGGTTCGTATGATTCGGTTTTGAGAAACCCCGTTGGGCAGGTTTGAGAGCCTGCCTTCACTACCTCAAACAGCCTACAACCCGTTACTTCTTTAGCTTCTTGAAATCGTCCAGTGTGCCGGTAACGGTGGAGGCAAAGGTGCTATTGGCGAACGACGAATTGCCCTTCTTGTCAATAATTTTGCAACGAAACTTAACCGAATAGGGCGTGTCTTTCTTATCGAACAACATCTTGGGCAACACACTCAGCGTTTTACCCGGATGCGCCGTTACCGGAAAAACGACGGGCGTTGTGGCCTGTGCTTTGATCAGAATTGGCTCAGGCTGGGCTCCATCAGCGATTTCTTTTCCATCAATAACCACCGTGTAGCGCGTGTCAGTGATGTTGAAGGGCATCTTATTCTTATTCGTAATGCTCACTTTGGCTGCCACATCCGTTCGTTTAAGGCCGAGTTTTCCAAAGTCGATGTCATCGATTTTGACCTTTGGCAGATACAGCGTTGGCAATCGTTTATCCACCGTCGTTACGAACGTTTTCTGCCCCAGAATGGGTACATCCAGCGCGAACTTTGCCTGCATTTTATAATTGGTGCTATCGATATCTTTTCGGTCGAGCGTTTCGAGCACCTTGATCATTTTTTTATACACGAGCTTGGCAGGCAGTACAACCAGTGTACTATCCCCCGATTTTATGTGAATCGGCTTTTTATAGGCATCGACCATCACGGGGGTGTTGGCGATGTAAAACGTATAATCCAGTTTAGGGGATTTGAAACCAACCGGCAATGGATTATCGATCAGCATGTACAGGTTCATCCGGATGGTATCTTCACTAATGTCTGTAATCGCGAATCGGCTCATTTCCAGACGTGGCTTCATCGTATTATCGTACGGTTTGCCGGTACTTGTCTGCTTCTCCTTGATATTTCTGTACCAGATATAGGCTCCTATGCCGCCAATGAGCAACAGCACGAGCACAACTAACCCTCCCTTTTTCATAACGCATTGTTGGTTAATAAGAAAGAGCAACTGCTGGGTTAGCGTCGGTGTTCAGCTTTTGAGCAGGTTATTAGGTAATGTATCCCTGCCGAATGGGTTAAACTTTTTAGCGGCATGCAGGTCTTATACACACAACTCATTCGTTAAACTACCATGCGAACTGCTTTGCTTGGCGTGCTGCTTCTGACTGCTGCCTGTCGCCGTCCGTCTACCCAATTTGCGTCTATGCTGACACCAGCTAATCAAGTAAACATTACGGATTATAGCCAGCAATTAAAAGCAGGCGACGATCTCCTCGCGCTAGGCAATAATCCGGCCTGGTCATTGACCATCAACTCCTCGAAGAACTTCCTGCGGTTTAAAGGGCAAAACGGCGATAGCCTCACAACCCCGGCTCCTGAGCGCCAACCCGACTCCGACGGCGTTTTTCGGTACAGCACCGGTACTGAATCGAACCGGATCAACATCGTATTCCGCCCCGATAGCTGTGTGGACAAATTATCTGGGCAACGTTATGATTATCGGGTCGAAGTCGATTTCCGGGGTAAAAACTACGTAGGCTGCGGTGCTTCTCTCCGGCAACTTGCTTTACTAAGCGACATTTGGGTGCTCACCGACCTGCAGGGCACGCCAATAGTTGCCGGTGGTCCCCGAAAAGAAGCACCCCGTTTGGAGATTTCCCTCTCCGAAGGCCGGGTTACGGGCACAACCGGCTGCAACCGACTTAATGGAACCATCAAGGCCGACACACGCCAGATTCTGTTTGGCCCTTTAGCCACGACGAGAATGGCCTGCGACAGCAATGTTGCTCAGCTTGAGCGTAAATTCCTGAACCAACTAACGAATCCCCTGACCTATCGAATTGGCGAAAGTCAGTTAACTTTCCTCTCGAAAGGGAAATCGGTTATGATATTTAAAAAAGTAGATTAACCCGGAATTACCCTTTATTTTAAGCGAACGGCTACACGATAGCGTTCGCTTTTTGTTTACATTTGTTTCTCAGTAAAAGTCAATCGAATCATTAAATAAGTTAACCTTTCGATTCTCTTTACCGGTCTACCCAAGCAATCTGCATAAATTGAAAAACTCTATGAAAATCCTACGGCTTCCCGCCCGCGCCTTGTTGCTGGCGGGCGCGCTGGCAACGGCTGTGCCAGGCATAATGACGCCTGCCGAAGCCCAAACGGCGGCCAAACGTGTGGCTAGCAAATCGACAATGGCGTCGGCTCCAAATTCCGTTGCCCTGAATCGGGTACTGGTCTTTTCCAGAACCAAAGGTTATCGTCATGCCTCTATTCCGGTTGGAAAACTGGCGATCATGAAACTCGGCAAAGAGAACAATTTCGCTGTCGATACGACCGAAGATGCCTCGAAATTTACCGAAGCCAATCTTAAGCAATACAGCGCGGTAATCTGGCTCAGCACCACCGGCGATGTGCTCGACGATGCGCAGCAGGCTGCTTTTGAGCGGTACATTCAGGCGGGCGGTGGCTACGTAGGTATTCACGCAGCGGCCGATACCGAATACGACTGGCCCTGGTATAATAAACTGGCCGGAGCCTGGTTCCTCAATCACCCCAAGCAGCAGAACGCTGAAATTGAAATTGTCGACAAAAATCACCCGTCGACCAAGATGTTGCCCGACCGCTGGAAACGCTGGGACGAGTGGTACAGCTATAAGAACATTCAGCCTGACCTTAAAGTCCTGGGCAAACTGGATGAGAAAACCTATGAAGGCGGCAAAAACGGCGATAATCACCCCTTCATCTGGCATCATGATTTTGAGGGTGGCAAGGCGTTCTATACAGGTGGTGGCCACACCGACGAGTCTTACAGCGATCCGCTGTTTTTGCAGCATATTCTGGGTGGTATCAAATCCGTTATGGCAACTAGTCTGAAATTCGGTCAGGCCAAAACGCAGCCTTTTCCTGAAGAAAACCGCTTCGAACGGCAAGTTCTGACCGCTAACCTAGACGAACCCACGGAGCTTGTCGTGCTTGACAACGGTAAAGTACTTTTCGCTGAGCGGAAAGGTGCGCTGAAACTGTATAATCCTAAAACGAAGTCGGTGAAGGTCGTTGCCAATTTTCCGGTATTCACCAAGTTTGAATACGGTCTGATGGGCCTGAATGTTGATCCAAACTTCAAACAGAACAAATGGGTATATGCCTACTATTCGCCTATAACGGGTAAGACCGTAGCGGATACCGCTCAGCACCTGTCGCGTTTTGTGTATGACGATGTTAAGGATACACTGTTGCTGAACACGGAAAAGGTACTTTTGACAATTCCTGTTAAACGCGATGGCTGCTGCCACACGGGCGGTTCGATTGCCTGGGACCGCAAAGGAAACCTCTACCTATCGGCCGGTGATGATACGAACCCGTTCAACTCCAATGGGTTTGCACCAATTGACGAACGGCCGGGCCGTGGTGGCTGGGATGCTCGTTTAACATCGAGCAACACCAACGATCTGCGCGGAAAAATCATGCGTATCCACCCCGAAGCGGATGGTACGTATACCATTCCCGAGGGTAACCTATTTCCAAAAGGGACGCCAAAGACCCGTCCGGAGATTTATGTAATGGGGAATCGTAACCCCTATCGTATTTCGGTCGATCAGCGCACGGGCTTCCTGTATTGGGGCGAAGTGGGTCCCGACGCCGGTGAAAACAGCGAGAAATTTGGCCCCCGTGGTCATGATGAGATGAATCAGGCGCGCAAGGCGGGTTACTTCGGCTGGCCGCTGTTTGTGGCCGATAACCGGCCCTATCATGCCCGTTCGTTTGCGGATAGCACTACAGGAGCCCTGTTTGACCCGATGAAGCCGATCAACAACTCGCCACACAACACGGGTCTGACGGAGCTTCCTCCAGCTCAGAAAGCCTTTATTTATTACCCCTACGCTGACTCGCCGGAATTCGGTCCAATTGTCGGCAAAGGCGGTCGTAATGCCATGGGTGGCCCCGTTTATTACTACGATGATTATGCCGAATCGGCGGTGAAATTCCCCCGCGCTTACGACGGTAAATTCTTCGCCTATGACTGGATGCGCGACTGGATTCACCCGGTAACGATGGAAAAAAACGGCGACTTTGTGAAGATGGAATCATTCATGCCCAACACAAAGTTCTCGCACGTGATCGACATGCAGTTTGCCAATGACGGCTCTCTCTACACCCTTGAGTACGGGCAACAGTGGTTTGCCGCCAATGCCGATGCCCGCCTGTCGCGCATTACCTATAATGCGGGCAACCGTAAACCCGTTGCCATGGCCAGTGCCAGCAAAACGGTTGGTTCAGCTCCATTGACGGTGAAATTTGACTCGAAAGGATCAATGGACTATGATGGCGATGCCCTGAAATATGCCTGGTCGTTCGGAAACGGCATGCCCAAGCAGTCGACGCCAAACCCTACAGTTACGTTCAGTAAGCCAGGTACCTATCCGGCCACGCTAACAGTGACCGATGCCGCCGGACATGTAGCCACGAAAACCATGGAGATAAAAGTTGGTAACGACGAGCCAAAAGTGGAAGTAGCCGTAGCCGGAAACAAGACGTTTTACTTTCCTGACAAACCGGTTAAGTATTCGGTAAAGGTTATGGATAAAGAAGATGGCACCTTACAGAAAGGCATTAGCCCCGAGGATGTGACCATGACGATCGACTACCTCGAAGGGTTCGACAAAACGATGCTTGCCCAAGGCCACCAGGCCAATTTAGGCTTCTCGTCGGGAAAACGCCTGATTGAGTTGAGCGATTGTAAGGCCTGTCATGCCATTGATAAAAAATCAATTGGACCCGCTTACATCGATGTTGCTAAGAAATACAAAGGTGCCTTCCAGATCGAAGGAAAACTGGCGCGCAAAGTCATTACAGGTGGCGGTGGCGTTTGGGGCGAACAAGCCATGAGTGCGCACCCTCAGCTAAAAGAAAGCGAAGCGACTGATATGGTACGCTATATTCTTTCCTTAGCCGACGAAAAGAAAGCGAACCGTCAGCCATTGGCCGGTGATTATGTACCCGCTCAACAAAAGAAGGACGGCTCATACATCCTGACCGCCAGCTATACCGACCGGGGCAACGGTGCGATTGGTCCATTAACGGGCTCAACGTCACTAGCTCTGCGGTCGCCATCTGTAAAAGCGGTTTCGGCCGATGGCAAGCAGGATATTTTCCAGTATGACATTCCTAAACTGGGGCCAGCCGCTATCGGCACAAAATCGGGCAGTTATCTAGTGTTCAACGACATTGATCTAACCGGTATTCAAAGCATTTCACCATCCGTATTTGCCTCTAACGATCAGGTAGCGGGCGGTAAACTCGAAGCGCGGCTTGATTCGCCCACGGGCACCCTGCTTGGAGAAGCTGATGTCAAGAAAGGCACCGAAGGCGCAGTTAACCTCCCCTTCCGCCAACCCGTTTCGGGGGTTCATAAGCTCTATCTGATTTTCGTCAATCCCGAAGCCAAACAGAAACCGCTATTTGCGGTCGATAAAGTACAGTTCTCGACGCAGGGCATGTAAATGAACTCCATCTGTAAAAACGAAAAGCGCCCCAACCAGGACTGGTTGGGGCGCTTTTCGTTTGAAATGAGTCTATCAATACCGGATTCCAGCCCAGCCATATGGAGTCTGGCGGGCGCTTATCCGATCGATAATATGCTGCTTGATCAGGGCATCGTATGCAGCATCGGTTAACTTTTTCCCCTTCTGCTTGGGCAGCTTCAGGTCGTCGGGTGTGAGCGAGCGGAAAGCCACATTAGCAGCTTCAATTGTAACGTCACCATCATTAATGTCCAGTTCAAGAATGAGTCCGGGCAGGCCGTTCATGCGTTCGGGGCCAGCTGATACAGGTATATCCTGCGCAAACCAGGCAGTTATTTTCTGCTTCTTGATTGGGTCTTCTGTCTCGGCTTTCATACAGATATAGCCAGCAACCTCCTTGATCTGATTGCCAATTTTCCAGGCCGGGGCGTGCAATGAATCGTCAACGATGTACGTTTTGCCCAGCATTTCGATAATGTCTATCTTCTTGTCTTTCTCGAAATTACGGTACAGATAAAACTCCCCTTTCCGCCGAGAGTACCCCCCTTCTTCCGGTTCATCACTATTGTACGTGTATAGGCTTTCTTTCGGGCTGAAAGCCAGTTTCATCTTGTCCCCTTTGTTATCCGCTTCCCAATTTTTCCAGGTTTGCGTTTCGCGGTCTTTCTCTTCCTGGCTCAGAAACGTTAAGCGGTTAGTAATTTTCAACCAGTGGTCTTTTCGAACATAGGTAACGACACCTTCATTTTTTTGCGCCATTGTTGCCAAACTGGTCAACAGGCACAGGAGTATGACTATATTTTTCATAATACAGAATTAATTAAAATCAATAAAAGCCATCCCGGCGTATCTTGGTCTGAACACCCCGCATGTTATACGTGAAGCCGATGGTAAAGTACCGGGCCAGGGTTTGAATCGTTTCCGACTGCGTATAGTTGACCCCCCGATTCAAGGTCACGGCTACGTTGCGATTCAGCATGTCAACTGCCGTCAGACGGATTTCGGCCCGTTTCGCTTTGCCCAGAATATGGTACACGGACGCGTTCCAGATCGGAATCCGCTGATCAAAGTTTAACTGTTCATTTTTGTTGATCCTGTAGTTCAGGCTTGTATTGATATACAGATCATGCGGCAGTTTTAGGTTTAGATCACCACTGAAGTTATTGTTAGTAAAGATTTGATTCCGGTTTGAACTGATCGAAAACTGGTTATTGGTTATACTGAAATTGGCATTGGCATAAAAAGTTAGCCAATCAGCTGGCGTTAAGCTCAGCCGTGTACCAGCATTATAATTCTGAAAACGTGTATCGTTAATTACATCATTGATCCTGGCCGGTGTGTTACCTGATCCAACACCGACATTTAAATCCAGCGTTGCCTTCGTTTTCTTTAAAGGAAATCCAAAACCAAGGTAGGAGCCAAGATTTTGGCCACCCGACAAGTTTTCGGGCGTTATAACGGTAACTAGCGTTTGAGGATCTGTTTTTTGGCTGTAAACAATTTGATTAACATATTTAGTACCGTATAAGCTAATGTAGGCGTTAATGAAGTTTCCCGGATTAAAATAGTTAAAATAAGCATTAACATTATGACCCAATTGCGGCAGGAGATTGGGATTGCCCTGGTTGATATACAAGGGGTTGCTGTTGTTTCGAACAGGCTGTAAATCCCGGGACGTTGGTATTTGAACGCTGACATTGTAGCCTACGTACAAATACCGGTTTTTTTTCAGATCATAGTTTAAGCCGATATTCGGAATCATAGTTGTAAATACCCGGCTGATGGGTGTAAACGTGGCCGATGTCTGATCCGGAGCGAACTGCCCATTCAGCGTAAAGCGCTGGCCAGCCAGACCCGCTGACACGTTCAGTCCCTTGTACGAATACCGAACACTGCTGCCCAGCCGATTGTATACATAGTTATTTTTGTAGTAGAGGCTCAATGTATCATTGCGGACGTATCGGCTATCGCCCCGGTTGAATACGTCACGATCGACCTCATCGTACCGAAGGCTGAAATTGAAGAACGTTTCCCAGGTAAACCGTTTGGCGAAGGGCTCCACGTATTGCAGGCTGGCTTTGTATTCGCTGCGCACAATGTCGTTGCGCTGATCCTGGTGTATATCCGCCGATTTATCGGCTGCAGTGATCGGCCCGGAATACGTATTTTCAGAATCCAGGATCAGGTTCGCGTTGTTAGTGTTTACTTCATAAGTAGCGCTGGCGGCAATACTGCGGCCTTTTTTGTGCATTTTATGCCTGAAAATAAACGAGTTGGAGGTAGCAAATTGCCGCTGATCGCTGGCGTTTGTGCTTTCGTTATGCGTGGCGGCTCCATTGCTGCGCGTCAGGTCCTGAATCCGAAAAAGGCGCGCATTCCCAACACCATAGCGGCTGTTATTGATAAAAATCAGGGTATTGAGTGTATCGAGCTGTTTTTCGTAGCGTAAACTTACCCGGTGATTCCCGTTGAAGTTAACCTGATTGCTTGTCTCGTTTGTGGAATAGGTACTCTGTGGCAGCGTTACATCCCGGAGCCGCTGGGCGTCCAGTTCCAGCCGGGTCTGGTTATAATAGTAGCTCCCACTCCACTTCTTCTCTTTCGTATCGAAGTTATAATTGGCGCCACCAGCCGCATTATTGGAGAAGCCAACACCCTGCCGTCCACTCACCGGAATGCCCAGCCCTTCGTCGCCACTGTCGGAGAAATAGAAGAACCCCCCTCCGCTAAAGCCGAAATCGGCGTTCTGATTGGAGTTATATGCATTACTTCCCCTAAAATCCTGGTAATCATCGCGGGAGAGTCCCTGCTGGTTTGTATTGTTGCCTAACCCAACCAGTGAAAACTGATGCTTGGCATTGAATTTATTGTAGATACCTTTTGCTTCAGCCCGCGCCGATACATTGTTGGAAGCCGGGCCTCCGGCCGCAGTTACTTTACCAAAACCACCTTTCTTAAATTCCTCTTTCAGCTCCAGGTTAATCGTTTTTTCCTTCTTGCCGTCGTCGACGCCCGTTAGTTTGGCCTGTTCCGTTTTATCGTTAAATACCTGCACTTTGGTGATGGCTTCAGCCTGCAAGTTTTTAGTCGCCTGCTTGGGATCATTTCCAAAAAAGTTCTTGCCATCGACGGTCAACTTCTTCACATCCTGCCCTTGCGCCCGAATATTGCCGTCCTGGTCGATCTGCACACCGGGCAGCTTACGCAATAAATCTTCGACGGTTGAACCCGGCGGCACTTTGAATGAACTGGCATTATACTCGATCGTGTCCCCCTTGATGGTCAGAGGTGCCTTGGCTGTTCGTACCACAACCTCCATCAATTCCCGGGTGATGGGCTTCAACTTTAGAGCACCCAGGTCCATCACAGCCTCTGTGGCGGGCTTTATGACAGCGTTGTAAGGAATGAGACCTACGTACGAAATCTTCAAGACGTAATTGCCCACTTTTATATTTTTAAAGGCGAATGCGCCATTATCGCCAGCGCGGGTGAAGTTGACGAGCGAGGAATCTTTGGCGCTCAGCAGCATGACTGTCGAGGAAGGCAACGGTACCGATGAGGTGTCAACGGCTCGGCCCTGTAGTGTAAAACGTGTTATACCGGGTGGACTTTGGGCATAGAGTGCGGCTGAGAGCAGGCATAGCATAGCCAGCAGGAAGAGTTTTTTCATCCGTGAAAAGGTAAAAGGTTGAGGTGTAAGGGTAGCAAAGCTAAGCGCGATGGCGGCAAATGCTCATACCATTAACGTTTTTTAACTAAATTTATAGTAGTGAATTTAGTTATTGGTTAACGGCACTGATAATGAGTCACTTTCAGGCAAAAGCGTTGCAGACGCTAACCCATAAGATGACTTTTTATAGAAAATTCCACACGGACGGGGCTACTTTTTATAAAGTAGGGCTAGCGGCTCGAAAAAGATGATGCCAAAACGTCGCGAATGGCTCGGGCTTTCAATAAACATTCCTCCCATTCCTGCTCCGGTTCGGCGTCGTAGGTAATGGCGCTACCGACCGAAAAGGACGCGTATTCGCTTTCAGCATTATAAAGCAGCGTTCGGATAACGACGCTGAAATCAAAATCAGCCTCAGGGGTTATGAAGCCGATTGCCCCCGAATACACGCCCCGCCGGCTAACTTCCAGGTCGTCGATCAACTGCATGGAGCGAATTTTGGGAGCTCCGGTCATACTCCCCATCGGAAAGGCATGGCGAATGGCTTCGGCCCAGGAAACGCGTTCGTGCAGTGTGGCCGACACGGTCGAAATCATCTGAAACACTTGCTGAAATCCGTAAATACCAAACAGTTCATCAACACCAATCGACCCTGTTTGGGCACTACGCGCAAGGTCGTTCCGCACTAAATCAACAATCATCAGATTTTCGGCCCGCTCCTTCTCCGAGTTGAGTAGATAAGCACGCAGAGCCATATCTTCGTCGGGCGTTTGTCCGCGCCGAACGGTGCCCTTAATAGGCTGCGACAAAATCCGATCGCCTGTTTTCTTCAAAAAACGTTCGGGCGAGGCACCCATTACATACCGGTCACCCATTTTCATAAAACTTGAAAACGGCATGGGAGAGCGCTCAGTTAAAGCGCGGTACGTCCCTAGCGGATCTATGTTCCCTGCCTGTTGAGCGAAGAACTCGATGCAATAGTTTAGTTCATAAACATCGCCGGCCCGAATGTGATCCTGAATCCGACGAACAGTAGCCAGATAATCTTCTGACAAAACCCGGCATTGGATTTCTACAGGAGAGGCAGGGAAAGAAACCGGAGAAACAATCGGAACAAATGACCGTAGTTGCTTTAGCAAAGCGCCGGTGTCACCCTCGCCCTGTATAATCAGCGCATCACCTAAAACGTCGGATTCCTCGAAATCGATAATCCACGCTGGCTCAACAAAATAAGCATCCGGAAACTGAAGTCGGTCTGGGTTGCGGCTGGTCAGGTTCTCCAGCTGATTTTTGAGATCGTAGCCTAAATAACCGACCAGGTAAGCTGGCTTTTCGCGGTGAGCCTGCTGGAGTACGTCAAACACATCGTCCCGAGTGGCTTCATTCTCCGAAAACGAAATGACCCGTTTCGCCCCGACAAAAAGCCGGTTAGGAAAGGGGTCATTTGGGTAATCAATTCCGTTATTATTCAGAAAGGCAACAAAACCGTCTTCGTGGGCCTCTTCGGCAATTGCCCAGGCCAGCGCCTGCCAACGCCAGCTTGACAGATCTTCGACTGACACACGAACACTATTCATCGTTAGACGGGTAACAGTCGGACATCAACCGCGATATCTTTTCCTTCGGCGTTACGGCCAACGGTGAATTCGACTTCATCATCTACCTGCAATTCATTGAAGTCTGTATCAATCAGGCTGGTATAGTGGAAAAACAGATTATTAGGGGGGTAATTGACAAAACCATAGCCTGTTTTGAGGCTACGGATGGTGCTAATTTTTCGTCCTTCCGGATCATCATCGATGGTGTCGGCGAGGTTGTAATTAGGCTCGTCAGACGATGGATACGCTTCTTCATAGGCATCGCCCGCGCTGAGTTCGCCAAAGCTGTTTCCGTTGTTAAAGGAACTTCCATTGCCTGATCCTGACACAGCCGAAAAGGTTGGCCTTGCCTGCTGTTTGACAAACAGGTTCTGAATGATCATATCATTCCGGCGGCTCCGGTCATCAATCAGACCGTGCATGGCCACCGGATACGAAACTTCTTCCAGCAAATCCTGCGATGTGCGGGTCACCTGCTTTTCTCCCTGCTCGTTCAGGAATTCAAAATCCCAGCTGAGAACCATAATTCGTGAGCCAAGCGTATTGAGTTTCCGAATCAGCGGCACATAATCGCCATCCGACGTAATTAACACAACAACGTCGAATTTTTTGTACTGAGCGAGTTCAAAGGCTTCCAGCGCCAGCCACACATCAATTCCTTTTTCCTGCCGGTAACCCTGATACGTTTTTACGGGCAAATAGTGTGTAACTACCCCTTCCGACATCAAAATATCATCGAACAGGCGATCATAAAATAGTTGATTACCACGCTGATTTGCTTCATGGGCATTGAGCCGCCCCCGGAAATAATGGGCATCTACAATTTGACAAAGCCGTTCATTCACGCCCTCTTCTTCGGCTACCTGCCGACGAATGAACGCGTGTAATCCCGAAATACTGATACGACTGCGACGTTCGTGAGAATAGTTATAATAATTGCTTACGTGTAGAAAATAATTACCGTCATAAAAAACCCCGATGCGGGTCAATCTTGATGCTTCTGCTGGCATGTTATTACTTAAGAGTTATTAGGTGTATGTTTATTCGGTACGTCAATTAAGGATAATTGCTATCTTTTACGGCTATCTGTCTGAGTCGGTAGAACTATACTTATACGAACAGCTTTCTTTTACAGGCACTTGTAGAAACACTACATTACGAAATGTAGCGGAAGCGGATACGATAAATAATGATATGGATATGGATATTGATAGAAACGGTAAAAATAGCTATGCAGGTACGCTTCTGCAAAAATAGCATATTTTCGTTTGCAATACGCTCTGACCGTATCTTTGTCCGATTTCTCTTATTCATTGTATGCAAAAGATAGTATTTGTTGACCGTGACGGAACGCTCATTGCCGAGCCACAGCCCGATCAACAGGTTGACTCACTGGCTAAACTCGACTACATTCCGAAGGCGATTTCGGCCATGCGGAAAATCGCCGAAGAAACGAATTACGAATTAGTCATGGTTACCAATCAGGATGGACTCGGTACCGATTCGTTCCCCGAAGACACCTTCTGGCCCGCCCACAACAAGATGATGGACACCTTCGCCGGCGAAAATGTCCATTTCGCAGCCGTTCACATCGACCGCCATTTCCCGCGCGATAACTCAACGACCCGGAAGCCGGGCATCGGCATGCTGACGCAGTACTTTGAGGCAGCCTATGACCTGGCCAATAGCTACGTGATTGGCGACCGGCTAACGGATGTTCAACTAGCCGTAAACCTGGGCGCCAAAGCCATTTTATTCCTGCCACCCAACGGCTTATCGACTGTACAGGCTGCCGACGTAGACGGCCTGACCGATGCAATGCAGGCCGCCATTGCCCTTAAAACAGGCGACTGGGACGAAATTTATGAGTTTCTGCGTTTGCCCATCCGCACAGCTACCGTTGAACGTAACACGAAGGAAACCCAGATTCGGGTTGACTTAAATCTGGACGGACGCGGTCGTGCCGACATTCACACGGGACTTGGCTTTTTCGACCACATGCTCGATCAGGTGGCGAAGCACTCGGGTGCCGATCTCACTATTCATGTTAATGGCGATCTGCATATCGATGAACACCACACCATTGAAGATACGGCACTAGCGCTCGGCGAAGCCTACCGTCGTGCCCTCGGCGATAAACGGGGCATTAGCCGCTACGGTTTTTTGTTGCCTATGGATGAAGCGCTGGCCCAGGTAGGCATTGATTTTTCGGGTCGTCCGTGGCTGGTCTGGAACGCGGAATTTAAGCGGGAAAAAATTGGCGACATGCCAACTGAAATGTTCTACCATTTCTTCAAATCCTTCTCAGACACAGCCCTTTGCAACCTGAACATCAAGGTTGAAGGCGACAATGAACACCATAAAATCGAAGCCATTTTCAAGGCATTTGCCAAAGCAATCAAGATGGCCGTTCGGCGAGATATCAATGAATTGGATAACCTGCCCAGCACGAAAGGTGTTTTATAATCAAAAAATCGACCAGGTCTTAGCGATCTGATAGGTTTAAAATCAAAAGGCTATCGTATTTTTGCACCAGCATTCAACTGAAAACTGACATGGATTTATCAACACCTTTGACACTTCTGTTTTACGCGGTACTGCTGGCGTCGGCGTTTGTAACGGGCCGCTGGTTAGAGCGCAAAGACCGGAAGTACTAAGCTGGTTTACAGTTTATGGAGTACGGGTTGGCCTTCACGGCTTTCTGGCAATGGCTCAACCACCGGAAAGGCCAGCCCGTAAACCCTAAACGATATACCACTCCCCAAGTACATGCTCAGTACCCTTACGCGTTGGTTATTTAAACTATGGGGATGGCGGGTTGTCGGCCCTATCCCAACCGTTCCTAAAGCAATTTGGGTAGTTGCTCCGCACACAACCAACTGGGATTTTCTGCTCGGACTGGGCATCCGGCCCACCATTCATATCTGGATCCAGTATCTGGCCAAGAGTTCGCTATTTACCTGGTATTCAGGATGGTTATTCCGGGCGCTGGGTGGAAAGCCTGTTTACCGGGACAAGTCCCACAACCTGGTCGAAGCAACGGCGGAGGTCTTCAACCAGAACGAGCGCCTGCATATTTGCATTGCTCCCGAAGGAACACGCAGCAATGTCGACAAACTCAAAACGGGCTTTTATTACATTGCCCTAAAAGCCAACGTTCCCCTTATTCTGGTTGGTTTCGACTGGCCCCGAAAACTCATTCTTCTGAGTGAGCCTCTCTACGTAACCGGCGATTACGAAAAAGACATGCTTCCTTTTTACCAGTTTTTTTCTCAGGTACACGGCATCAAAAAAGACTGGCTGAAACAGTGGGAAGAAACGGGTATGATTGCCTAAAGGCTACCTTTTAGCCATTCATGCCCCTGTTGGCAAGTATCTCCTTTTCCCGAGACATTCGTACAAATACCTTTCGGAGTATCTTTCATACATTGACCTTGTCATGGAAAATCTTAAGATTGCGACCGCACAATTTGAAAATGCGAGTGGCGATAAAGCCTACAATCTCCGCGTTATAGAAACCCTTTCGGCCAGAGCCGCTCAGCAGGGCGCTCAGGTTATTGCCTTTCATGAGTGCTCCATTACGGGGTATACATTTGCCCGGCATCTGTCCAGGGAGCAGTTACTGAACATAGCCGAATATATTCCGGAAGGAGATAGTATTCAGGCCCTTACGCAGATTGCCCGCGCCAACGACATCGTTATATTGGCTGGACTATTCGAAAAAGATCAGCAGGAGCAGCTTTTCAAAGCCTATGTGTGTGTCGATAAGAACGGATTAGTGGCCAAGTACCGCAAACTGCATCCGTTCATTAACCCGCACTTGCTACCAGGCAACGAGTACGTTGTCTTTGATTTGTTAGGCTGGAAATGCGGCATTCTCATCTGTTACGACAACAATGTTGTCGAGAATGTGCGGGCCACCGCGCTGTTGGGTGCCGATATTATATTCATGCCCCACGTAACGATGCTGACACCTTCGACACGCCCCGGAGCCGGTTTTGCCGACCCGGCACTCTGGTACAACCGACACAACGATCCGACCTCATTACGACTGGAATTCGACGGTATGAAAGGACGCGCCTGGCTCATGAAATGGCTCCCCGCCCGCGCCTACGATAACGGCATTTATGCTGTGTTCGCCAACCCCATTGGCATGGACGACGACCAGCTAAAAAACGGTTGCTCGATGATCATTGATCCGTTTGGAGACGTAATCGCTGAATGCCGCGAACTGGACAATGATATCGCCATCGCGACCTGTACACCGGATAAATTACAGAAAGCAGGTGGCTATCGGTACCGGAAAGCGAGACGGCCTGACTTATACAGGGACATTATCAGTCAGGAGCATACGTCCGAGCAAAAAGTCGTGTGGCTTAATACGGATGAAACACCTACTCAATCCTGATAAATCGTCAACAGACACTGATTTTATTTCTTCAGTTCCTCAACCATCAATCGGCCAGCCCGTTCCGAAGCGCCGGGAGCACCCATTTTTTTCTGCACGTCGGCATAACCACTCAACAGGATAGAACGGCTTTCCTGCCCCGGTAAAATACGTTGGAGTTCGGCACTGATTAGATCGGGCGTGAGGTCATTCTGAATCAGTTCCTTCACCACTTCGCGGTCCGCAATCAGATTGACGAGCGAAATAAAGGGCACCGCAATCAGGTTTTTGGCAATGGCATAGCTGATACCCGTTGTTTTATAGCATACGACCTGCGGAATGTTCAGTAGAGCCGTTTCCAGCGTGGCCGTGCCGGAGGTAACGAGGGCAGCCGTCGATATGTGCAGCAGATCATAGGCGGCATCATCCACGCGCAGAACATCAGGGTAGTTGGCCAAGAGGGCTTCGTATAAGGAAGCAGGTAGATTGCTCACGGTACCAACGACAAACTGATAAGCTGGAAAGCGAACAACAACCCGCAGCATCAGCGGCAGAATGGAGGTAATTTCCTGATGGCGGCTACCGGGCAAAAGCGCAACAACAGGACGCGCATCGACGCCTATTTTCTGGCGAAAGGACGGATCGGGCTGAAAGTCAGCGAGAGCATCGAGCAACGGGTTGCCTACATACTCGACTTTATAGTTGTATCTGGCAAAAAACTCCGTTTCGAAGGGCAGTATGGTAAACAGTTTATCGACCGTTGCTTTTATTTTGAGCGCCCGCCGTTGATTCCAGGCCCATACCTTCGGCGAAATATAATAAAACACGCGAATTCCGTGCTTTTTGGCAAAACGAGCCATGCGCAGATTGAACCCGGCATAATCAATCAGAATAAGTACGTCAGGCCTATTCGCCAACAAATCGGTCTGGCACTCGCGCATAATCCGGCGAATGGTTCCCAGGTTTTTGACAACTTCCAGAAATCCCATAAAAGCCATTTCGCGGTAATGACGTACCAGAACAGCGCCAGCGGCTTCCATTTGCTCGCCACCATACGCCCGAAATGCAGCCTGGCTGTCGTATGAGCGAATGGCTCGAATAAGATTAGCACCGTGCAAATCGCCCGAGCGCTCCCCAGCAATGAGGTAATAGTTCATATGTAGTGTATGATATAGGATATATGATATATGCTCTGACTACTTACCGCATACATCCTATATCATACATCGTTGACTTATTCGCCAAAATAATCCACAAAGTTTTTGGGGGTTTCGTAGAGCCGGAGTTGGTGCAGATGTGCTTCCGTAACGGGTTCGAGAGCCCGTTCGAGGATCTTCCAGATTTCCATAATGAAGATTTCGCAACTGGCCATTTTGCCCTGCATGAAATCCACATCGAGGTTCAGGTTTTTATGATCCACCTTCTCGATTACCTCCCGTTTAACAATATCGCCCAGCAATTTCAGGTCGATCACAAATCCCGTACCGGGGTCCGGTTCGCCCTTCACCGTCACGATCAATTCGAAGTTATGGCCATGCCAGTTTAGGTTCGCACAGGGGCCAAATACTTCTTTATTCCGCTCTTCTGACCAGGCTGGATTGTATAGCCGGTGAGCCGCGTTGAAATGTTCAATTCTGTTAATATAGACCATTTTTCTGGTTTAGATGGGGCGGTTGCCAGAAACGCCGATTGACAAATAAACCGCAAAGGTACGAAAAAGGTGCAAACAGTTCAGATGAAGCCGACATCTAAGTGTAGCCCTTACACCGGGTATAGGTACGCACATTCATATAAAATAAATCCAATTTAATCAGGAAATACGCTATTCCTTTGTCCATCTAAAAACCCGTATCTTTACAGCCGCTTTGGCATAACCTCCTCAACTACTTATCTAATTATCACCACGAATACCTTTACGACTACCAATTTATGATCATCGTTACTGGAGCCGCCGGTTTTATTGGGAGCTGTTTAATCAGCAAGCTGAATCAGGAAAATTTCAATTTCATCATCGCTGTTGATGATTTTTCAAATCCTGAAAAAGAGGCCAACTTAGCCGGAAAACGCATTCAGGAGCGTGTGGATCGTGAAGTATTTTTTGACTGGCTTGACCAAAATTACCACGAAGTCGAATTCATTTTCCACATTGGTGCTCGCACGGATACAACCGAGTTTGACCGGCAGATTTTTGAACACCTGAATGTTGAGTATTCCAAGCAGATCTGGAACCGCTGCATTCAATACCAGATTCCACTCGTATATGCTTCATCGGCAGCCACCTACGGCCTTGGCGAGCTAGGATACGACGATAACGAGTCGCTGATTCCACAGCTGAAACCGCTCAACCCCTATGGCGATTCCAAAAACGAGTTCGACATCTGGGCACTGGAACAGGAGCGTAAACCGTTCTTTTGGGCCGGGTTGAAATTTTTCAATGTCTACGGACCCAATGAATACCATAAAGGCCGAATGGCTTCGGTCATTTTCCACACCTTCCGGCAAATCAAGGAATCCGGAAAAATGAAATTGTTTCGGTCGCACAATCCTGACTATGCCGATGGCGAACAGATGCGCGATTTCGTTTATGTGAAGGATGTGGTTGAAGTATGTTCGTTTCTCATGCATCACCGGCGCAACTCGGGCATTTATAACCTGGGTAGCGGGAAAGCCCGTACGTTCCTCGACCTGGCCCGCAATACGTTCAAAGCGCTTGACCTCGAACCCGATATTAGTTTTGTGGACACTCCGGTCGACATTCGCGACAAATACCAGTACTTTACGCAGGCCAACATGGCCAAACTTCGCTCAATTGGCTACGACCGGCCCTTTTCGTCGCTGGAGGATGGAATTTCCGATTATGTAAAAAACTACCTGAGTAAAGGCGAGTATCTATAACTTTTTCTACTACAAGACAAAGCCGGTTCATCGTTGAGAGCGATGAACCGGCTTTGTCTTGTAGTAAGGAATTTCACAAATTCAGCTTTAGGATGCGTCAGCTCTAATCCACCATTTGCGTCAGCATGATAAAACTCTAACGCACGTTCAATTAGCTACTTATGATAAGTCAATTGATTGTTGCTGGTAGCGTCAGCTCGCTGGTGAATGTAGATGCCTGCCAGTTGAGACGTAACTTGCCCCCAAGCAATACTGTTAGCCGGTGGCTAATCCAAAGGCCTAATCCGTGCCCTTCCTTGAGTGGATCCGCTCTAAAATACGGTTGCATTAAGTCGAGCGTAGGCCCACTGGCGCGAACCGTCTGGTTTTGCACACAAACGACCCAACCCGTCGAATACGTCAGCTGAACTACCACCGAGCTCCCCGTTACGGCATACTTGATGGCATTTTCGATCAGATTCAGCAGAATATGTTCCAGTTTGACGGCATCCGTCACTATCGGCTCATGGATCAACTCATCGGTTTCCAGACACGTTGTAACCTCATACTCAACCGCCAGGCTCGCCAGTTGGGTTAAGCAATGATTGATCAGCTCGGGCCCGTCGACTTCACTCAACCGGAGTGGCTGTGCCGACTCTTCAGGGCGGCTAAGGGTTAGAAATTCATCGAGTAAGCGCGCCAACCGGCTAACTTCATCCAACTGACTAACCAAAAACGGCTTTACTCCGCCCAAGACCTGGTCATTGCCAAGGGTTACCTCAAGGCCTGTTTTCATGATTGTCAATGGGGTTCGCAGTTCGTGAGCAGCTGCTCCAAAGAAGTTTTGTTGCAGATCAACGTTTTCCCGAATCCGGCCCAGCATTCGATTCAGCGTATCGGTTAATTGATATAACTCATCGCGCGATTTTGGCAACGTTATCCGGCTATTGTCGGTAGCCTTACTGATCGTATTCGCCTGATCAACAATGGACTGAATAGGCCGTAACAACCAACCCGCAACAATATAACCAGCCCCAAAAGCGAGTACCAGACTCAGTAGCCAGCCCAAGCCAAAGACCCAGCGCAGCTGGTTTATATCCTGCCGCAAGGTCATGTCGGGTACCGATAAAGTTAATCGAATCTGACCATCGGGAGCCTGCTCGGTAGTCGTCTGCGTGGTTATAATACGGTGAGAAAAGCGGTATGAGTCCTGATGCCGGTGAGGACTGGGGTTATCCGGGAAGCCCGGACTTCGGAACAGTTCACGGGTACGCCCGTAGGCATGATACATGACCTGCATGCGTTCCTGGTCGGTGGGTAAGGGCAAAATAACCGGATCAACGCTGACCATCGACAGCAGCCATTCGGCCCGTGTTTGCGTTGCCCGGTCAAACGCCGTTCGTAAACTCGTTTCGGCCCGGTTGAGCATCAACCAACCAGCGAGCAGACTGATTCCGGCAAATACAGCCGTAACCGCCAGAACGATCCGACTACGGAGGCTCATGCCGTTTTCAGCCGATAACCCCGGCCAATTATCGTCTCGATCAGGCCAGTCGTACCGACGGCATCAAGCTTTTTCCGCAACTGGTAGATGTGCACTTCGATGACATTGCTACCCATGTCGAAATCGACAGCCCAAACTTTTTCGGCAATTTCGTTTTTAGTGACCAGTTGACCGGCCTTGCGCATCAGCAGCTCAAGCAATGCAAACTCCCGGTTAGTGAGATCGAGGGGCGTTTTGTTTTTTACAACTTGGTGTGCAACGAGGTGCATTTCCAGATCAGATACCCGCATAACGACATCATTGCTCATGGTGCCTTTACGTTGCAGCACCCGGATTCTGGCCAATAACTCATTGAAATCAAACGGTTTACGCAGGTAATCAACGGCGCCTAAATCCAGGCCCTGCACAACTTTATCCGGATCGCTCAACGCCGATAGAATCATTACGGGAACCGTTAAGCCAAACGCCCGCAGGTTTTGCAATACTTCGAAGCCCGTTTGTCCCGGCAACATTAAGTCGAGCAAGACTAAATCATATAGGCCACCCGCAATCTGGTCGAGACCTTCAGAGCCTGAGTGCGTCAAGTCGGCTACGTGACCATGCTGTTCCAGCCCCTGTTTAATAAACCGGGCCAGTTTCCGTTCATCTTCAATGACTAAAATTTTCACGTCAATAAAAAGTAAAATCGGGCCGCCGAAGCGGAGCGAATGAGCGAATGTTGTTTCGGCAATAGCCCGATTATCAAGCGATTTCCAGTGACCGCTCATTCGCTCCTTCACTCGCTGATTAACGTACTAAATACTGCTGCCCATTGATGGTTAGTACCGACGCCCGCAGGACATTTACTTTTTCCAGTTGAACCTGGCCGTCCCGAAGCGTTTTAGGGTAACCCTGCACGGTGATGGTACTTCCTTTTTTAGCCAGATCCGTTAGCTGGTAAGCCACGTGCGATGGAATACTGATCACGGTTTTATCGTCCAGTACCAATCCGTTAACGCGTCCCTCCCTATCGAGTCGGTAATCGGCAATTTTCCCCGTAGCAGTTGCCAGAGCAGGGGCATCTGGCGGTGTGGTCGGACGAACCGGGGGCGAATCGAGTACGGTTGTCTTCCCCACTGTCAGGCTATTCATCCGGAAGCGCGTTTCACCGCCAGGTGGCGTTTCAGAATAGCCTGTCACACTAACACTACTACCCGCCTTAATGGCTTTCTGGACCTGCGTACCCAAATGGGGCGGAAATTTTACGGTCACAGGCGATCCGGAGCCAGCATTAAGCGTAAAGCCATCCAGAATAAAATCATCATTGCCAACAAGCTGTCCAACCGTACCCGAAACAGTCGTTAATGACGTAAGTCCGCTCATCTGATGATTTCGGCCGGGGCCTTGTCCCTTACCGTGATCATTGCGATCTAAGCCAGGACCGGGCCGGCCATGCCGGCGACCGGGTCCACCCGGAAGAGGTCCAGACGGACCATCTACACCGGGTTGATTTTGGGCTACAGGCGGCCCATCCGGCCCTTGCGCATGTGCAAAAGGAGAAGCTAAAGCAAGAGCGAGGGCAACGGTAGCGATTAATCTGGTGTTGGTTTCCATAAGTCAATTGTTGTTTACTGGTTGATTACGGAAGCAAAGCTAGAATCGCCATCTAAGGACCATCTGAACTCGAAATTAAATTTTCTTCATAGTGGGTTTTATTCCCAGATGATTTCGATAACTTCTTTTTTCAAATCGACTGTCGTCTGTTTTTCATCCGTTGCCCGGCGCAGGATTAATTTACCGTTGTTCACCTTAGCCGCTTCCTGTTGCAATACGTGAATAGCGTCTTTTTTATGAAAGACCGATACAGCCAACTCGTTTGTATCGACAGGCAGCGTTACTGTTTTACCGGTGGCTTGAACGACCCGCGGTGCAGCCGGTAGTTGCTGATTACGGAGCAAAGCCAACGCCCGCGATGCCTGCGGTACACCATACCCGACGTAGTTATTACCATACGGATAGAGGTGTGCCGATTTTTCGATAATTTCCATTACCTCTTTGTTAGTCAGCCTGGGGTTTGCCTGCATGATACAAGCCGCAAATCCGGTGATGACGGGCGCCGATAACGAGGTGCCATAGAGCGAAAAGCAAGCTACATTTGGCTTTAAATAGGGTAAACTTTCGGGTCCAATGCTACTGTACCCAATGCGATTCCAAAGGCGGGCATTGGTGGCTCCAATAGCCAGCACACCCTGTGCATCGGCGGGCGTACTGATAATCCGCCAGGAACGATCTTCTCCTTCGTTTCCAGCCGACACAATAATTAAAATTCCCTTTTTATCGGCGGCTATTTGAGCAGCCTGACTGATAAGGCTCGTATGACCGTCCATCTGGCCAGGCTCGTAGTTGTCTTTAGGATTACTCATTCCCTTGGCATACCCCAGCGATGTGTTGATGAGCCGAACCCCCAGGCTATCCATCCATTCCATAGCCGCTACCCAATTGTCCTCTTCACCCCGGTACTCCCGGTTGCCCTGATCAGTTCGGGCGAGGTAAAATGTGGCATCCGTAGCCAAGCCAAACTGAATATTTTCGGTTGGGTCGCTTCCAGCTATCGCTGCCAGTACCTCAGTTCCGTGAAAGTCGGCATTGGATTCGAGCGTACGGAATAAATCGTTATGCGTTTTTTTCTCGTTTACATAATCGCGCACACGCTTTACGCCATCGCGGGCAAAGACGTGCTTAAGCGCATGAGCCGAATCAGCGCCAAAAAAACCGGCATCAATAACCCCAACGTTTACAAACCGGCCGGTTAAACCCGCCCGCATAAAATCGGGAGCCTGAATCTGCGACATCACCGGAGCCATTTGGGGATTTGACGGTAAGCCAGTAGAGGTGATCACAATAGCCGGATCAATGGCTTGAATGGCTTTAACGAAGGGCATTTTTACAACCTTTGCATATTGTTCAGCCGTTAATTGGGCTGATACAGCATTAAGCCACCGCGACTGGCAAATGGGCTGAACCCCTGCCTGCTTAAGCTCATTCAGGTAGACCGCCGAAACAGGCTGATCGGTATCATCCAGGGGTAAATTCTGCAGTTTCCGCTGAGCAATAGCCGCTGGCGACAAGGCTACCGCCGATGCCCGGTCTTTATCCTGCAATAAAACCCAATATTTAGGCTGGTGTATACCAGGCCCGGCGTGTTGGGGGGCAGCCAGACGTGGCCCGGCCAGACGTGGCCCGGCCATTCGTGGCTCGGCCTGCGCAAAGAATACCAATAGGCAAAATATCCCGGATAGTCGAATCGTCATGGTTAGTTTAGGAAGAGAATAAGCCTGTCGTTTGCTTTAACAATATACCGAATAGAGTCTAAACACGAAAACGCACAGAAACTGTTACCGGTTTTTGAGTTTCTTTGCAAACTTAATCACAAACGCGCCCTCAACAGTCACGATATGCGTTATCTACCAATTGATAGCCAACTTTTTGTTCAAAACCGCCAGCGGCTTACGGCCCTACTGAAACCCAAGTCTTTGGTGGTGGTCAATGCGAATGACATTATGCCGACCAATGCAGATGGTACGATGGTTTTTCGCCAAAACAACGACCTTTTCTATCTGACAGGAGTCGATCAGGAGGAAACCCGTCTGGTTCTGTTCCCCGAACATCCGGATCCCAAATTTCGGGAAGTTCTTTTCCTGCGTGAAACAAGCGAACTGATCGAAATATGGGAAGGCCACAAACTAACCAAAGCCGAAGCGGAACAGGTAACGGGCTTACCGCAAAAGCAGGTTTACTGGATGCATCAGTTCGAGCAAATTTTCGGGCAAATGGTCTTCGAAGCCGATCATATCTACCTGAATACCAATGAGCACACCCGCGCAACGGTGGACGTTCAAAGTCGGGATGCCCGGTATATCGCCGAATTTCGGGAACGATACCCACTGCATCAGTTGGAACGGTTGGCCCCCTTGATGCATTATCTTCGGGCCATTAAACAACCGCAGGAAATTCCCCTCATCCAGACAGCCATTGATATTACGGACAAGATGTTTCGGCGGCTTCTGGGTTTCATCAAACCTGGTGTTTGGGAATATGAAATCGAAGCCGAAATGATGCACGAATTTTTGCGTAATCGGTCGCGGGGAGCCGCTTATTCGCCCATTATTGCATCAGGTGCCAATGCCTGTGTGTTACATTATATTGACAACAGCCAGCAGTGTCAGGATGGCGATGTTATTCTGCTCGATATTGGTGCGGAGTATGCTAACTACAACGCCGACATGACCCGCTCAATACCGGTAAATGGCCGGTTTACGGCTCGTCAACGGGCGGTGTATGAGGCCGTACTGCGCGTGATGAAAGAGGCAACGCAAATGCTCAGACCTGGTAATTTGTGGGACGAATACCATCGCGAAGTAGGCAAGGTAATGGAATCCGAATTGATCGGGTTAGGCTTGCTGGACCGAACTGACGTACAGAATCAGGACCCCGATGCCCCTTTATATAAGAAATACTTCATGCACGGCACGTCTCACTTCCTGGGCCTCGATGTGCACGATGTAGGTAACAAATACCGAAAAATGGAACCAGGAATGGTTTTTACCGTAGAACCGGGCATTTACATTCGGGAGGAAAAGCTGGGCATACGCCTTGAAAACAACGTTCTTATAACTGAATCAGGCAACATTGACCTCATGAAGAATATCCCACTCGAAGTCGAGGAGATAGAGGAAATGATGCAATAATGTATAGTAGACGATTGACAACGCATGATCGAGTGTACGTTGTCAATCGTCTACTATACATTACTTTGCTTTCGACTGCTCACGTTCGAGGGCGATATTAAGACTGGAATAAATCCGGCGTATGGCCGTTTCCAGGCGTTCCCAACCCGAATCGGAACGGAGATCAATGTCACCTATATGGTCCCGCTGGGTGCTGGTAAGTACAATATTGGTTACCGCAGCGACCATCAGACTGGTAATTGCCAGTGGATCAAAGTCTGAATAAGGCGCTAATTTGGCGACCATACTTTTATAAGACTGATCCCGGAAATCGGCGAGTCGACGAGCCAGTTCTGTTTCGCCATTTGACATTTCCCAACGAATAAGCTCCTGCGACGACTTACGTGTCCGAAACTCCCGCATGAACTGAATTGTATACTCCGACCAGGCTTTGCTTCGGGCGTCTGGTGCTAAATTATCCGGCACCGAGTCCATAAACTTTTCATTGAACATGGAAAGGAAGAAACCACGGTGCACGTAGGCTTCTAATAAACCGTTCCAGCCACCGAAGTACCTATAGATCAGAACTTTGTTAACTCCAGCTCGGTCTGCAACGGCATTGATGCCTGCTTTTTCAGTGCCTCGTTCGGCCATTACTTCACCCATGGCACGCAAAATTCGTTCCATGGTCATCTGGCGGTTTCTACGCTTGACGACTTTCATACTATTGGTCGTTGTTTTTGTTAAGAGGAAGAATCAATTATTGCTTTCTCAAAGAGAAAAGAAAACCATATAATCAGGGCCACTAATTTACTCTTGACACAAATATGAGTATTAGCACCGACGTTTTCAAACTACAGAATAAGAAAACCAAAAAAACTGATACTTCGGTTTGCTTACTGAGTGACATCCTAATTTGTTAACTAAATTACATATTCTTAAACACAAATGCAATATAGATATACTATTTATATTAAACGGATATAAAATTAGTAGATTTTACTTATTCACTTTTAAGCATTATTATGAAATCAACACACCAGCTAACTTTTTGTAAACAATCGAACAAAAGTGACGAATAATTAGTAAAACTTATCAGAAGCTGTCAATTAATGCTTTATTACAAACAAATAGTATTAAATTTATAATTTAAGCAGTTAACCGATTAATAATTATTCTTCTCCTCAGTATCAATCTATTGCAATATAATCTACTTGTTGAGACGTTTGTTTCCGCAATGATACCAATTACCAGCCTAATCCTAACTGGTTTTTGCCTCCCAAATGAGCCGAAAATTGTTGCTAAAGGTCAACTTTGGAATAACGGTGTTGGTAAACGTAAGAGTAGGCATCTGTTCACACGACTGGCTATGCATAGCGTCGGCCAAAAAATGTTTCGGTATTGAATTAAGCCGTGTGAATTCTAAAACGGCCTTATCTTTGGTCTGTCTATTGCCAACCGTACCGTTTCTCATGAAAGTAGCCGGATTCAGTTTCATCCGAAATGCCATTTTGTTCGACTATCCAATAATTGAGGCTATTACGTCGGTCCTGCCGCTATGCGATGAATTTGTTGTTGCCGTTGGCGACTCAGACGATGATACGCTGGGCTTGATTGAAGCCATTTCGTCGGATAAAATTCGAATTATTCGGACTACCTGGGATGAAGGTGCACGCACTGGAGGGCGGGTTTTAGCGCAGGAAACGGATAAAGCGCTGGCGGCTATCTCGCCGGATGTTGACTGGGCTTTTTATATACAGGGTGATGAAGTACTGCATGAACAATATATTCCTGTCGTTCGCGAAGCCATGCAGAAATACCTGTCCGACCAGCATGTAGAGGGTTTGCTATTTAACTACCTGCACTTCTATGGGTCGTACAGTTATGTGGGCGACTCCCGACAGTGGTATCGTCGGGAAATACGTGTGATCCGGAATACAGGCAATGTAGTGGCCTACAGAGATGCTCAGGGCTTTCGAACCCGCGACAACCAGAAATTAAAGGTTAAATTGATTGACGCTTACATCTACCATTACGGTTGGGTAAAGCCTCCCGAAATGCAAAAGAAACGCCTTCGCTATGCGAATCACTTCTGGAACATAGGCGAAAATATTGCCAGAGCAGATGCCCGTGTCGATGTGTTCGACTATGGCCAGATTGACTCACTAGCCCATTTTACAGACACCCACCCGGCAGTAATGCAGCCCCGTGTCGACCGGCTGAACTGGCCATTCACGTTCGATACCAGCCAAAAGCGCTACACGCCAAGAGTACGTTTTCTGACATTTATCGAGAAGCTAACCGGCTGGCGGATTGGGGAATACAAGAATTATAAATTGTAGAGCCGCAATTTCTTGCGGCTCTACAATTTATACATCACAAATCAATACGGCTTCTTTCAGACTGGTGAGCGGGTCGCGTTTAGGAATAAACTCCTGTGCTACATAGCCTTTAAACCCAGTGTCGACTATGGCCTTCATAATAGCCGGATAATAAAGCTCCTGCGCTTCGTCAATCTCATTCCGGCCGGGATTACCACCCGTGTGATAGTGCCCAATGTACTTGTTGTATTCCCGAATTGTACGGATGATGTCGCCCTCCATGATCTGCATGTGGTAGATATCATACAACAGCTTAAAATTCTCGGAACCAACACGCTTGCAAAGCTCGGCTCCCCAGGCGGTGTGGTCACACATATAATCTTTGTGATCCACTTTGCTGTTGAGCAGTTCCATGATCATCGTAATGCCATGTTTTTCGGCACTTGGCATGAGCCGCTTCAGGCCAACAGCGCAGTTTTCCAGGCCTTCTTCATTGCTCATCCCCCGCCGATTTCCTGAGAAGCAGATAACCGTCGTTAAACCAGCCTCTTTCAACTTTGGGAAAATAGCTTCATAACTAGCAACCAGTTCGTCATGGAATTTTGGATTATTAAATCCATCGCCAATGCCTTTGCCTGCGCCTTGGGGGAGCGCCGAGGTCAGGCCATATTTTTTCAGGGTAGGCCACTCGTCGGGACCTGTCAAATCAATTGACTTGATACCCATCTCTTTAGCGGCTTTGCACAGATCATCAAGTGGTATCTTGCTATAACACCACCGGCAAACGGAGTGATTGATACGGCCCTTTAGCGGAGCCGATTTTTCAGATTGATTCATAGAACTGGCAAAAGAGTCAGACAGCAACGGTAGCGTCAGTGCAGTACCGGTCAGAGTTTTCAGAGCCGTTCGGCGGGAATAAGGTTTCATATAATTTGGAATGACTGAATGATAGAACGATTGACTAGTGAACAGGCAAAGCCGTTCGATCAGTCAGTCATTCCATCCTTCAAAATTACAATTCGCGTATCCGAATGTTGCGATACCAAACCTTATTCCCATGATCCTGCAGGGCAATATGGCCGGTGGCATATTTACCAAAGCCTTCCCACCCCTTGAATTTACTCTCTGCTACCATTTTATCCCACTCAGGGCCGCTGGTTGGGTATTCTGCCGTTTTTTTACCGTTCAGATACTGTTCCGCTTTTCCGTTATTAATAACCAGCCGGGCTTTATTCCATTCACCGGCGGGTTTGGCGGCACCGGGCGTAACAGGTTTTTGTAAATCATAAAGCGAACCCGCCGTACGGTTGCCATCGCGTCCCTGTTTAGCATCTGGATGGCGTTCATTATCAAGAACCTGCATTTCGGGGCCCGTCTGATACGTAGCTTTGTATTTTGGATCTTCATGAACGTGGAAAATGATCCCGCTATTTCCACCTTCCGCAATTTTCCATTCGATCTCCAATTCGAAATTACCATATTCTTTGTCCGTCACCAGGTCGCCAGCCCCACCAGCAGTAAGGTGAATAGCGCCGTCATCAACCGTCCATTTATCAGATACAGGTTGCCCTTCCTTAAGATAAGTATGCCAACCTGTCAAGGTTTTTCCATCAAAAAGAGATTCCCATTTACCTTTCTTTAACAGATAATCAGTGCGGTGGTTGGCTGGCTTAGGATCGTGCGAATTAGTAGAGGCAATGGCAGTACCTGTGTTGAGTGTGATGGTAAGCGCCAGCAAACTAACAGTTGCCGACGAGCGGAACGAAGAAGTAATTGCCGGAAAACGCAGATTGTTCATAGTTGAGAATCGTTAGGATTTTGTCGGGGCAATAGTACTAAAAAAAAACACATTCATAACGTTTGGTAAATATTTCTGCCCTGACTTCATTCGGTGCAATTTTAGCCCCCCTAAATCTGTTGGATTAATGCAACACTGCTCAGCGTTGCCTATTATTGTGTCATTATGGAAGCGACAACCCTAATTCCTGCCGAAAAGCAACGCTATCAGAAACACTTGAACTTACCCGAAATTGGTACGAAAGGCCAGCTTCGGCTCAAAAATGCCCGTGTGCTGGTGGTCGGCGCGGGCGGCCTCGGTTGCCCGGTACTGCTGTACCTGACAGCGGCTGGCGTAGGCAAAATTGGCGTTATTGACCCCGACGTCGTTGACCTAAGCAATTTGCAACGCCAAGTGCTTTATACAACAGACGAAGTGGGCAAACCCAAAGCCAAGGCTGCGATCAATCACCTCAACCGGTTAAACCCCGACCTGACGTTCGATACCTACACAATGGCGCTGGACATCAGTAACGCCCGTGCCATCATTGACGGCTATGACATCGTGGTAGATTGCACCGATAATTTTAAAGTACGCTATCTGGTCAATGACATCTGCGTCACGTTAGGCAAACCCTTTGTGTACGGAGCCATTCATCGCTTTGAAGGCCAGGTAGCGGTGCTGAATGCTGACCTGGGTGATGGCAAACGGGGACCAACTTACCGATGCCTGTTCCCTGAATATCCAAACGAAATTGAGATTCCGAATTGTAATGACACGGGCGTACTGGGCGTATTGCCCGGCGTTATTGGCACGTTCCAGGCCAACGAGGTCATTAAACTTATTACCGGGATTGGCCAGTCATTAAGCGAACAGCTATTAATGGTTGATTTGCTGACGATGAGCCAGCAAAAAATAAAAATCAAACGCCGGGCCGATGCGGAAAAACTAGCGCGTGAAGGACTCGCTTCGGCGGGAACCCGCACAAATCCCGGCGCATCGGGACCTCAGAAACTATCTGTTCAGGAACTAGCCAACCGAATTGCCACGGGTGAGGAGCTGTTCCTGCTGGATGTCCGTGAACGGCCCGAGTATGAGCTTTGTCACCTGGAGGGAGCAGTTCTGATTCCGGTGGGTATGATTCCCAATAACCGAAAGCGAATTCCCACCGACCGACCCGTTATTGTGTATTGTCATCACGGCATTCGTTCAGCCAACGTTGCCCAATACCTGTATGCCCAGGATGGCCTGACGAACCTGTATAATCTGGATGGTGGCATCAACGCCTGGGCCAGGGACATCGAGCCAGAAATGGCCGTCTATTAAGCGGTCCAATCTCTTTTACTACGCGGGCCAATGCCAGATCCTGATGGTCAAGGCATTGGCTCGCTTGCTGTCTGGCACTTCCTCAAGCCGGAACCAACCCCTTCCAGTGGCTGTTTTGGGAGCAATTGGCGAGGAGGCTATCAGGCCACTCCCGTATGGCATTATCCCATTCCCATGTTTATTACCCTATTAAAATCGAAACTGCATCGCGTTAAAGTCACCCAGGCCGAACTGAATTATGTGGGTAGCATCACTATCGACGAAGACCTGATGGATGCCGCCAACTTACGCGAAAATGAGCAAGTACACATTGTCAATAACAATAACGGCGAACGGCTGATCACCTACGTTATAAAAGGCGAGCGGGGCTCCGGTATCATTTGCCTCAATGGGGCGGCTGCCCGCAAAGCACAGGTAGGAGATATTGTCATTATCATTGCCTATACTATGATGACTGATGAGGAAGCCAGGACATACAAGCCAACCGTCGTTTTCCCGGATGAAAACAACCGACTGGTGAACGGCTAATCCTTTTGCTAAGCATTCCTATTGGTTTCCATGAAACTCCGTTACTTTGTGGCGGAGTTTTCTATTACGTGTTAGTGGCAGAAAAGATCTTATCACGGCTTACGACGCATACTACGGCTATATGAACATCAAAAACATACTTAAGTACCTTATTTCGCTGGCTTTTGCCGGAGGGTTGCTCTGGTTTACATTCAAGCAAAGTCACCTCGACGCAGCCGACTTGTGGCAAAAAATAAGCGGAGCCGATTATAGATGGGTTCTGGTATCGGCGTTGATGACCATTGTTGCGCACTGGAGCCGGGCCGAACGCTGGCGAATTTTGCTGGAGCCAGTGGTCGCGCAACGTACCAACTCGCTTGATACAACAGCCAGCGTCCTGACGGGCTATCTGGCTAATCTGGCCCTCCCCCGCGCGGGTGAAGTCGCCCGCTGCGGAACCTTATATCGCCTGTCGGGCGTGCCGGTAAACGTTAGTTTTGGGACGGTCGTGGCCGAACGTTTATTCGATCTGCTCATGCTTATTCTGTTGTTGGGCGCTACGTTTATACTTGAGTTTGATCGACTGAGCCAGTTTTTCATGGAGTTTCTGGGCGGCAAACTGCCCAAAGGTTCCAGTGGTTCGGGTATACTTTTACTGGCCGGAGCCGTCCTGATTGGGCTGGCGCTGTTGAGCTGGTTCTTGTTTAACCGTTACCGCGACGCGCTGGGTCGCCATCCTTTGTACCAGAAAGTGAGTGCCTTTGCCAAGGGGCTTCTCGAAGGTTTACTGAGCGTTCGGAAGCTACGGCGGCCGGGGGCATTTGTGTTCCATACGCTGCTCATCTGGACCATGTATTACCTGATGTCTTTTTGCCTGTTCTTCGCCATGCCCGCTACGGCCAAGCTTGGTCCGCTGGCAGGTCTGACCATTCTGGTAGTTGGCTCGCTGGGCATGGCTGCTCCAACGCCGGGCGGCATTGGCTCATTTCACCTACTGGTTGGCCAGGTCGCGCTGCTTTATGGCCTGACCAGTCAGGACGGACAGGTGCTAGCTACCTTCATTCACGGCGTCTCAACAATCATGATTATCATTTTGGGCATTATTGCGCTATTGGTCGTCCTGTTCCGGGGGAACAAAACAACCGATGCCGTCGATGTGCTGGACGACCCTAAAGCTTTAAAACTGGAGCCTTAACGCAATCATCTCCTTATGACCGAATCAAAGATACTTACCCGCGAGCAGGCTATTGAACAAGCCAAAATATGGCGATCCGAAGGCCAGCAAATCGTTTTCACTAATGGCTGTTTCGACATCGTTCATTTAGGGCATATCGACTACCTCGAAAAAGCCCGTAGCCTGGGTAACAAGCTAATTTTAGGCCTCAACACCGATGCATCCGTCAGTTGCATAAAAGGACCGCTGCGCCCCGTCGTAAATGAGTATGCCCGTGCCCGGCTCATGGCTGCACTGGCTTTTGTCGACGCGGTTACCCTCTTTGGCGAACCCACTCCGCTCGAACTCATTGAGGCCGTGCAACCCGATGTACTGGTGAAAGGAGATGACTATACGGTGGCAACTATCGTTGGGGCTGATTTTGTCCTGGCACGCGGAGGCCGCGTTGAAACGGTTGCACTTGTACCCGGCTACTCGACTACCAAACTCATTGAGCGAATCAAAGCCAGTTATTGATTAGCAGATATTTGAATCATAGCCCCGTGCCACAGTTCTACCCCCAGACCTGGATCTATTGCCCTGTTAAATGGCAGCCTGGCCGGATAAATGGTTAGACCAGCGGGATACTTTTTAGGGCTAACTATTGTTTTATTACAAACAAGCCAACAATCCGGCTGTTGTATTGAACCACAAACCTGACTAATTGACGATGATTTCACCCTGGTTAATTATGATTCTTATCTTCGGCCTCAGCGCATTCGTGAGCTGGCGGTTACGAAGTAAATTTAACGAATACGCTCAAATTGGCCTGAGTAACGGCCTGAGCGGTGCCGAAGTGGCGCAAAAGATGCTGAACGAAAATGGCATTTATGATGTGCGCGTCGTATCGGTTGAGGGTATGCTCACCGACCACTACAATCCGGAAGATAAAACCGTTAACCTCAGCGCCGACGTTTATTACGGACGTAGCGTAGCTTCTGCCGCCATTGCCGCCCACGAATGTGGTCACGCCGTGCAGCACAAAGTAGCCTATGCCCCACTGAAGCTTCGTTCGGCCATGGTGCCCGTTTTGTCGGTCTCCTCACGTTATTTACAGTGGGTATTGCTGGCGGGTATCTTATTGCTGCAAACCACTCCGCTGCCACTCGCGGTTGGTGTTGGTCTGTTTGCATTAACTACCCTCTTTAGCTTTGTAACGCTACCCGTTGAGTTTGACGCCAGTCGCCGAGCACTCGCCTGGATTCAGGAGCGCGGAGTCGTTAATCAACGTGAATATGGCTTTGCGAAAGACGCCCTCTGGTGGGCAGCAATGACGTATGTTGCCGCAGCATTGGGGTCGCTGGCCACACTCTTGTATTATGCCAGCATCCTGATGGGCGGTCGTCGGAGCAACTAATACGTGTCAGGCAGAAATCGGCCTGCATGATAACAAAAAGCCGTGTCAGCAATGACACGGCTTTTTGCGTAAGTGGCAATCAACGTTTATCAGGCCAGCCGTAAGCTGGAAAGCAGCGATACAACATAACCGGATTCGACCATCTCGGGCGTTGGAGACGAGCGATCAATGAGCATCCCGGCCACGGCTACGGCAAAGGCAATGAGCACCGCAGGCCAGAAGCCCACAATGGTAAAGCTATCCATGAACTTGTCGATTACTTTAAGCAGCAACGCCGTCACGAGAATCCGGACAATACCCGTCAACAGAAAGAAGGTGACTAAATTAAGCGGAAATCGAATAACCCAACCGACAAAGAAGTTGAGGAGTCCAAGCAGAAGAGCAATCAGCACGGCTGTTCCGAAGTTCTTTACGTCAATCTGGGGCATCAGGTAAGCCAGTCCGAAAATAACGGCGGCATCGAGCAGTAAATGTAGGATGAGATTCATACTCAGGATGTAATTGGTTCCTTTGAACAACTGTTTTGCGTCACGATGGTTTACTACCTATACTTAAGTCCATTCGCCATGCACCGTATTCCGGTTTTATTTTTCGCGCTGCTTTTCGTCTGTTGTCGAGGGGCTTCTCAACAACAGCCTACCACCTCGTTACCCACCGATTCAACAACCGTCTATCGCATGGGAAGTGCCAGCCGCGACGGAATCGGCAAATTTTATCAGGGCCGCGAAATTGCTCAGGTCATGGGTCACCTGGGCGCATCCTGGCTCGAACGTCCGGAACGGGAACAGGAAGAGCGCACGGACTTGTTATTAAAAGCCTTATCCTTAAAGCCAACCGATGTTGTTGCCGACATTGGGGCAGGAACCGGTTTTTTTACCTTTCTAATGGCCCCTAAACTAACCCAGGGCAAGGTATTGGCCGTTGATATTCAACCCGAAATGATCGAGTACCTGAATGCGGGAAAAGCCAAACGCAAGGTTACCAATGTGCAACCGGTACTGGGTACAGAGTCGGACCCTAAACTGTCGGCCAGCAGCATTGACATGGCGATTCTGATTGACGCCTACCATGAATTTTCGTACCCGCGCGAAATGATGGCCCATATTGCATCAGCCTTAAAACCGGGCGGGCGCATTGTTCTGGTCGAATACCGGGCCGAGGACCCAAACGTCCCCATCAAAGAACTTCACAAACTGAGCGTCAAGCAGGCAAGTACAGAGATGAAAGCTATCGGATTGAAACTCTTGAAAAACGATGACCGATTACCGCAACAGCACATTATGTTTTTTGGAAAGTAACACGGCCAAATCTATCCTCTCAATGAATTCTCCTGCTTCGCCAATTTACTCTCTCTGAACCCGTACGAAAAATAAATAGCCAGGCCAATAACCAGCCAGATACCAAAAATCTGCCAGTTGCTTGCTCCCAGCTCCGTCATTAAATATAAATTAGTCAGCACGCCAATGACTGGTAGCAGTGAGAAATTGTAGCGGAAGCCTTGTATGGCCAACACCGCCCATACACCCCAGAAAACGACCAATAAGGGCTTACTTTCCAGCGTTTGCAGGGGCGCATCTTTTGTTAGGGCATAAGCCAGAACGGCCAGTAAGACAGCACCAATGATGTACTTGCCATTAATATATGGAACCTTAAATTTCGATTGGGCCGTAAGTCCTTTGGCATCCAGAAATAGAATACCGGCGCAGACAAGAATAAAGGCGAAGAACGTTCCGACACTGGTGAGATCGACGAAAAACTTGAGGTCCATAAATAACGAAGGAACGGCAACCAGAAAACCCGTAACAATGGTCGCAAAGGACGGCGTTTTGTATTTAGGGTGAATCCGGGAAAAACGTTTCCAGAGCAAGCCATCGCGGCTCATGGTCATCCAGATACGGGGCTGCCCGAGCTGATACACCAGTAATGCACTCGTGATGGCGACAACCGCGCTTACCGATATCACACCTGCGACAAAATCAAGGTTCACTTTCTGGAACACATACGCCAGCGGATCACTCACGCCCAGCTCTTTATAGTTAACCATACCCGTCAAGACCAGCGTAATCAGTACGTAAAGAACCGTGCAGATGCCTAGACAATAGAGCATAGCACGCGGCAGATCGCGTTGGGGGTTTTTACACTCTTCGGCCGTGGTCGAAATGGAGTCGAAGCCAATAAAGGCAAAAAACACAGACGCCACCCCGCTCAGTACACCTGATACACCGTTGGGGGCAAACGGCGACCAGTTCGCCGGTTTTACATAAAACGCGCCTACGCCAATGACCAGACCAATAACCGCCAGTTTGAGCACTACCAGTATATTACTTGCCGTGCGCGACTCCTTAATGCCGATATACACAAGGGCCGTAATCAAAACGGTGATCGCACCAGCGGGCAGGTTGGCAATCAGGTGCATGTTGCCCACAACGGGTGCATTCGCATAGGCATCGGCCAGTACCCGCGTATTTTCCGGGATGGTAGTTAGCGCCGTACCGGCCTGTTTCGCCTGTTGCACCAACTCGAACGCACGCGATGCCGAACCGTAGTCGGTCGCAAAATATTTTGGGAAGGTAATGCCAAATCCACTCAGCATGGATGTGAAATATTCTGACCATGAAATAGCAACGACCATGTTGCTGACGGCATATTCGAGGATGAGTGCCCAGCCAATGATCCACGCAAAAATTTCCCCAAAGGCCACATAAGCATACGTATAGGCACTACCACTAACGGGAACCGTGCTGGCAAACTGTGCGTAACTCAATGCTGTAAACACACAGGCAATAGCCGTGAAAACAAACAGGAGCGATACGGCAGGCCCCCCATTATAACTGGCCAGCCCAATGGTGCTGAAAATACCGGCCCCTATGATAGCTGCAATGCCAAATGACGTTAAATCGCGGACACCCAACGTCTTTACCAGTTTACTTGACTCACCTTCGGCGGCATCACTCAGGATTTGGGTTACGGTCTTTTTGCGTAAAAGGGACATAGGCTAGTGAAAGAAAACGATGTCTATTGATGTTAAACCGATAAAAATAGAAATTCTTTCCGGTTTTTTGTAGGTTAGAGTCAGATAGCGCACATGCCAATACAGCATTATTCGTCGTTTATCATCTACCAGTCAACGTCAACATGTCTATCCGAGTCCAGAATCTCACGAAAGAGTACAACCGTCAGCGAGCTGTCGATCAAATTTCACTAACCGTACAGCCGGGCGAAATCGTCGGGTTTCTGGGACCTAACGGAGCGGGGAAGTCCACAACGATGAAGATAGCAACGGGCTACCTCTCCCCTACCGACGGAACAGTGGAAGTAAATGGGTTCGACGTTCGGACACACCCTATGGATGTACGCCGGAGCGTTGGCTACTTGCCCGAGCATAATCCGCTTTATCTGGATCTGTACGTAAGGGAGTACCTTCAGTTTGCCGGATCACTGCATGGTATGCGTGGCTCCGACCTAAGCCGACGTATTGTTGAAATAATCGAACGGGTGGGCCTGGAAAGAGAGCAACACAAGCGCATTGGGCAACTGTCAAAAGGGTATCGGCAACGGGTTGGCCTGGCGCAGGCACTGCTGCATAATCCACCTGTGCTGATCCTGGATGAGCCAACAACGGGGCTCGACCCGAATCAGTTAGCTGAAATCCGGCAAGTCATCCGCAACGCGGGTCGCGACAAAACCGTCCTGTTTTCGACCCACATCATGCAGGAAGTCGAAGCCATTTGCGATCGGGTCATTATCATCAATCGGGGGAAAATTGTAGTCGATCAGCCGTTGAACCAACTCCGGAGCGCGTCGGCGGGGGAAAGCCTTGTCGTTGTCGCCGAGTTTGAGAGTGATCTGGTCAACCCAGCCCTACTGGACTCGTTGCCGGGCGTTGAGCGGGTCGAGCCCATGGAACAAGGCCAATATCGAATTACGGCCTCATCAAAAACTGACCTGCGGGGTGCTATATTTCGGCTTGCTGCCGATCAGAACCTGACATTGGTTGGGCTTCGTCAGCAGGAAAACTCACTGGAAGGGATTTTCAAAGAATTAACAAAGTAACGCGAACAGAATGTCCACGTTACTTGCGCGTTACCTATTTAACTGTAGCCATCAGCGGATATTGGTCGAATATAGATCGAACGATGCCTTTGAAGTAGTTATTCTTGAAGTTCTGATTTCGCATCATTTTGGATGCATAGCCTTTCCAGATGACTTGATAAGATTCCGCGTCGATGAGCGAAATCATTAATGTGCCTTCATCCAGGTTATAATCAATGCGTTTATAGGTAGCATCGTCGTCTTCGCGGACAACCCAGTCTTTAATGACAGGCTGTTGGTAGCCCCGGAAGCGCAGATCAGACCGAAAAATATTATAGGAGATCAATAGGTTTGGATTGCGATTACTCACCCGATACCCGCGAGCCTCCATTTGATGCCGAATTGCATCCTGAATATCGGAACAGAGAAGGGTGGAATCAACGAATTCGCATTCCAGGAAATTAAACGATTCGTAATTTTTAAAGTGGCCCTCGTAGCTATAGTCATGCTCTACAAACAACCTACTCGGCGAGCAGCCCGCCATAACGACAACAGCCAATGTAAACAGAATTCCGATGCACTTTTTCATACTACCGTTTGTAAAGAGTTTTCAATAGATAATGAGTATTAAATAGATTGTAGTGATAATATTTTTGTCAAACCCAAATATAATCGTAATTGTTTCTTAAACAATACAGTACGCCAACTTTCCACTACTTATTTAGGCCTCGGTAAAACTCCAGACCTTTGCGCATTTCGGAGGCCGTAACGGGTATATCGAAGGCACAACTTCCGGGTCCATCAAGCAAAGACATTCGAACTTCGCGTCCCCGGTTTTTCTTATCCTGCAAGGTCAATGCTAAAATGGGCTCGATGTCCTCGTCTACCAAGCGCACATTTCCATATACGGAAAATACGTATTCTTCGATTTGTGTAAGCAACGATTGGTCGATCATCTTTTTATGACAGGCAATGAAGGCTTCGGCAACCATCCCAACGGCAATCGCTTCCCCATGCAAAAGGCGCTTCCGGGGCTGCATCAGGTAGTGCGTTTCTACGGCATGGCCCAGCGTATGACCAAAGTTGAGAATCTTACGAAGGCCTTTCTCGGTAGGATCCTGCGCCACGACCCGCTGCTTTACCGCTACTGAATGCGCAACCAAAGTAGTCCAATCCTGCTCATCGAGATCACGACGGCGTATTTCGTCCCACATAGCGGCATCGGCAATGAGACAATGTTTGATGATCTCGGCAAATCCTGACCGGAGTTCGCGCTCAGGCAGCGTCGTCAGAAAGGTCGTGTCGATTAGCACAGCGTTGGGCTGCTGAAACACGCCGATGTGGTTTTTAAAGCCACGGAAGTCGATGCCGAGTTTACCCCCGACGCTGGCATCGACCTGAGAAAGTAAGGTAGTAGGCATCTGGGCAAAGGCAATTCCGCGCTTGTAAGTAGCCGCGCAGAACCCGCCCATATCGCCAATGACTCCACCACCGAGGTTAAGCACCAGCGAGTGGCGATCAAAGTTGGCCCGTGTCAGGGCATCCCAGATCATTTCGCAGGTAGCGATGTGCTTCTGTTCTTCGCCCGACTTGATCCGAACCAGCGTGTGTTTAGGTAGCAACGCCTTTAAATCGGGGTAACAGAAACGGAATGTGTGGTTGTCGGCAATAACGGCAATGGCCGAAAAATCGTAGGAATCAAGGAAAGCAGGTAAGCTTTCGGCAAGTGGGGCAATCGTTACGGTTGACATGCCGTAAAAGTACATCGGGCAACGATTGGTCGGAAGGCCATCCGGCTTATTTTTTCCAAACCGATCACAAGCTCGTTAAAAAATGATAAAATCCACGCCGACTGTACGTATTCAATCGCTGGCCATCAATGACATCTGTTGTTTTTCCATCAGGCAAACTTATCTTTACCTGACACCTTATTCCTATCTTCTTTTCCTACACTTTATGAAGGTTCGCTACCGCGTTCTTGCGGGCTTATTTCTCCTTTCGACCATAACCTACCTCGACCGCGTTTGCATGAACGTGGTTAGTAAATACGTAAAAGCTGACCTTCATCTGGATAACGAGCAGTTTGGCTGGATACTCGGTGCGTTCTCACTGGCCTATGCGCTTTTTGAAATTCCAACGGGCTCCCTCGGCGACAAAATTGGTCCCCGACGCGTGCTGACGCGGGTCGTGCTGTGGTGGTCTGGCTTTACGATGTTGACAGGCACGGCCTTCAATTTTATCTACTTGCTGGTGGTCCGGTTCCTGTTTGGTGCCGGAGAAGCGGGCGCTTATCCCAACTCCTCCATCGTTATTGCGCGGTGGTTTCCGGCGGTTGAAGTGGGTCGGGCCCAATCGGTGATCTGGGCTGCCGGACGGCTGGGCGGGGCGTTGACACCGTTGCTGGTTATTCCACTGGTGCATTGGGCTGGCTGGCGCTGGGCCTTTGCGGCATTGGGTTTGCTGGGTGTTGCCTGGGCCATTGGGTGGTTTATTTGGTTCCGCGACGAGCCCGCAGCTCAGGAAAGTATCAGCCTTGAAGAAGTTCGGGAGATTGAACGGGGCCGTAAAATCAAATCGTCCGACCACCTGATTCCCTGGAAAACCATCATCCGTAATCCCGATTTATGGGCGCTCATGCTCATGTGCCATCTGTTCTTTTACGGCTCCTACTTTTTCACGAACTGGTCGTCGGTCTACTTTCAGGAAGGTCGTGGCATGAGCGAAGATCAAACGAAAAACTTTATCTCCCTTTCCTATTTCCTGGGCGCGGTTGGCTGTCTGGTTGGCGGTGTCCTGAGCGACGCCCTAACCAAACGATACGGGCTGAAAATAGGCCGTCGGGCGGTGGGCGTCGGTGGACTGGGCTTATCGAGCTTATTTTTTCTGTTGGCCGGTATCACCACCGATAATCAGACGGCGGGTTATTTTCTGGCCATGTGCGTGCTAGCGAAAGATCTGGCCTTACCTGTTGCGTTTGCAGTCTGTGTAGATATTGGCCAGCGCAACGCCGGTTCTGTAACAGGAGCCATGAATTTTGCCGGGCAACTCGGTGGTTTTTTCATTACTATCCTCTTCGGCATCATCGTCAAACACACGAATAATTTCAGTTACCCTCTGTTTATGATTGCGGGTTGCTTACTGGTCAGCGCCTTACTCTGGTTCCGTATTGACCCGACTAAACCCGTGACGATCAAGGTGTGACGGGTAGTCGATATAAAGAGGTTATTGAATCATACCATCTGAATAAGGAATTATATCATTTTTGATTAGTTAACCTAACGTCAGTGGTTGTTGCAAAAATCGGTCAGTCGCTTAGCGAACCGTCCTGAAGGCTGTATTAGAGCCAGTAGTTACTCGGCTTTTAGCCGAGTAACTACAAAAACAAGCAGTACTGAGACTTTTACAACAGCCACGTCACTTATACAACAAATGGATTTACAGGCTCAGCTAAACAAAGAAGCGGTCAGGCGTTTCAACCAAGAAGTGATTGCAGAAGGCAATCTCGATAGCTTCAACGAATTAATGGATGATCAGTTTATCAATCACTCCGCCCCACCGGGAGCTAATAACGGTCCTCAGGGGATGATAAATACCTTCAACAATATCCTTCGCCCAGCTCTCGCTGATATGCGGGTAATCATTCATGATCAAATTGCTGAAGGGGATTTAGTTACTACTCGCAAAACCATTACAGGAACCCATAAAGGAACCTTGATGGGCATACCTCCAACTGATCGGTCAATAAGTATCGACGTAATTGACGTGATACGATTACGCAACGGAAAATATATTGAACACTGGGGTATCAATACCTTACCCATTGTTTTACAACAGTTAGCAAATACGAAAGAAGTTGCTTCACCAAACTTACCGAATAGCCTTTCATCGTGATAGGTTGGGTTCGTGCAGACGGTCTATTGTTAAGCTTTCTTTCTCGGTCAAACATCGACAAAACAAATCGTTTTTACGTTTTCAGATCGTCACTCTTACTGATTGTTAATATAAATAAACTATCCAGGCTATATCTATTTTAAAGGCATGTCGTTAGTATAATGGAACCAAGCTTCTCCCCAACATGCGTTCTATCAACCGCCTTTTCTGGATCAATTTCTTGCTTTTGGTGATCACCAGCAGTTGCACCAAAAATACGCTAACCTTGCCCGATCCAGCGCCATCGCTGGAAGGCACGTATCAGGCAGTAAGCATTAATAAGCCTTTTCCAATCCAGGGCGAGACAGTAAAATTATCCATTAAAAGCTTGTCGAAAGATTCCGTTAGTGTGTCTCTAGTGGCTACGGTAAATGGCCAGCCTGCGGATAGCATCACGTATAACAAAGCACGTATAAGCCAGTTAATCAGCACTGTAAATGTCAAAAAAGGCTGCGTTAGTTATTCGATTAATCTAACTTCCGCGGCTTCATCTCAGTCGGACTTTCTAAGAATGACTTGCACCGAAGAAAATGTTATTAGTTATTACTATACGCCTGCTGGCCAGAACATTGGAACAATTACGAAGTTCAAGAAGATTTAATTGAACAGGAGCAATAGCTCATTTATTGCTTCTTCAGAGTGATTAACGTTCAGTGAAGTAGCCCAATAAAGACAAAAAATGGCGACACAGTATGTCGCCATTTTTTGTGGTGTTGAATTACTTAGGCTTATGATATGGTTTTCAAGCCGTCGGCGAAAGCCTGCATTTGAGGCATTGTACCCAGGCTAACGCGGCACCAGTATTGGCCGTCAAATTTCCACTGACGGATACCGACGCCCTGATCCAGCATACGGCTGACAAAATCCTCGCCTTTCATCCGAATCGGGAACATGACAAAGTTGGCCCCCGATGGTAGGGGTTCGTAATTATGCTGCTTCAGAACGCCGTATAGATAATCTTTGGATTCCTGTGCTTTGCCCAGTGAGTATTTGATAAAGTCTTTGTCCTGTAAACTAACCATAGCCGCCCGCAGGGTTGTCATGCTCATAGAGCTGCCTCCTGTCGCAAACTTACTGATTTGCTCTAGCAACTCGGGTTTCGCAATCATGTAGCCCGTCCGTAAACCAGCAAAGCCATGTACTTTCGAAAACGTTTTGGTGATGATCACGTTGCTCCCCTTCTTCACCATATCGACCATGGTGTAAGCTTTAGGATCGGGTGTATAGTCGATATAAGCCTCGTCGACCAGAATGGGCGTCTTGGCTCCTACCGCTTCGCAGAAGGCCCGCAGTTTGGCCGGGTCAACCGTGATGGCGGTTGGGTTGTTGGGATTGCATAAATAAACCATACCCGTCTGGCTACCAACGCGCTCGTTCAGCTTGTTCAGGTTAATGTCATAGCCATCCGCTGCCACGAGCGGGACACGGTCCATCGTGATACCATGTTTAACGGCCGTTCTTGGTAAAGCATCAAAGGTCGGGTCAGGCGCCACAATGGTCCGGCCGGCATTGGCCCGATAGGCCGCCCAAAGCGAAGCCGCGGTCAGCAATTCGCCCGATCCGGCGCCCAGCAGTACATACTCTTCCGGAACGCCTTCCGTATCAGCAACCAGCTTCCGAAATTGCTTCGAATACTCCATCGCATACAGATAGCCATCGGGCGCAGCCTCCGTAATGGCCTTCAAAGCTTTGGGCGAAGGGCCATAAGGATTCTCGTTCGCGGATAAGCGGGCTTTCAGCCCCCCTTTCGGAATTATGTACCCCTTAGGCATTTCGGGTTCTGACTCGCAGAATGCCGCTGGAGCAGCCGCTAAACTCAGACCAGATAACATACTGGCCCGTAGCCAGTCACGACGATTGATAGACATAGCAGAAAGGATAATTTACCGCATCAATAAATGAATAAAGAGACTATCGATTAAGGAACGGCTCGCCGTAAGCAGGTAAGTAAGCCGTATAGTAACTGTTTTGTTGTATTCTCTACATGAACAGACCAAATATATGCCAATCAAGAATATTTTTCAAATAATATTCTGCAATATAACCTTAATTAGCACATATAATCTCTATAAATCAATTTTATCCGAATAAAGTATAAATAGTATCTCATAAGCGAGATGGCCATCAACAACAATATTGGGTCAATGGCTATATACGCATCATTCACCAGCGATTTAATTATAGTTGGACTTTGTCTGGGCCAAGCTCTGGCTTGGCCCAGACAAAGTCCAACCAGCGACTAAAAATGATATTAAATTGGAATCGGCTAAGACAGCGTCATTAATCTAACTGGGCCAGTTCTTCTGTTCGGATGCCCCAGGCACAGCGAAAATGACCCAGCGGACAATGGGTTCGACCGTGCAGATTACAGGGTTTGCAATCCAGTGGTTCCGGTGTTTGCACTACCCGCGATCCATCAGCTAAGGGTCCAAAACCAAATTCGGGAACCGTTGAACAAAAGACCGCCGTTGTCGGTGCATTCATCGCCGAACACAAATGAAGTGGAGCCGAATCATTAACGTAATTCATCACGGCCCCCTGCAGTAGAGCTGCCGACTGCAACAGGCTTAACTTACCGGCCAAATTCACAATATCCGTTTGGGGGCCTACCATCGTTTTAATAGCCTTACAGGCTAATAAATCGGATGAAGCACCCAACAGGTAAACCCGCAGGTCTTGAGGTAAAGCCCGGATCAGTTCCACCCAGCGTTGGGCTGGGTACTGTTTGGTAAACCAGACCGACATCGGGGCTATGCAGACGTAAGGCTGGCTCTGATACGTTTGGGCAATCGAATAATCATTGAGCGATGGATACAGTTTAGGACGACGTACAAATCCGCCGGTTATGCCCAACGCCCTGAGCAAACCCGCGTTACGATCAACTTCGTGTACCCCCGGTTCAAACCGGTGCTCGACCTGATGCGTAAAAAACCGGGCAAATGGGTTCTTATCAAAACCGATCGTCTTTTTTGCTTCCGACAATACCGTCAGTAAACCCATCGTGCCATAGCGTTGTAAATTCAGCACGGCATCGTAGTGGCGGGGGCGGATGATGTTGAGCAACCGCCAGAAATCCCGGTATTTGGCAAACATTCCACCCGTTCCCTTTTTGTCCCAAATCAGGACTTCGTTCAGAAAGGGATGATTAGCCAGCAAACCCTCGTTACCTTTGCGCACCAAAATATCCAGTACGGCAGTTGGGTATGCTTCATGCACTTGTTCAAGCATGGCCGTAGCCAATATTACATCGCCGATGAAGGCGGTTTGAATAATCAGGAACCGAGGTGGATTGGTAGCGGTTATCATTAGTACGCTCAATGCGTAAAAGCTAAGAATGGAAGATTACGAAGTTTATACTTTACCCAACGGAATTCGGATTGCGCACAAACAAATGCCATATACGCAAATTGCCCATTGTGGGATTATGCTCGACATCGGCAGCCGCGACGAACAACCGCATCAGCAGGGATTGGCCCATTTTTGGGAGCATATGGCCTTCAAAGGTACGGAGAAACGAAAATCCTACCACATCATTACGCGCTTAGAAACCGTTGGGGGCGAATTAAACGCCTACACAACGAAAGAAAAAGTGTGTTTCCACGCGTCTGTACTGGATGCACATTTCGAGAAAGCTACGGAGTTATTGGCAGATATCACATTTCATTCGGTTTTTCCTGAAAAACAAATCGAACGAGAGCGGGGAGTTATCCTCGAAGAAATGGCCATGTACTACGATTCACCCGAAGATGCGATTCAGGATGATTTCGATGAGCTGGTCTTTCCAAATCATGCCCTGGGCGGTAATATTCTCGGCACCATTGATACCGTCAGCTCATTCAAGCGCGAAGATCTGCAACAATTTATCGCCGAAAACTACGACACCAGCCGAATTGTCTTTGCCTCGGTTAGTAAATTAACCTTCAGCCAGGTCGTAAAAGTAGCCGAAAAGTATTTTCAGGACGTACCAGCACAGCATTCGGCCCGTCAGCGAAACAAGCCCACCGATTATGTGCCGCGTCACACGAAAGTAGAACGGCCTATTACCCAGGCGCAGTGCGCCCTCGGACGGCCTGCCTATGGCCTGACTGACCCAAGGCGGCTTCCCTTTTTCATGCTGGTCAACCTCCTTGGCGGCCCCGGCATGAACTCCCGGCTGAACCTGAACCTCCGCGAAAAATACGGCCTGGTTTATTCCATCGATGCCAGCTATACGCCTTATTTAGATACGGGTTTTCTGGGTATTTATTTCGGTACCGACCCCAAGAAAGTGGACAAAGCCCAGGCGCTGATTATAAAGGAACTGAAACGGCTACGCGAGCAACCGCTCACGACGCTGCAATTGCACCAAACTAAAGAGCAACTCATTGGGCAGTTGGCCATGGCCGAAGAAAGCAACAACAGCTTTATGCTGATGATGGCAAAAAGTCTGCTCGACATCGATCGAGTGGAAGCGTTAAACGACATTTTCAACGACATAAAATCAGTGACAGCAGCGCAGCTGCAAACGCTCGCTCAGGAAGTTTTTGATGAAAATCAATTCAGCTACCTGACTTTTGTACCGGAGAAGTAAGGACAGTTAATAGTTTGTGATTTACGGCTTGTGGTTGGCTAACCGCACCAGCGGACCGGCGAAAGCAACTGGTGCGTCAGCCAACCACAAGCCGTAAATCACAAACCGTAAAGCCATGACCCTAAAAGAAGCCCAAACCACCGTTGACGATTGGATCAAAACCGTTGGCGTTCGTTATTTCAACGAGCTAACCAATATGGCTCAACTGACTGAAGAAGTTGGCGAAGTGGCTCGAATCATTGCCCGGCGCTACGGAGAGCAGTCAGAAAAAGAATCCGATAAGAATAAAGACCTGGGCGACGAACTGGCTGATGTGCTTTGGGTACTCATTTGTCTGGCTAATCAAACGGGTGTCGACCTCACTGATGCCTTCCGAAAAAACCTGGACAAGAAAAACATACGGGATGCTACCCGTCATCTGAATAATGAAAAACTACTGTAAGGCGGAATCCTCTCCGCCTTATACGAAAAATGCCCGCTGATAACTCAGCGGGCATTTTTTATAACTAACAGAAAGATCAATTACTTCTGAAAAGATCTGAATACATAATCCCAGAATGGAGACGATACGCCATAATTACTTTCCGGATTTTTGTAATGGTGTACGCTGTGGTTGATCCATAACTGCTTGAAGAAGTTCTTGGGTGGCGCATAGGCATGTACAATAAAATGCACCGCCAGATACCCTGAATAACCAACCAGGAAGCCAGGGAAAAACGCATAGGCTGACTCACCCATAAGCAGGAAGAATAAGCCAAAAAACGCAGCGGCCACAAAAATAGCCAGCGCCGGGGGCATAGCCAGCCGGGTTTTATCTTTCGGGTATTCATGGTGAACACCATGAAAGGTATACTGAATCTTGGCGCGCTGGGGCGTTGTTGGAGCTAAGTGGTACAAATACCGGTGTAAGACATATTCAAACAAAGAGAAAACCAATAAGCCCGTTGCAAATAGTGTAGCAATGGTGGTGGTTCCCATATCTGTATAGGTGAACGCATACCATCCTAAAAACGCTGATAGTACCAACCACATTGAAATGGGCACCATGATGTGCGTCCGCGAAAGAGCTTCCAGAATCGGATTGTCGAATAGCTTTTTACTACCACTATTTTTAGGCCGGGTTTTGCCGTGGCCAGCCATGGTTTGTAGCTTTTCAGTAGTTGATTCCATAGAGAGAACAATTAACAAAGAGTATTATGACACAAAAATAAAACGAAAATCAAGTTTTCGGTCAGATAGTAAACTATATTTACTATCCGACCTATGTTTTACTGACCTCTAATTGATCAGAAAGTTTTTCCTGCATAGCCGCCATATCGCCCTTCGGCATTTTCTGGCGAATGATAAGCCGCAGCGAATTATTGTATGTGAGGTAGTTAAACATCCAGTTCAGAAAAATGGCCAGCCGGTTTTTAACGCCGACAATTGCCATGAGATGGACAAATAACCATGTTATCCACGCAAAGAATCCCTGAAACTTGAAAAAAGGCAAATCGACCACGGCCAACCCCCGCCCAATTGTAGCCATGGTGCCTAAATCACGGTAGGTAAACTCCTCAGGCTGCTCATTGCGCACCCAGCGAATCATGTTTTTAGCCAGGTGTTTTCCCTGCTGAATAGCGGGCTGCGCAATCTGCGGGTGTCCATTGGGCCACTTTTCTTCGGTCATCAGGGCCACATCGCCAATGGCAAATATATCCGTGAAGCCCTGCACCTGGCTGTATCGATTGACCAGCACTCGCCCTCCCCGGCCAATCGCTTCCGGCGGCAAACCCGCCAGTGGATTGGCTTTGACGCCAGCTGCCCAGATGAGATTGTTGGTCCGGAGCGACGTGCCATCGTTCATAGTCACCACGCGCCCATCGAAATCCTTGACCCGCGTATTCAGCCGTACATGCACACCCAGCTTTTGCAGATACGCCAGCGAATGCTCCTGCGACTGCACCGACATGGGGCCTAATAATTCACCTCCGGATTCGATCAGGAAAATATCCATCATCTTGAAATCCAGTTCCGGATAATCGGCGGGCAACACCGTTTTACGCATCTCGGCCAGCGTACCGCAAAGCTCCACCCCCGTTGGTCCGCCACCCACCACGACAACATCCATCAAGCCTTCCCGTTCATCAAGCGTTTCGACGCTCAGCGCATCTTCGAAGTTTTGTAACATCCGGTTTCGAAGTGCAATGGCCTCAGCCACCGACTTCATGGGTAGTGCCTTTTCAATAATGTTCTGCTGATTGAAAAAGTTAGTATCCGCACCCGTCGCCATCACGAGGTAGTCGTATGTGACGGGGCCAAGCTCGGTATCAACCGCTTTGTCGGCTGGCCGAATACCCGTTACGTTGGTAACCCGAATATGTACATTCTGGCAATTACCAAACACAGCCCGCAGGGGAAACAAAATGGAGTTGGCTTCTAGCCCGGCCGTGGCTACCTGATAGTAAAGTGGCTGAAATTCATGATAATTCTGTTTGTTGAGCAGTACTACCTGAAACTCTTTCCGGCGCGACAGGTAGCGGGCCAGCCTTAGGCCACCAAAACCAGCACCGACAACAACAACGCGCTTGCGGTCTGTTTGTGGTATGTTTGGATTCATTTGTCTTCGTTTACGATCTACGGTATTGGTTTATGGCATTTCTCCGTAAACCTAAAACGGTAAATCTGTTACTAAGTTTCAGGACACCAACGGTTGGACCGCCTGCAATACGCGCTCGTAATGGGCCTCGTAAAGTGGCAAGATACGCGATAGCTCAAATTCCTTAGCACGCGCCAGGGCGTTTTCTTTGAAGGTTGGCAGATGTTCATCGTCCAGAACATAAAGCGCATTTTTGACCATGTCGTCCACATCGCCTACGGGACTTAGGAAACCTGTTACCCCTTGTATATTTAGTTCGGGTAAACCGCCGGCATTCGATGTGATCAACGGCACTTCGCAAGCCAGCGCTTCCAAAGCAGCAAGACCGAAACTTTCGTTTTCGGACGGCATCACGAACAAATCAGCCACAGACAGTACTTCTTCTACCGCATCCAGCTTGCCCAGGAAACGAACCTGATCGTAGATACCCAGATCACGCACCAGTCGTTCAATGCGGGCCCGTTCGGGACCGTCGCCTACCAGCAGAAGCTTGGCTGGCGTTTGCTGCTGAATGTAAAAAAACATCATTACGGCGTCGTCGATGCGCTTTACCCGCCGAAAATTTGACGTATGGACAATCAGTTTTTCGCCATTCGGGCAAATGGCCCGTTTGAAATGGTCTTTTTGCTGACGCTTGAAACGGCTCAGGTCAATGAAGTTTGGAATGACTTCAATTTCACGGTGAACATTGAAGTGCTTGTAGGTATCCTGGCGCAAATTTTCGGACACGGCGGTCACGCCATCCGACTCGTTGATGCTGAATGTAACAACGGGTTCGTAGGAAGCATCTTTCCCGACCAGCGTAATATCAGTACCATGCAGCGTTGTGACGACAGGCACATTTCGCCCCTGCGACCGTAGAATCATTTTGGCCATGTAGGCGGCCGATGCGTGCGGAATAGCATAGTGAACGTGCAGTAAATCAACATTTTCGTTGGTTACCACATTAACCATCGCACTGGCCAGCGCCGATTCATAAGGCGCGTATTGAAACAGCGGATAGGATGGTATATTTACTTCGTGGTAAAAGACGTTCTCGTTAAAAAAATCGAGCCGGGGTGGCTGCTGGTAGGTAATGAAATGAATTTGATGGCCACTTTTGGCCAATCCCTTGCCAAGTTCAGTGGCAACAACGCCACTGCCTCCAAAGGTCGGGTAGCACACAATACCAATTTTCATGCGTGAGAGAACGGTTTTGCTTCTCAACATCAAACAGGAGTAAAAAGAATCCCTAAGCGTAGAAGAAAGGGGAAGAGGCAAAATGAAGTGTTTTTGTTGTTTCTTTGCGATCTCCCTTCCGTAACTGCTTTCCGGCTTTTCAAAACGCTTAATTTTGTAAAAAAACAGTCATGGTTGCACGGCAGTCCATTCCTTTCTCGGCGTTTACATTCGGCTTTCTGCGGCTTATTCGCGTGCAGAATCTGCTGATTGTTGTTCTAACGCAGTTTCTGGCGCGGCTGTTTTTAATTGGTGATAAATCAACCATTATCCAATCGCTTACCGATCCCAAACTCTGGCTTCTTGCCTTATCAACGGTTTGTATAGCAGCCGCCGGGTACATTATCAACGACTATTTCGATGTAAAGATCGACCTCATCAACAAGCCTCAACGGGTGGTGATTGGGCGTTATCTTAAGCGCCGAGTGGCAATGGGTGTTCACCAGGGGCTGAATGTCGTTGGCTGTTTGATCGGTCTGTACCTAAGTCGCTGGGTATTTGTGGTTGATGTGTTGTCCGTTACATTACTCTGGTTTTATTCCGCTCAATTTAAGCGGCAGCCGCTCGTCGGGAATATTATCATTTCGCTATTAACCGCCCTGTCATTTATTGTTCTGGCCGTTTATTATCGCCAGAATACGGATATGCTCCTGATCTATGCCTTGTTTTCGTTTGGTATTTCGCTTATTCGTGAGATCATCAAAGACATGCAGGACATTCGGGGCGACGCCCGTTTCGGCTGTCGTACATTGCCCATTGTGTGGGGCCTCCGACGCACGAAATACCTGCTATACGTACTGATTGGAGCATTTCTCTTGAGCCTGTTTCTCATTGCCAGTTCGCTCCATAACGTTCGGCTCACCTTTATTTTCGGGTTGCTGCTTTTTCCAATTGCCTGGCTTACCTATCGGCTTATCATCGCGGACACCCGACACGATTTCGGCTATCTTAGTAACCTCTGCAAAGTCATTATGCTGATGGGCGTACTCAGTATGATATGGGCTTAAATAATGTATGATATATAACACATCTTATTCCATACCTCTTACAGCATATATCTTGCATCCTATATCCTGTATCTTACAGCACACATTCTTTTTTACATCGTTAAACTTACCTCTATTCACATGAAAACACTGCTTCTTTCATTACTTCTGGCCGCGATTACATGGAATTCAAGTCTGGCACAAGCCTGTATGGGCATGAATTTTAAGTCGGGAATGAGCTTCGAGTTGAGCCAGTTCAATGCTAAAGACAAGCCCATTGGCAAAATTAATTATCAGGTTAAAGATGTTCATAAAGAAGGCAGCTCGACGGTTATGGATATTACGGCTCAGGTAGAGGATGAAAAAGGGAAACAACGCCCACCTTACACCATTCACTATACCTGTACGGGCGACGAACTGATAGCCGATATGTCGGGCATGATGCAGGCCATGCAGAACGGCGGCATGAAAGACATGGAAATGAAGCTAAAAACCAACAAGCTCGTTTATCCAGGCAAGCTGAGTGTAGGTCAAAAATTGAGTGACGGCCAGATGGAGGTCGAAATGAACACAAGTGGCAACACAATGATGACGATGAACATGATCATGGCAAATCGTCAGGTAGAAAGCCAGGCCCCATTGACAACACCCGCTGGCACGTTCAATGCCTACAAAATTTCGTCGGACATGAACATGGAAAACAGAGTAATGGGCATGCCGATTCGAAGCACCATGCATATTGTTAGCTACCGTACTGATAATCAGCTGTTCGACATAAAATCAGAGACGTACAATAAAAGCGGCAAGCTGATGGGCTACTCGCTGCTGACTAAAACGAACTGATTGACGGGAGCCAAATAGTGAGGCATGATTCGGCTGACATGCGGGCATCGTACCTCACTATTTATAAGTGCAAAGCAGTTTACGCAACTTTGTTGCAAGAAAGTAAGTTAAGGGAGCGTACGTTTGCCCAAAGCATCGTACTTTTGTGCGTGCTCATGAAGATAGATACTCTCTCCCGCAAAGCTGACTATATTGGCATAACCGGTTCGGTGCTGTGCATTATTCACTGCCTGATCACTCCTATCCTGTTGCTAACTAGCTCCGTTTTTCAGAACTCAACGCTCCGCGTTGGCTATTTGAGTCTGGACTATGTATTTATCGGCGTAAACATCGTAGCCGTTTATTTCGCTACCCGACATTACGCGGCTCCGGCCATTAAAAAAAGTCTTTGGGGATTCTTAGCTCTCTTTACGGTTGCCCTTTTGCTGGAAGACGTAGCGCCCTTTTTCGAGTACCTCGCCTACGCGGCATCCGCCGGTCTTGTCATCACGCACCTGATCAATATCAAACAGCACAGGCTGAATCATACGCATTAGTCTGAAGTTCCTGCGAGATTTATATCATTCAGTTGATTGAACTGATTTTGCCAGGAGCAAAAGCTTATTGAAAAATCAGGATTTTCAGATGAATCACACAAATCCCGCAGGGCCGCCTAGCGGTCAGAAATCAGTGTAATCAACTAAATCTGGGTTTAGTTTGCGCTGAATGCCCGGTTATTGATGAATGTATCATCGGTCAGGGTGCGCAGGAAGGCGATGACCTGTTTTTTTTCGGTGTCGGTCAGGGCAATGCCGAGCTGTCCGTTGGCTTTCAGGAGCGGATCGAGCGATGGGCTGTCCTTAACACCCGTTGTATAATGGTTCAGCACCTGATCCAGCGTAGCAAAACGACCATCGTGCATGTAGGGAAACGTTTTCTCTACATTACGTAAACTAGGCACCTTGAACTTCAATCGGTCGGCTTCGTTCAGCGTAATGGTGTATCTCCCCTGATCGTTTATGCCGTTACTGGCGGCTGGTAGCCCATTGTTACGGTAACTCTTGTCGGTGAATAAGTCGGTGGCATGACAGGCCGCACATTTTTGCTGAAACAAAGACAACCCCGCCAGTTCATCAGTACTCAGATCACCCCCAGCTTCTTTCCGCACATATTTGTCGTACCGTGAATCGGCCGAAACGAGGGTCAGTAAAAACTGCGAAATGGCTTTCAGAAAGCGCGCCGTCGTCACCGTGTCTGACCCAAAGGCTGCTTTGAACATCGGCGGATATTTCGGGCTTTTCTGGGCCCGGTTCAAAGCGTCCGAAAATTTCAAATCCATTTCTACTGGATTCTGGATTGGCGATATAGGCAACTCATCCAGGTTCGTAACGCCCCCATCCCAAAAGAACTCCCGGCTCCAGGCCAGATTTTGCAAGCCCGGTACATTACGCGTACCAAATTTTCCGCCAATGCCATGACTAAGTGGGTGGTCGGAGTGGCCAAAGCCCGCAAACTGCTGGTGACAGAATCCGCAGCTAATGGTTGTGTCGCGCGAGAGGGCCGGATCGTAGAACAAGGCCTTGCCCAGGGCTACCCCTTCGACAGTGAGTGGATTCTGGCTTAAATCGTAAGCGACATCGGGAAAATTAGCTGGCTTCCGAAACGCTACGGGGGTTGTTTGATACGTGATTCCTCCTGGCGTGGGCGGATTGGGCTCAGGCGTTGGTTCACCTCCCTTATTGGTTTGGCAGGCAATGGCCAGAACAAATAAACAGACGCTGGCCGTTAAGCCAACCCGCTTTAGCGATATCGTGCGTAACGAGCTCATTGATTAGGCTGCAGACGGACGTAACTAAACATCTGTGCATAATTATCCGCAATATTGGTTGAATATGCATCAAACATCACGGATGGATTTTGGGCAATACTCAACTTGGTTGAGCCATTGAAAAGCGCCAGTACATCCGTTTTTAGCTGCACGGATGGCGTCATAGTAGCTTGCACATTGGCTACGTCCGTTTTAAAGGGGACTGTAATCGTACGCAGGTTGTTGATTGTTTTCTTCCCGTTATAGCCACCGCCAAATCCGCCAATGTGGTAGTAAAATGCGTTATTCTGGGCGGCTGGCGCCACTGCTGATGTACCTTCCAGCTTTAGGAAGATATAGCCGGAGTTCCACTCCCAGTACATTCCGTCGTTGAGCCCCGGATCGAGCACACCCGTGCGCTTACTGATGTCTGCCAGGCTACGCAGGCTATCGACCCCAACGGTGAAGGTTATACCCGTATAATTGCCCGTCGGGATATTGGCCAGTGTGATGGTTTGTGAGGCTGGCTTTTCTTCCTGAATCAGGAAGTAACTGCTATCCTGCGGCACTACGTAATCGTTGCCATCCTCTTTACGAAGGCGGATGTTACTCACAAAATAATTGAATTTGGTAACGGCAAACGACTCGCCAACGGCATTCTGATACGTGCCCGAACCAAGCGCCAGATCCGACGTGCCGGCTACGTTATCGAAAGATACGCGCAAACGACCCGTGGACACGGGATTTATAGATGGGTCGTTTGTATTACAGGCAAAAACGGCCAGTCCTAAAGCGACACTGGCCAGCAACCCAACAGTAATGGTCTTTTTCATAGCATGTACGTTGGCTATCTGTTCGTTTGACACCAGACAGGCGCGCAAGTTACTAACGAATAGAAGCTCAAAATCATGCAGTACCCAGTATTAAATATAGGTTAGAAGCTATTTTCAAGTAAAAAGGCCACCCGTTGAGGGTGGCCTTTCCGTTAGGAATTTTATAAACTTTTCAGATACGCTAAACTCTGTGGCACCTGCTGTTCGGCGGCCTTGCTTTCGTCTTCGATATAAAAGTGAGCAATTGAACTCTTGCGAGCGGCTTTCAAAACAGCAGGCCAATCAATTTGGCCCGTTCCCAGCACTACTGATTGTTCGTTGGCCATGCTTCCTTTATCACTGCGGGCAACACCTTTTTGAACGTCTTTCAGGTGAATGAGCCGAAACCGTTTGGGGTACTTGGTTAATAACGCAGCTGGGTCTTGTCCTGGCAAATAGGTCCAGGTTACATCCATCTCATAGCCCACATACTCAGGGTTCGTTTCCTTCACCAGGTAATCGAACAGCGTACCGTTTTCATACGGTTGAAATTCAAACCCGTGATTGTGGTAGCAGAACATGATGCCTTTTTCGTGTGCTTTCTTGCCAAAGCGATTGAATACCTCAGCGGCTTTCTGCATCATCTCCAGTGTGGCAGCCGTCTTGTGCGGAATCGACCCAATACGGATGTACTGAACGCCCAGCGCCTGCGCATTTTGCAGGATTGAATCCGGCTTTTGATCAATGGCATCGTAGCTCACGCCATAACTACTGCACTTAAGTCCGCGCTGATCGAGGAGTGCACGAAGTTCAGGCGCCGTTTTGCCAAAAAGGCTCGAAAACTCAATATCCGTAATACCCCAGGCTTTGATCTTATCTAACGTGCCGGGAACATCTTTACCAAAGCTATCACGCAGGGTATAGGAAACGATACCGGGCGTTTTCTGAACAAGTTTACCAAAAGGTTGCGCCTGAATAGTCCATGAACCAGCCAGAAATAGAATTGACAACAGGGTTTTACGTATCATGTCGAAAATAAGAAACGGGAATTAGTGAACTGGTTAGCTAAGTGAGTGACCTACCTACGAGTATCCAGTATGATTGACAGCACCCGGAAGCGTAGATTTAATACCACTAAGGAATTCCCGCTGCTGTTTCTACTTAATTTCATTTCTCTGCAAGGTCAATTTTTACCTTGCTTCTCCGCTCTTCCCTAGGCCAAACCGTACATTATAACGCGTTTGGTTCATTCGCTCAGTAATTCTCACCGTTCACTCAAAAGTTGTACAGGCAACCTACCATCTACCTTAACTTCCTGACCAGTAAAGCAAAAGCCTCATTATTTCAAAACCCCAATCCCACAATTATGAAGACGTTACACTGCCGAGACGCTGGCTTCGATTGTGAAGCCGTAGTAAAAGCAACAACCGAAGAGGAAGTTTTAAACCAGGCGGCCGTACACGCTCAGACTGTTCATGGTGTCACGGTCACACCTGAACTAGCGGCTGGCATAAAAAGTCTGATTCGAGATGAACCAGCCTAAAAACTAACTCATTCGTAGTATTCACCCCTCTTAATTATTTGCGCTAGGTCCTATCGCCAGGTTGTTTTCCATTACCTGGAAAGAGCGTAGTGCAGTCTATCCTCTCTCAACCATTCCTTTGTTATGAAGCGCAAAGTAGGGCTATACACCAGCCTGGTGTCTATACTTTTCATTACCAGTTGCCAGGATCATCGCATACCGGCTTCTCCAGACCCCACGTTCGCGGTCGTTCCACTAACGACAGGCCTAGCGGCTCCCATTAGTGTAGAGACGGATGCAAGTGGGCGTATTTTTGTCGCCGAGCAAGGTACCGGCAACAATGATGGCTCCGTATCTGAAATTACACCGGACGGCAAGAAGCATCCAATTGTTACGGGCATCTATTCCCAAACCAATAACACAGGCGACCTCGATGCTGTCGATCATTTGCTGGTTGCCGATGGAATGCTTTACTTCTTAAATCCTAAAGGACTTTGTAAAGTCAACCTCGCAACATATAAAACCGATGTAACGCCCACCATACCGTTTTCCAGCCTGGTACCCGAAAACATCCAAAAATTTGTCATCGACTACAGTTTTACAAACGATACCGGCGAATCACACCTGTACAATTTAACCCTTGGCCCCGATGGTGCGCTTTACATTACCGACGCAGCTGCAAACGCCATCGTCCGCCGATCGAAAACCGGTGAGTTGAGCATAGTAACAGACGTACCGGGTATTGTCAATCCAAATCCGTCGGGTCCTCCTCCTGGCCCACCGTTCATTCAATCGGTGCCTACATGCATCACCTACGACGGTCGCCAGTTTCTGATTAGCACCCTGTTGGGTTTCCCTTTTCCGGCTGGTAAGGCAATTGTTTATCAGATGGACCTGACAGGAAAACTTAGTATTTATCAGCAAGCGTTCAACAGCCTGGTCGACGTGGAGAACGATGGCAACGGCAAACCGCTGGTACTCGAATATGCGGTATTTGGGCCAATGGGTTTCACGCCAAAAACGGGCCGTTTACTGCGGGCCAACGGAACAGGCAGCACTGTTTTACTCGATAAACTGAACCTGCCAACCGATTTGAAATTGACTAACAGCCATACGGCCTATATAACCAGTATGGGCGACGGAGCATTGTTAAAAGTCACCTTTTAAGGAAGCAGGTTTGGGATGAACGTTGACAAAGCTGGTGACTCTGATGACCAACAAAATACAGTCCCCAGTTTTGTCAACGTTCAGCTCAAGTACATAAATGATTGGTTTAAAGCAGTATATATTATTTCCGAAAAGTTTTTTTGTCATGCTGGCCGGTCCGCTGGTGCGGAAGGAAGCATGAAAAAAAATGCTAAATGTACTACTTAAAGACCTAAGGCTTCAGGGCATGGCGCATTTCCAGGCCGACAGACATTCGGGGTTTGAAGCCCGTCCAGGGTCCGCCAGCGTCTGTTTCGGGGAGATTTAGATACTTCGCGTAATCCATTTTTTTGAGGTGTATGCCCAAAAATGCCGTCACAAAGTGTTGGTTGATGTTATTGATTCGGTGTTCGTTCCAGGCTGGTTCGGCATAATGCATGTATTCATCAGGCGATACACCGGGTTGTAAGGAGGCTATTGGTGGAGGATTGGGAGCCACATTGTGCCGGGCATTGACGTAGGTCAACAAATAACGATCCGCGTTGACGGCACCATCGTAAATAGCTTTTATGCCTTTTTCGTAACCCGATACATCGTCTTTACTACCCGCCACAAATAACGTGGGTAAAGTTAACCCCGCCAGTCCGGCAGCATCCCAAAAACCCCGTTCCATGCCCCAGGGCGCAAAGGCAACGACCGCTTTTATACGCGGGTCCAGAGATGCCTTATACGCTGGGGAGTCCATCGCCCGAACCTCAAGAGCCGTACTACCTCCGGCAAGCTGGCCGAATAGCTTGACGGCCTGCGGGCTGTAACCCGCTCCTACGGCATTGAGTGCCCCATAGCCACCCATCGAGTAGCCAACCAGGGCCGTATTATCGGCATTCAGCAACCCGGCCACAAAAGTATTGCTGCTCTTTGCACTTAGCCGGGCCATTTCGTTCAGCACAAACAGATCATCGAGTGCCCGGTTCATCAGGGTACTGGGAAATCCGGCGGCATCGCTGTAGGTCGATTCCGTATGGTCGATGGCAACGACCACATAGCCTTTCGAAGCCAGATTTTCGGTCAGGTAGGTAAGCAGCAGCCGTGAGCCAAGGTAACCGTGTGAGACGATAACCAATGGATAGGCTCCTCCGCTGACATCTGGTTCAGCATCACGACTGGCCCGCCCCATGAATGTGAATGGAATAAGCGGACGTTTAGGATCATTGGACCGGCCCAGCACCGATTCGTACGTAACCATAGCCGGTTTACTGGCCGAAATACGAGCCGGATACCAGATTTCAAGGGTAAGGGAACGGTCGTATAGCGGGTGCTTGCCCTCTTTCATGTGCAGCACATCGACCTGGTCTTTATGAACCACTTTCAGGGTGCGCACGCCAACGCCGTAAGTACCACGGCCCGACAGCTCGGGCGAATTAGGCAATAGATCACCATTGACAAAGGTATTGTCAGGAGTTTGAGCGATGGTATGGCAGGCCGCTCCCAGCGTAAAGAGCAGGAGAAACAGGTAACGAATAGACGTTAATTTCACAGAATATACGAATAGAAATGTTGTCCGTAAAGCTATCCCAAACTTTCTAAAGTCAGCAGATGGTGATGCATTTTTTACAATTTCGTAACTCATTATCCGCTACCTTTGCCAGACAACTTTAGGGGTGTCAGTTCCTGATTGAACTGACTGAGAGAATACCCTCACTACCTGATGCAGCTTGTACTGCCGTAGGGAAAAGTTACCGAGATGCGCTCCGCTCTCCTAAAGTTGCTGTTTACTAAACGATTAACAGCAATATGACCCAATCTCCTCAATCAATCTGGACCGACGTTGAGCGTATTCGCGCTCAGGCCCCGCTTATTCATAACATTACCAATTTCGTGGTCATGAACAATACCGCCAATGCGCTACTAGCTTTAGGAGCCTCACCCGCCATGGTGCATGCCCCCGAAGAAGTCGAAGATTTTATTGATATTTCCTCGGCCCTGGTCGTCAATATCGGCACGCTGGATGCAACGTTCGTGGCGGGTATGCGACTGGCCATGCGTAAGGCCAGAACCTTAGGCAAACCCATCGTTTTCGATCCGGTTGGCGTGGGCGCTACCGCCTACCGCAATCAGATTAGTGAAGAACTACTGACTGTGGCGGCACCGGATGTGATTCGGGGAAATGCCTCTGAAATTATGGCGCTGGCGGGCCTTAACGCCCAAACCAAAGGCGTCGACAGCCTGTACGGCTCCGAAGCGGCCATTGACGCGGCCCGCAGGCTAAGCTCCGTTTGGGGAAGCGTGGTGGTCATCAGTGGCGAAAAAGACTATATCATTCATGGCGATAAAACAGCCGTGGTTGCCAACGGACATCCTCTGATGACCAAAGTAACCGGCATGGGTTGCACGGCCACTGCCCTGACGGGTGCTTTTGCTGCCGTCAACGCCGATTATTTCCTGGCGGCTACGCACGCCATGGCCGTTATGGGCATTGCGGGGGAACTGGCGGTCGCTAAAAAATCGTCGCCGGGTAGCCTGCAGGTCAACTTTCTGGATACCTTATATGAGTTGACTGAAACGAGTATCAGCAATCGCCTTCAACTGACTGAAGCGTGAACAGACTTTATTTGGTAACCGACAGCGCCATTGCCCGGCAGGCGGGTCACACGCTCCCCTTCGTGGTGGAAGAAGCCTGCCGGGCTGGGGTCCGGTGGGTACAGTTGCGGGAGAAAGACCTTTCCACCCGCGCTTTTCTCGACCTTGGCTTCGCGCTCAAACGCATCACTCAGACCTACAACGCTACCCTCATTATCAATGATCGGGTTGATATCGCCCTCGCCATCGATGCCGATGGTGTGCATGTTGGGCAGGATGATATGCCGCATGAGATCGTCCGTTCGCTGGTCGGGCCAGACAAAATCATTGGTCTGTCGATCAATAATTTAGCTGAACTGGAAGCCGCTCGCGGGGCTGATCTGGATTACCTCGGCATTGCCACCGTTTTCCCAACCGGCACCAAGCAGGATACATCCAGCCTGTTGGGGCTGGATGGCTTACGGGCTATTTGTCAGCAGACTACTTTGCCAACGTTTGCGATTGGCGGTATCAATGCCACCAATATTCAATCTGTTCGTCAGGCCGGGGTTTCGGGGGCGGCTGTGGTTTCAGCCATTTGCGGGCAACCGTCTCCGTACGAGGCCACCCGCGAACTCATCCATCTAACAAACTCATGAAAACATACGCACGTGCCCTAACGATTGCAGGATCTGATAGTGGTGGTGGAGCTGGTATTCAGGCCGATCTCAAAACATTCGCGGCTCTGGGCTGCTATGGCCTGTCGGTGATTACTGCGCTGACAGCCCAGAATACACAAGCCGTCACGGGTATAATGCCTGTATCGCCCACGTTCATTGCGGAACAGATGAGCGCTGTCCTGAGCGACATTGGGGCCGACGCCGTTAAAATTGGTATGCTGCATTCGGCCGAAGTCATCGAGCAAGTGGCTAAAACCCTGGTTCAGTTTGGCGTAAAAACCATTGTCCTTGACCCGGTTATGGTTGCCAAAAGTGGCGATAAGCTCTTACAGGACGAAGCGGTCGATGCGCTCAAAACGCATCTGCTTCCCATCGCATCCGTTATCACACCCAATTTGCCCGAAGCCAGTGTGTTATTGGGTCGACCCGTCGAAACGTTTGCCGAGATGGAGCAGGCGGCTATTGATCTGAGCACCCTGTGTCCGGGCGCGATTCTGGTAAAAGGCGGTCATTTGCCCACAGCCGAAAGCACCGATTTACTATACCTCTCCCCCAGCGAACAACATTGGTTTCCAACGAGCCGAATCCAGACCGATAATTCGCACGGGACAGGGTGTACACTCTCCTCAGCTATTGCCGCCGGATTAGCCAAAGGTCTATCAGTTGTTGATGCGGTAGCTACCGCCAAAGATTACCTGACCCAGGCTCTCCGCGTGGGAGCTGTTTATAAACTGGGACATGGTCATGGGCCTGTCCACCATTTCTTCAACATTTGGCAATGAGCCCCCTTCTATCAATAGGTTTAGCTAGAATCGACATGAAATTTACTGAACAACTCTGGCAGGAAATAAGCCCCATCTATTCGGCTATTCTTACCCACGGTTTCGTAAACGAACTAACGCTGGGCAGTCTGCCCTCGTCCACGTTTCAGTACTATATTCAACAGGATGCGCTTTATTTAACAGATTTCAGCCGAGCTCTTAACCAACTGGCGGCACGGGCCACGACGCCTAACGACATGCTGTCTTTCACGCAGTTTGCCCAGAATGCGATTCTGGTTGAGCGAGCCCTGCACGAATCATATTTCACTCTGTACGATATTCAACCCGAAACGGCTAAAATGCCGGCCTGCTTTGCTTATATAAATTACCTGCTGGCAACAACTTCCCTCCAGTCGGTAGCTGTTGGTGCAGCTGCCGTTCTACCCTGCTTCTGGATTTATCGGGAAGTAGGCAACTATATTCACCAACGGGCTTCTCAGCAGAATCCTTACCGTAGCTGGATTGATACCTACGCGAGCGAAGCCTTTGACCAATCGGTTTCGCAGATGTTGGCCTTAACGGATCAATACGCGGAGAATGCCAGTGCGGCTGAACGGGAAAAAATGCGGGATGCGTTTCGGGTATCGAGCCGCCTAGAATGGTATTTCTGGAATGATGCTTATACTCAAAATCGCTGGCTCGTCTAAAATCAACTTCGTCCGAATTTAACCGTACACTCGGGAAATGAAGTATCTGCCCATTCGTAAAAGAGAGTTCGCCTAACTTTTTGTTAGTAGTGGATTAACGATCCATCATTTAACTCAACGGCCATGGATAGCATCAATCAACAGCAACCCGAAAAGAATCACGAAGACCTGTCAGGCAGCGAAGCCGGAAAGAAAATAAAAGAGCTGGTCGACAAAAGCAGTACGTGTTATTTCTGCACGAAGATCACGACCGGCGAGCCTTTGAAAACCAGGCCTATGTCGGTGCAAAAAGTAGACGAAGCTGGTAATTTCTGGTTTTTAAGTGCCAATGACAGCCATAAAAATGCCGATATACAGACCGATAACAAGGTCCAACTGCTCTTCCAGGGGTCCGATTATTCGGATTTTCTGAGTGTATACGGGCTGGCGACCATCTCAACCGATAAAGAACTTATCAAGGAGCTTTGGGAGCCGATTGTCAAAACATGGTTTACCGAAGGCGTCGACGATCCGCGGATTACGGCCATAAAAGTAGAAACCCTGGAAGGCTATTACTGGGACAACAAACATGGCAATGCTGTGGCATTTGTCAAGATGGCCGCTGGTGCTATTATGGGTAAAACGCTGGACGACTCCATCGAAGGGAAGCTTAGCGTATAACTAACTGACCATCAATAACTTTAACTGAACTACCCTACGGCAAGAGTATAGTCATTCGGGTAATCTGGTCGTGCGAACTCCCCCGTCCGTGAAGACACGGACGGGGGAATCTGATGGTCTTGGCGGTAAAGGTCTATGTCCCACAGATCGGGAAAAATACGCCTGTATAGCCAACGAAATCCTTAACCTAGAATCAGAGCCACCAAAACAGGATGGTCTGACTTAGCTTAATGCAAACAAGTTTCCCTCCTGGCGCCTAGCGGCCAAGTAACGTGTCAATTGTTTTCAAAATTGACGGCAGTTTTTCGTGGGCATTGTTGCAGAGTACAATAACCGTTTTGTCGGCGTCGATGTAGCGGGTGATCTGGGTTTTGTAGCCTGGATTGTCTCCGTCATGCCACACTATTCTTCCAAGCTTTTCGCTTTTGCTCAGCTCCCACCCGAATCCATACGATGTCAGCGACCCATTGTTTAGTTTGGCCGGTGTAAAGGCTTCGGCTAATGTTTGCTGACTAACCAGATTGTTGGTATACAGTGCGCGGTCCCACTTCAATAAATCTTCGGCGGTTGAACTGATTCGTCCGGGGCCTTTGCGGTTTCCCAGCCAGATAGCATAATTGAACTCGGGGAACGAATCGGCCTGCACATAGCGCTTCTTATCGGCCACGTACATGTGCCCCCAGGCCACATCAGCTAGTTTTAACTTCTCCTCGCGCGTGCGGATGTCGGTATGCGTCATCCCTAGGGGTTTAAAAATACGCGTCCGGCAGAACTCGATAAAATCCTGCCCCGATGCTTTTTCGGTGATGCTGGCCAGCAACATATAACCGGTGTTGCTATAGGTGTATTTAGCCCCCGGCTCAAACAACCGGGCAGGGTGGTACTGAATCAGGTAAGCAATGTTATCAGCGTTGTTGGCAACTTTACTTTTGTCCCAGTGCTGATCCATCACATCCTGATAATCAGGCAACCCCGACGTATGATTGAGCAGATGCCGGATGGTTATTCCCGGATAAGGTAAGCCGGGGATATACTTCTCGACCGGGTCGTCGTAGCCGAGTTTACCGGCCTGTTTCAACATCATGATGGTCATGGCTGTAAACTGCTTCGAAACGGAAGCCAGCTCGAAAATAGACGATGTGGCGAGCGGAGCTTTCGTCTCGAATCGCTTGTAGCCAAATGCTTTTTCGTAAATCGGTTTGCCTTTATCGGCAATCAACACCACACCACTGAAGTCGGGCGTGCCGGCGAATAGTTTGTTGAGGTCGGCTTCGAGTGACCGCTGGGCATTGGCACAAAAGTTTACCGATACGCCGATAAAGCACAGATAAGTAAGTAAATTGATTTTCATGAATGAGCAGGTTGTATAAGGACGCCAGTAAAAATACATGTTTACCACAACATCCATCAACAAGTGCCTGAATAGAAGCAAAAAGGTTTTTTTAAAGCTATTTAAAGTAAAAGACTATATCGTTTTTTGTCATTCCGACGACAGGAGGAATCTTACTCTCTCCAATCAGGCAACTTCAAGATTCCCCTGTCGTCGGAATGACAAAAAACGATATGATTGGGGCTTGATTATTTACGTTTAAACCAACTTCTCTAAGAATCCGTGACTTCGTTCTGGTATTTGTCGCAATTGTAGTAAAAGTACCGAATGCCCCATAAATTTAGGCCATCGGCCGTGAAGTCAGGGGTAAGAACCTGACTTCACGGTAGGGGTGATCAATTCATTAAAAAGTGATTTCTATTTCGACTGACCTATTGTGCCTATTTATCAACCCGAACTCAGAACCGTCAACGTAACCCGCTACGCCAAACCTTTGCGGGAGGGTGGCTCGCTGCCCGCCCTTGTCGAGGCCGACGACGACTTTCTGTACGTACTCAAGTTTCGTGGAGCGGGGCAAGGAGCCAAAGCACTTATTGCTGAGCTGGTTGCGGGTGAAATTGCTCGCCTGCTTGGCTTACGGATTCCGGAGATTGTGTTCGCTACGCTCGATGAAGCGTTTGGCCGCACGGAGCCCGACGAAGAAATTCAGGATTTACTCCGGGCCAGCGAGGGTCTTAATTTGGCCCTGCACTATCTGGCTGGCTCTATTACCTTTGACCCACTGGTTACCACCGTCGAGGCAAAACTGGCGTCGCAAATTGTCTGGCTCGACTGCCTGGTCACGAATGTTGACCGTACGGCCCGCAACACGAATATGCTCATCTGGCATAAGGAATTATGGCTGATCGACCACGGCGCAGCCCTTTATTTTCACCACTCCTGGGAGAACTGGGAAGCCCAGAGCAAGCGCCCGTTTGTTCAGGTGAAAGACCATGTGCTGCTCCCGCAGGCTAGCGAACTTGATGCCGTCGACGCTGAGTTTCGAACGATTCTCTCCGCCGAGCGCATTCAAACTATTGTTGGATTAATTCCTGACGAATGGCTGATGAACGAGTCAACGTTGGCGTCACCCGACGAACAGCGAGCGGTATACGCCCAATTTTTAGCGTCACGAGTTGCCTCATCCGAAATCTTTGTGAAAGAAGCTACCAATGCCAGAAAAGCACTTGTTTGAGTACGCCGTTATCCGCGTCATGCCGCGCGTCGAACGGGAAGAATTTCTTAACGTCGGCGTCATTCTGTATTGCTCTGCGCAAGGCTTTCTGAAAACAATGTATACATTGAACGAAGATCGGCTTTGTGCTTTCTCAGACAAGATTGACTGCCAGGAGTTGAAAGAGCGCCTGCTGGCCTTTGAGCGCATCTGCGCTGGTCGTAAGGAAGGCGGCACCATCGGTCAGTTACCCATAGCCGGTCGTTTTCGCTGGCTGACCGCAACGCGCAGCACCGTGGTGCAAACGTCACCTGTTCACCCCGGCCTGTGCGTAAGTGCTCAGGAAACGCTGGAGAAATTGTTTGAGCAGTTGGTTCTGTAAGGTGGCTCGCACGGGCGCCCGATCTTGTCTACCTTACATCATGCAAACGCTACAACCTACATGAATTATCTCGCTACCGTTTTGTCTCTCCTCACCGTATGTAGTTACGCCCAACCGCGCACGGATAGGCTGCTCAAGGATTTGCTTACGACAAACAAACACCCTGTTTTTCAGGAAGTCATCCAGCATCCGGAGGCTTATCGGCTGCAAATCATTTACACACAGATAGACCGGGATGCCAACAATAAACCGTCTTTCAAGAACTACTACTTCCGGGTCGATAGTACGGAGTATTTCAACCCGGCTTCAACGGTCAAATTACCGCTGTCCCTGCTGTCGCTTGAGAAACTAAACCGATTAAAAAAGCCTGGCGTGACCAAGTTTACGGCCATGCAGTTTGACAGTGCGTATAGCGGCCAAACTAAAGAGTGGCACGACAACACAGCCCAAACGGGGTATCCGTCGATTGCTCAGTTTATTCGGAAGGCCTTTTTAGTGAGTGACAATGACGCCTATAGCCGCATGTATGAGTTTGTCGGGCAGGAAGGTATTAACCGAAATTTACACGCCAAAGGGTATCTGGATACACGGATTACGCATCGGTTCGTGCGCATGACATCGGAAGAAAACCGCCATACCAACCCCATCCGATTCATTCAGGCCGATGGGAAGCTCCTGTATGCGCAGGCCGCAGCGTATAACAAAGACCCGTTTGACTTCAGTCGAGTGGCTAAAATTGGCAAAGGCTATTATGCCAAAGACAGTCTGATTCAGGAACCTTTCCACTTCACCGAACGGAATAAGCTACCCTTGGAAAGTCTCCAGCAGATTCTGCAATCCGTGATGTTTCCGCTCTCCGTGCCGAAGAAACAACGGTTCGACCTCACGCCCGACGACTATGCCTTTCTGCATCAGTACCTGTCGCAATTTCCCCGCGAAACTAATTATCCTAAATACGACGCTCAACAGTATTACGACAGTTACGTAAAGTTCTTTTTCATGGACAGTCTGCATCATCAACTCCCTCAGGATGTCCGGGTATTCAACAAAGTTGGCTGGGCCTACGGCTTTCTGACGGACGCGTCTTACGTAGTGGATTTTAAACATAAAGTCGAGTACATGCTGACGGCAACTCTGTATACCAACAGCGATGGCATTCTGAATGACGATAAATATGAGTACGAGACCGTGGGCCACCCGTTCCTGTATCAGCTTGGCCAGACAATCTACCAGCATGAATTGAACCGTAAGCGAACACACGTGCCCAACCTGAATCCGTTCCGGATTCCGTATGAGAAACGGACGAACGATAATCGACCTATCATTAAAGACGTCGATAATTAGGCCAACTGGGTTTCACAAAGATTTTTTCGTTATTTACCGACTGATGGTGAGGCTATTTTGCATCGGGTTTAAACCCGGTGCAAAATAGCCATTCATATCCTTCCCCTTACCGACATGAACCTCACGACTACTTTCCGGGCAAGCGTATTGCTGGTGCTCACCACCATTTCGGTCTATGCACAAACAGGTACTAAGCAGGCCCCTCCGCTCCTGGCCGCAGCGGCACCCGAAACGGTCGGTTTCTCCAGCGAACGACTCAACCGCATCGACGGGCTTATTCAATCGTACATCGACAAAAAAGCCTTTCCGGGTGTCGCTGCGCTGGTGGTGAAAGATGGTAAAATTGTGTACTACAAAGCGTTTGGCACTGCTGATCTGGATGTCAACAAGCCGCTGGCGAAAGATGCGATCTACCGGATTGCTTCTATGACAAAAGCCATTACGTCACTGGCGGTGATGATGCTTCACGAAGAAGGCAAAATCATGCTGGATGATCCGATTAGCAAATACATTCCGGAGTTTGCCAAGCCGGTGGTACTCGATAAATTCAATGATAAAGACAGCACCTATACAACTGTTCCGGCAAAGCGGGAAATTACAATTCGGCATTTATTAACCCACATGTCGGGCCTTAATTACAATGTCATTTCGAGCGATCCCCACATGCGGGCCATCTACACGAAAGCGGGGGTAATTGATGCTTTTACAACCCAAAATATAAAAATTGGCGATGCCGTAAAAACGCTGGCAAAGCTGCCGCTGAATCACCAGCCCGGCGAAAAGTGGACGTATGGCCTGAGCATCGATGTGTTAGGGGCGCTGGTGGAAGTAGTGTCGGGAATGCCGCTGGACCAGTTTTTTCAGAAACGCATCTTCGAACCCTTGGGCATGAAAGACACGTATTTCTATCTGCCCGACTCGAAAAAAGACCGACTGGTACCGATCTACTCAGAAGATAAGGACAAAAAACTGGTCAAGACATCTACCCTAAAAAGCCTGCCCACCGATCCTGATTTCCCAATTGTGGGGGCTAAAGCTTATTTTTCGGGCGGGGGCGGCTTATCGAGTACGGCCTATGACTACGCCATTTTTCTCCAGATGCTGCTTAACAACGGCGTATATAATGGTAAGCGGTTTTTGAGCCGGAAAGGCGTTGACCTATTTACCAACTCGAACCAGACGGGCACACTTTTCCCGGATCCACACGGCTATTTCAGTCTGGGCTTTTCCGTTGTCAATGAGAAAGGGCACACCAAAGATTTGAGCAGCATAGGCACTTTTTCTTGGGGCGGGGCTTTTAGCACGGACTATTTTGCCGATCCCAAAGAGAAAATCTGCGCAGTACTCATGAAACAAATGTGGGGAACAAGCTACGGCGGGGAACTTGATGATAAGTTTAGCCTGATGATTTACCAGGCCCTGGATAACTAGCTGTTTTGAGAGCGCTACCGTTCAGGATAGGTTTCGATCTGTCCTGATAACTCCTGTATCGCTTCCTGTAGTTGCGTACGGCTCAGCACAATATCCATTTCCACCGGAAAGTCAGGATACTCGTGCCACGCGGGTGTCAGGTCGTGGCCCAACTGGATTTGTAGCCGGTAGCTGTCGTCAGACAAAGCCTTGGCATGCATACTTAGCCCTGGCTCGGAGAAGGTTAAAGCAACATGATTGGTGGCTTTATTCCAGAGCGACCGAAGTCCTGTCAGCAGCCGTTTAACCTCCCAGGTATGCAACCTTGCCGACTGTGTATCAGTCTGTTGCCGCCAGAAAGTCGAGAAACGGCACTGAAGCCGATTTCGGTCACGCCAGCTTTTTGTCGCTTGACCGTAACCAAGGATGGCAAACTCAAAAGAATCGAGAGAGTTAGCAGACGATATAAATTTCATAACGATATAATTTAGGGAGAGCGACTATTCTCTACCTAACAAATATACTAATTGTGTTGTTACAGATTTTCGGCAAAAATGAACTATTTATAAGGCGTGTACCCAATTCTATCCAACGGGAAAGTTTATCAATCCGTTAACTTCCACCGTTAGTCACTGTTCCAAGTAGTCACTTTCCTTATCTTTGCGGCCGAAAGGATATACAAACTAATCATTCAGATAGATGGCAAACGTGCTCATCATTGGAGCCGGTGGTGTTGGTAGTGTCGTGGCGCATAAATGTGCCATGAACAGCAATGTCTTCACAACGATTATGCTGGCTAGTCGCACGAAATCAAAGTGCGACCGTATTGCAGCCGAAATTCAGGAGATGCACGGCGTCACGGTTCAAACAGCGCAGGTAGACGCTGATGTGGTGGCCGAGATGGTCGCGTTGATCCGCTCATTCAAGCCCGTGCTGGTTATAAATGTGGCCCTCCCCTACCAGGATTTGCCCATTATGGACGCATGCCTGGAAGCGGGTGTGCACTATATGGATACGGCCAATTATGAACCCAAAGATGTTGCCAAGTTTGAATATAGCTGGCAGTGGGCCTATAAAGAGCGATTCGAGCAGGCTGGCCTGATGGCCCTTCTGGGTTGTGGCTTCGATCCGGGTGCCACGCAGGTATTCACCGCCTATGCCAACAAGCACTACTTCGACCGGATGGATTATCTGGACATCGTAGACTGTAATGCAGGCAATCACGGCAAAGCGTTTGCCACCAATTTCAATCCCGAAATCAACATCCGGGAAATAACTCAGCCTGGCCGCTATTGGGAAAATGGCGAATGGATCGAGATTCCGGCGATGAGTATTCATAAACCCATTGACTACCCCGAAATCGGCGCTCGTGAGTCGTACGTGCTGTATCACGAGGAACTGGAATCGCTGGTGAAGAACTTCCCGACTCTGAAGCGGGCTCGCTTCTGGATGACCTTTGGTCAGGCGTATCTGACTCACCTGGAAGTGCTCCAGAACGTGGGCATGACCCGCATCGACAAGGTACAGTTCCAGGGCATGGACATTGTCCCGCTCGAATTTCTGAAAGCAGTGCTGCCTGCCCCTGATTCGCTGGGCGAAAATTACACGGGCCAAACCAGCATTGGTTGCCAGATCAAAGGTGTGAAAGATGGCGAAGAGCGCACATGCTTCATCTGGAACAACTGCGATCATGCCGAAACCTACCGCGAAGTGCGTGGACAGGCCGTTAGCTACACGACGGGCGTTCCGGCCATGATCGGCGCCATGCTAATGCTGACCGGCGTCTGGATGAAACCGGGTGTCTGGAACTGCGAAGAGTTGGACCCGGACCCGTTCATTGAGCAAATGAACAGACAGGGGCTACCCGTTCAGGAGCGTATCAACATCCCACTGCCACACGAGTATTAGGGCGTTGATTGGCAGGTTGGGCGTTCGTTATGTAGCGATTAACGCCCAACCTGTTAATTGGCACGACTTATCCATGGCCCGTTCATCTCAGATGGCGGGATTTTTCGTTATTTAGGCAGCCAATCATATCGACTAATCTTTGCCCTTATGAAAACACTTCTTCATCTTACAGTCGTCTTTCTCTCCCTTTCGATTGGCCATGCCCAAACCCGCGACACCACCAAAGCGAACAGCTCCACGCCCCTCAACCAGCGGAATGGCTACGAAACTTATCAATCTACAAATCAGATTGTTGGCGCTGGGCCAAATAGTATGGTTAACACCATTGATACCCGCTACGAAGGGTTGAAGGGTACGCCATATTTTTTGCCCGACTGGATAAAGGGGCAAGTCGAGATGACGACCGGGAAGAACTATACCAATGTGCCGCTCAAATTCAATGCTCATAAGCAACAGTTGATTCTGCTGCGCACAGGGGCCGGGAATGACTCAATCATTGTCGACGCCAATCAGGTGAAGCGGTTTACCTTGAACAGTAACGATGGGCAAGCGTATGTTTTTGAACGATTACCCATGGCAAAAACCAGTGATCAGGCCCTCAAAGACGGTTATTTTCTAGTACTATACGCAGGCAAGAATGCCCTTCTGAAACGAGTCGCCAAAACATTCAAATCGGCCGATTACAAAAACCCGTACGCAAGCGATGTACGTTATGACGCCTACCAGAATGCGTTTTCCTACTATTTGCTCAAACCCGACCAGACACTGACCAAAGTCAAGCTTTCAGACAAGTCGATTATCGATGCCTTGGGAGACCGAAAAGACGATCTGAAAGCGTTTGTCAAGCAGGAAAATCTGACGTTCAAAACCGACAATGACGCTATCTTACTCATAAAAAAATACGATAGTCTGTAAGGCTAACTGTGGAATCTGGCGGGTGCGAACATCCTGATAAAGCAAACCAAATCGCCTTTCGCCATGTATAAATCTACAGCTTCTCAGACGGCTTTACCTACTTACGATGACATCATTTTTCAGGCCCGCAACCGAGCCTACGGCGCTTTCGACCTCCGCAGACAGTACCGACCAACGCTCAGCCGCGCTTTGGGGCTGGGCATTGCGTTGTTTTTAGGCGCCTTAGCTGCGCCTACGCTGTACGCCCACTTTTGGCCTCAGGCATTGATGCGTCATGACCAATCCATGACCGAGGCAACCCTAACCAAACTGGCCGAGCCACCCGTTGAACCGCCCATTACCCTGCCGCCCACCGAAACGGCTCCGGCAGTCAATACGGTCAAAAACTTACCGCTCGTCGTCATGCCCGAAGCCGATGTTATCGAAGAGGATTTACCACCCACAACGGATCAATTAGAGAATGCCACGTCGGGTACTGAAACAGCCCAGGGTACAGGTGATATTGACATCATTGCGGCACCAGAGGCAAGTACTCCTACTATAAAAGAGAAAGCGCTGGAAGTAGAGAGTAAACCCGAAGCGCCCTTTGTGACGGTCGAGCAACAACCGGAGTATCCCGGCGGACTGGATGCCCTACGAGCCTTTCTGGGCAAGAATCTTAACTATCCAAGGTCAGCGGCTTCAGCGGGTGTATCGGGTCGGGTGTATGTTAGTTTCGTCGTCAATACGGACGGTAGCCTGACGGATATACAGGTGTTAAAAGGTATCGGGTTTGGCTGTGATGAAGAAGCTGTGCGGGTCATGCAAAAGATGCCTCATTGGCGACCCGGCAAACAGGCTGGTCGTGCGGTTCGGGTGAAATACAACTTACCCATCTCGTTTACGCTAGAATAATCGCGTTATGGAAAAGCCGTATAAATTACCCATACTATTCGGCGTCGACTATCCCAAACGGAAAGGGCATTAGTTATACCTTTGTGGCATGAATACGACTCTGCTTCAACACCTCGATTCAACCGACGAATCAGTTATTCCGTCCCCTTGCTTTATCCTTGAGGAGGCCAAACTTCGCCGAAATCTTCAGTTGATTGATTCGGTGCAGCAAGCGGCCGGAGTTACCATTATTCTGGCGCTGAAAGGTTTTTCCATGTACAATGCGTTTCCGCTGGTGCGCGAGTACCTGAGCGGTGCTACAGCCAGTTCGCTCAACGAAATCAAGCTCGTCAACGAATACATGGGCGTGCAGGCACATACCTACATACCCGCTTATCAGGATGCTACATTCGATGAAGTTGTCAGTCGAAGCAGCCACCTGACGTTCAACTCCTGGACGCAGTGGGAGCGCTTCAAGGATCGGGTAGCAGGTAAACCCGTTTCCTGCGGAATTCGCGTCAATCCGCAGTATTCGGAAGTGGCAACGGATATGTATAACCCCTGTGTGCCTGGCTCCCGACTGGGCGCTACCCGCGATCAACTACCCGATCAGTTGCCGGAGGGGCTAGAAGGTATCCACTTTCATACCCTTTGCGAAAACGATTCGTTTACGCTCGAACGCACGCTCGAAGCGCTCGAAAGCCGGTTTGATACCTTGCTGCACCAGGCCAAATGGGTCAATTTTGGCGGGGGCCACCTGATGACTCGTGAAGGCTATGATATCAATCACCTGATCGGATTGTTGACTGCTTTCCGCCAGAAATACAATGTGGATGTCATTCTGGAACCCGGTTCGGCTATTGCCTGGCAAACGGGTGTGCTGGCCTCTACCGTACTCGATGTTTTTGATAGCCAGGGCATTTCTGTGGCGGTGCTGGATACCTCGTTTGCGGCCCACATGCCCGACACGCTCGAAATGCCGTACAAGCCACGCATTATTGGGTCCTATCATGAGCCGGTTGCGGGCAAACCAACCTATCGTTTAGGTGGCATGACCTGTCTGGCGGGCGACTTCATGGGCGATTATTCGTTCGATAAACCCCTGACCGTGGGCGACAAAGTCGTGTTCGACGATATGATTCACTACACGATGGTGAAAACCACCACGTTCAATGGCGTAAACCTGCCTTCTATCGGCGTATGGAAGGAAAATGAGTCGTTTGAGCTACTCAAAACGTTCGGCTACGAAAGCTTCAAAGACCGGCTCTAAGGCCAACGAGAGCGCTTGTTCTGTCAAGAATACAAACAAAAAACCTGCATACGATATCGTGTGCAGGTTTTCATTAGACAGCTAAAGGTAACCACCTAAGGCAGTTACGAAAAAGTAAATCTACGATGTTTTCGGGAATCGACGCCCGTTCGCTTACTTTTTTGAAAACTCCCGGTGGTAGGCCGCTGTATATAATTCTTCTTCTGGCAGGTTTTTGAAGTAGTCGTACGTGATCCGAAGCCCTTCTTCGCGTGACACTTTCGGCTCCCAGTCCAGAATTGCTTTTGCCTTCGTTATGTCGGGCTGGCGCTGTTTCGGATCATCAACCGGTAAGTCTTTAAGCACGAGCTTTTGCTTAGTCCCGGTAAGTTTGATGATCTCTTCACCAAACTCCTTAATGGTGATTTCCGATGGATTGCCAATATTGACCGGATACGCGTAATCGCTGAGTAACAGGCGGTAAATACCCTCTACCAGATCGTCGACATAGCAGAATGAACGGGTTTGGCTACCATCGCCGAAGACCGTCAGGTCTTCACCTCGCAGGGCCTGACCGATGAAAGCGGGCAATACCCGACCGTCGTTCAGACGCATCCGTGGGCCGTAGGTGTTGAAAATACGAACGATGCGCGTTTCCAGACCATGATACGTATGGTAAGCCATCGTGATTGCTTCCTGAAACCGCTTTGCTTCGTCGTAGACACCCCGTGGTCCAATTGGGTTTACGTTGCCCCAATACTCTTCAGGTTGTGGGTGAACATTTGGATCACCGTATACCTCCGATGTGGAAGCAATCAATACACGGGCACCTTTCACCCGCGCCAGACCCAGGCAGTTATGAATGCCCAGAGAACCCACTTTCAGGGTTTGAATCGGGATTTTCAGGTAATCGATCGGGCTGGCTGGGGAAGCAAAGTGAAGAATGTAATCCAGCTCGCCCGGTACATGGATGTACTTGGATACATCGTGGTGATAGAACTCGAAATTTGGCAGATGGAACAGATGCTCAATATTACGGATGTCGCCCGTAATGAGGTTGTCCATGGCCATTACGTGATAACCTTCTTTAATAAACCGGTCGCAAAGGTGCGACCCCAGAAATCCGGCTCCACCCGTAATCAGTACACGTTTCATATATTGCTTAGAAAAGGATTACACACAAATACACAGAGTACACAGTATATATACTCTGTGCAAATCTCTGTGTATTTTGTCTTTATGCGCAAAAAAAGTTAGACTTTCTGTTCAACGGGTGCTAAAACAGCTTCGCGTCCAACACTGTAATAGGTATAATTCACTTCGCGCATCTGGTCGAGTTCATATACGTTACGACCGTCGAAAATCACTTTATTTTTCAGCAACAGATTCATTTTGTCGAAATCTGGTGTGCGGAACAAGGGCCATTCCGTAACGATAACCAGGGCGTCGGCATCATCCAGCGCAGCATATTGCGTATGTGCGTAGGTCACCGAGTTACCAATCACGCCCCGAACATTTTCCATCGCTTCGGGATCATAGACCGTCACTTTAGCACCGGCATCCAGCAAGGCCTGGATGTTGTCCAGCGCTGGTGCTTCGCGAATATCATCCGTATAAGGTTTGAACGCCAAGCCCCAAACAGCAATCGTTTTACCCGTCAGGTCACCACCGAAGTGGTTCAGGATCAGCGGCATCAACTTTGTTTTTTGCTCGTAGTTCACATCCATAACCGATTTAAGCACTTTAAAATCGTAATTGAAATCCTTGGCCGTTTTGGCTAGTGCCTGCACATCTTTCGGGAAGCAGCTACCACCATAACCAATGCCAGCAAACAGGAAACGCTTACCGATCCGGCTGTCCGTACCAATACCCCGGCGAATGTCATCGACGTTGGCGCCAGCCCGCTCACATAGGTTAGCGATTTCGTTCATGAAGGTGATCTTCGTAGCCAGGAATGCGTTAGCGGCATATTTGGTCATTTCGGCCGAACGCTCGTCCATGAAAATAACAGGGTTTCCCTGGCGCACCAAAGGCGCGTAAAGTTTATTCATAACCGCCTTGGCCCGGTCTGATTTCGTACCAATGACAACCCGGTCGGGCTTCATGAAATCTTCGACGGCAACCCCTTCCCGAAGGAATTCAGGATTCGATACAACGTCGAAATCCACTTTGGCGTTGTCGGCAATGTGAGCATGTACTTTTTCGGCCGTTCCGACAGGAACCGTGCTTTTGTCAACGATAACAGCGTATTGGCTCAGGATTGGACCCAGGTCGCTGGCTACTTTCAGGATATATTTCAAATCGGCCGAACCATCTTCGCCCGGAGGGGTCGGCAAGGCAAGGAAAATAACTTCCGCCCCTTTAATGCCTTCTTCCAAATCCGTTGTGAAAGATAACCGACCTTCCTCAACGTTCCGGTGAAACAAGGTTTCAAGGCCCGGCTCGTATATAGGAACGATACCATTGTTAAGCTTTTCGACTTTGCGTACGTCAATGTCAACGCACGTCACCTGGTTACCCGTTTCGGCGAAACACGTGCCGGTAACAAGTCCTACATATCCGGTTCCAACAACTGCTAATTTCATATCTATTTATTAATAAAATTTCCCAATAACATAATTACAGGCTCGTCCAAATAAGCAATGTCACAAAAATAGGAGTTTTTCAATAAGCACCCTCATCTACGATATAATAGTGACTTATCGGTCTACACACCTATTTACAACGGCTTTTACTTAATTCTAAGGCTAACGCAAACATAATATGATACCAAATCGTAATTCAAATGCCTTTGTAGTTTCAAATATATGAAAATCATTAATAAATATCTTAGCTAACGGTATTATTCGCCAAAAAATGTTGGGCTAATTCAGCTCAAAAAAAAGATTGAACTTCTCCTAGAAAATGTTTAAATTACTCACTGGTCACTCTATCAGGAGGCTTCACTTTATGACAAACGAAATTGTAGAAAATCAAGAATTAATTGCCCAATCAGTCCGTGATTTAGGCGAACGGCTTATTCGGCCGAATATACGTCATTGGGATGATACTCAGCACTTTCCGGCAGAATTGTTTCGGCAATTGGGTGAGCAGGGCCTGATGGGTATGTTAGTCCCTACCGAGTATGGCGGTGCTGGCCTGGGGTATTACGAATATGTAGCGGGTATCGTCGAACTCGCGCGTATTGATGGCTCGATCGGCCTTTCAATGGCCGCTCATAATTCCCTTTGCACCAACCATATTTTATTATTCGGCGACGAAGATCAGAAACAAACGTACTTACCACGGCTAGCTTCTGGCGAATGGCTGGGGGCCTGGGGCCTGACTGAACCGAATACGGGTTCGGACGCGGGGAACATGCGAACGACAGCCGTACGCACCGACCAGGGCGACTGGATTTTGAACGGGTCCAAGAACTTCATTACCCACGGCAGAAGCGGTAATGTAGCTGTTGTCATTGCCCGAACTGGTGAACCAAACGCACCCCACAACGCAACAGCGTTTATTGTTGAGCGGGGCACAGCCGGTTTTTCGGGTGGGCGCAAAGAAGATAAATTGGGCATGCGAGCCTCGGAAACCGCCGAGATGCTTTTTGAAGATTGTCGAATTTCGGACAGTCAACGACTGGGTGCCGTAGGTGACGGCTTCGTTCAGTCACTGAAAGTGCTCGATGGGGGCCGTATTTCAATTGCTGCTCTTAGCCTGGGGATTGCACAGGGGGCTTACGATGCCGCGCTGGCCTACGCTAAAGAGCGTGAGCAGTTTGGCCAACCCATTGCTACCTTTCAGGGGATAAGTTTTAAACTGGCCGACATGGCGACCGATCTTGAAGCAGCCAAACTTTTGACTTATCAGGCAGCCGCGCTAAAGGATGCGGGGAAACCCGTAACAAAAGAATCAGCGATGGCGAAATTGTTTGCTTCGGAAACGGCCGTGCGGGTGGCCAATGAAGCGGTGCAGATTTTCGGCGGCTATGGTTATACGAAGGATTTTCCTGTCGAGAAATTCTACCGCGATGCGAAACTTTGCACAATTGGAGAAGGTACCAGCGAAATTCAGAAACTTGTCATTTCGAGGCAGATATTGAAATAGTCAGAAGCGGGATTTATTTGCTTACGCCAATTTTTCAAAAATCAGTGTAAGCAAATAAATCCCGCTTCTGATGATTATACCGTACGACGTGAACCTTTGATGAGGGCTGCGATGCCAAGAATGATGACAGCACCGACAAACGCCGTCAGGATTTGATCGACTATACCACCATCACGGCCAAAAATCCAGCCGCCAACAAATCCACCAGCGATACCAAGTAAGATTTCGGCGAATAAGGAGAACGAAAACCGTTTGAAAACAAGGTCAGCTAGCCAGCCAGCTACTGCACCTACCAGAATTGATACTAAGATTCCCATGACGTTTGAGTGTTGAGTAAAAAGTATGTTATAAAAACAGATACATAACTCAACAGGACTACGTATTGTTTAAGCAGCCAGGCCGATTACGGCCAGCATACGTCCGGTTTGGCCCTGTTCTGCCCGATATGAGAAATAACTATCGTTATGAAGGACTGTCGAAAAGGGTGAAATCTCAACCTGCTTCTCGGGAATACCAGCCGTTAATAGCAGGTACGCGTTAGCCGCTTTCAGATCGACAAAGCTTTTATCGCTGTCGGCATTCGCCCGCCTGAAGGCAGCATCGAACTGCTCGGCTACCTCCGGCCCGACTTCAAAAGCGCATTCATCAATGCAAGTCCCTACGTAGGCGTAACACTGCCCGGCAGTTGTCCCGAACTGTTGCTGCATTTGAGTCAGCGTTTTGGTGACAATACCGCCCACCGTGCCACGCCAGCCAGCATGAATAGCGGCAACCGCTTTATGTGCTGGGTCATAAATCAGGATGGGCACACAATCGGCAACGGTGACGCCAAGTAGTAAACCGGGCTTATCCGTGATGAGCGCATCGTGACCCGTATAACGGCCTGCTTCCGTAGCATATAAGATTTCGGTGCCGTGAACCTGGTACGAGGACGCAAACGGATACGTGCTGCCCCCAATAGCGCTGAAAAAACGACGGCGATTCTCGTCAACATTTGCTGTCTCATCGGCGGTGTTAATGCCCAGGTTAAGCGACGCAAACGGGGCAGGGCTAACGCCCCCATGCCGGGTACTTTCGGCGGCAACTAGTTGGGGAAAGCTGGAAAAGATAGCCGGTGAAGTATATAAAAACGTGTGCGTTGTTTCGTCGGTCATGAGGTGATTTATTAATCAAGTTGAAGCCTGCTGTCAACTAATTCGTAGGTAGTCAAAAGTACTGGGCAGGCCTGTTTTATCCAAAACAGCAGGATGGTAGCAGTTCAGGCCGATTGCCTAAAAATCTACTTTGCGAATACAGGAGAAGTCGTCTATGATTTCTCTTTACTACTTGCATTAAAATAGGTGAACCGTAGCTTTTATATAGAAAGCGCTTGACAAAGAGTATCAATATAGTACGAAATATGGTCAATTCTGCTTAGTTTTATCGGTATAAATCCTCTTTTTAACCGTATGGTACGTTTACTCCTGCTTTTTACGTTACTGATTTCATCAGGGCAGGGTTTTCCGCAGGTGTACCAGGCTGGTAGCAAAATAACCAGCCAAGAGCAGGGGCAACCGATCGCCAATCAGTTTGACCACTTGTCCGTTAGAGACGGTCTGTCTAATAATTCGGTCAACTGTATTCTTCAGGATCGGGAAGGATTTATTTGGCTTGGTACCAGCGAAGGGTTGAACAAGTATGACGGTTATACCTTTACAGTCCTGCAACATGACCCGAACCACCCAACACAGAGCCTTCAGAATAACAACATAACGGGCCTTTGCGAAGATCATTCAGGCCGGCTATGGGTTGTAACCGAAGGCGGTGGGCTCCATGAAGTAGACAAAAAAACGGGACTCGTTACGCCCCATCTCATTCAGGCCGGAGAAGCTCATAAGTGGAATAAGCAGCTTTCCATTTACGAGGACAAAGGCGGGGTGATCTGGATAAGCACATTTGCCGGTCTGGCCCGCTACCAACCAGCACAGCATCAGTTCACGCTTTATTCGTCGCCCCAACCAGGCGTGCCCATCAAGACGGTCTTTGAAGATAATCAGCACCGCTTTTGGGTGGCAACGAACCGGGGATTGTATCTCTTCGATCGGCCAACAGGCCGATTTACACCGCTACCCGTTCCAGGCATAACAGGCAATCAGCCTACGTTCATTTCGTTTCATCTGGATGCCAACGATGTACTTTGGCTAGGTACGGCAGGTCATAGTCTTTTTCGGCTCGATCTAGGCCGTCAGCCCTGGCAATTAATCCCGTATAATCCGGGGGGGATAATCAATCCGTTTGTGTACATGAATTCCGTCCATCGCGATGCCAAAGGAATTCTGTGGGTAGGCACAACGAACGGCCTGCAAGGCATCGATACACAGACTGACCATGTGTTCACCTACCGCCCTCAAGCCAATGCCTCCAGGGGTATCAGTAGCATTAACGCCCAGGCGGTTTATCATGATCGAACGGGTATGCTCTGGGTGGGCACGGACAACGGCATTGACCGGCAAGCCATCACCATAAAACCCTTTCAAACGTATCAGGTAATTTCCAATAAGGGTACGGCGAACTTGCCCGAGAACAAGGTTGTCGCGCTGGTGAAGGACAGCTACGACCAGCTTTGGGTCAGTAACTTGCATGTTGTTTACCGAACCAAAGCCGGGAAGGACCACTTCGAGGCCATACCTCGGACTGAGTTTGGGTCAGTCGGCCAGCACGAGAATTTTATATGTGCTTTATTACCAAATAAATCGGATGGTATTTGGCTAGGCACCACGGATGGCCTGTACCAGTTCGATCAGGCGACCGGACATTTTCACGGCTACCCCTCCGAGGTACCTGCCCAATTTCTGGATCGGTCCCCCTCTGGCGACTTGTGGCTTGGTGGAGAGGGCGGCATTGCTTCGTTTAATCCCGGCACGCATCAATATACCTACTATAAAACAGGCCCCAATGCCCTACCTGATAAGTATGTACATGGCGTGATGGCGAGCCGAACAGGTGACGTATGGGTATTGATCGAACGGCAGGGAATCTGCCGCCTTCATCCGCAAACGGGGCGCTTCACACGTTACACGGCAGGGCCCGCAGGGCAGTTGAGCAGTAACGATGTTCAGTCCATTTACGAAGACACCAATGGCGTTATCTGGGTTGGCACGCATCAGGGAGGCCTTAATCGGTTCGATCCACGAACGGGGTTATTCTCCGTTATTTCCCACCGGGATGGCCTATCGGGAAACAATGTGCTGGGTATCACGGGCGATCGTGCCGGGCATCTATGGCTAAGTACCGATCAGGGACTGTGCCGATTTGATCCGTATTCTAAGGCTATTCGTCATTATGAACTGAATAACGATCTGCCGAGCAATGATTTTGTCCGAAATGCGACCTTTCGGGAGCAAAATCAGCTCTATTTTGGTAGCCTGAACGGAGTAGTTTGTTTTAACCCGGACAGCATTCGCGATGACAAACGCCCATTTCCTGTTTACATAACAGAGATTAACGTACTGGGGAAGAAACGACCGCTAACGGATAGCGTGCTTAGGCTGAACCATGATGAAAACTTTGTATCGTTCAGGTTCTCAGCTCTGTCGTATAATCAATCACAGCAGAATCAGTATGCTTACCAACTCGTTGGTGTAGAAGAAAACTGGGTTCAGAATGGCAACAGCCATTTTGCCAACTACACCAACCTGTCGCCTGGTCACTACACATTTCGCGTCAAGGCAGCCAACAGCGATGGTATCTGGACCAGTAAAGGGGCTTCAATTCATGTCCTTATTTATCCACCCTGGTGGGCCACCTGGTGGGCCTATAGTCTGTATGCCTTGCTGGCAGGGGGCGCTGTATGGGCGTATTTTCGGTTCTACACAAACCGGATCAGGCAGCAACAGGAACTGGAACTCAATCGGCGCGAAGCCGAACAACTAAAGTCGGTCGACGAGTTAAAAACGCGCTTGTTCTCCAACATCACCCACGAATTTCGTACACCGTTATCCCTCATCATTTCGCCTGTGGAGAAGCTGTTGCAGGATGGTCGTCTTGACGCATCAACCCAACAGATTCTGGCCCTGGTACAGCGCAACGCCGATCAGTTGCTCCGGCTGATCAACCAGTTGCTGGACCTCTCAAAGCTGGAAGCCCACCACATGAACGTATCACTGATGCGGGGTGAAGTAACGGAATTTGTCAACCATCTTGTTGAGTCGTTTCGGCAGGGAGCTCAACAGAAAAACATACGACTTATTTACACAACATCGATTCTTTTACCGAAAGAACAATTATTCGATGCCGATAAATGGGAGAAAATACTGACCAACTTACTCTCGAATGCCCTGAAGTTTACGCCAGAGGGCGGCCAGGTAACCGTTGCGTTTGAGGCAAGCCCAGCGCCAGATACACAAGAGACTACCAGCGTACAGCTCCGAATTACCGACTCGGGTATTGGCATTCCACCCGAAAACCTGCCGCATATTTTTGACCGCTTTTATCAGGTCGATAATTCGCGTACCCGTTCTTACGAAGGCACCGGTATTGGTCTGGCGCTAGTGAAGGAACTGATCGAGTTGTTGGGGGGCTCCATTGTCGTAGAAAGTCAGCTTACTATAGGCACCACCTTCCTATTGACCTTGCCCGTTTTGCCAGTACACGAGAAGGCCGATGCGCCTTACGTGACTTTGTATGCTAAAAAGCCCCAATTCGTCGATTCGAAAGCTATTACTAAGCCAACTACCGTCGACGAACCGCCGGTTGATGATACACCAAAACCGCTGGTACTTGTTGTCGAAGACAATACCGAATTACGCGAGTTCCTGTCTGCCGAGTTGGCCGTTTCTTATCAGGTCATGAGCGCCCCTAATGGAGAAGTAGGCTGGCAACTGGCACAAACCGAATTGCCGGATATTGTCCTTTCGGATTTAATGATGCCCCAAATGGATGGCTATGAACTGACGCATCGCATCAAAAATCAGGCCGATACGGACCATATTGCCGTTATTCTGTTAACAGCTAAAGCGGCTCACCAAAGCCGTATGGAGGGCTTACAGAAAGGGGCCGACGATTACTTAGCCAAACCTTTTCATTTAGACGAACTGCATGCACGGCTCCATAATCTGATTACCCGCCAGCAAAAGCTACGCGATCAATACCACCGGCAACTTACTCAACCGGATGCGCCTGTCCCGCTGGAACTCACGCAGGACCCGTTTCTGCATCAGATCTATACACTACTGGACAAACACCTCGACGATTCAACAATCAATGTAGACTGGCTGGCCAACCAGGTAGCCATGAGCCGCAAAACTCTCTATCGAAAAATCCATAGCCTGATTCAACTGGCGCCCAATGAACTAATCCGTCAATACCGGCTTCGAAAAGCGGCAGATCTGTTGCGGTCGGGACATAGTGCCGCAGAAACGGCCTATCTGGTGGGCTTCAAAACCCCATCGCATTTTTCGATTCTTTTTAAAGAATTTTATCACAAGACCCCTACTGAATTCATAGCCCACAGCCTAAAAAGTAGTGAATAAGCTATGTTAAGGCGTATGTCCATTCGATTGTCCCCAATTTGACAGCATTTGTCCCAAATCAGAAAGTGTATTTACGTGTTTCTATCGACATTTGATCTACTATAATTTCTATCCACACCTCTCCCCTTTGCAGATGTACTTCCGGTTGATCACGGCTTACGCCGGGTAATGAGTCTAGTCCGAATTAACATCTGCTTTTGTTTCTGCTTTATCAGGCAACACGTGCCAGCATAGGTCTATCCTATGCTGGCACGTACTATTTCTCCCTTTTCTTACCAGCTTTTCCCAACTATTTGCTCAAACTCTAATCAGCCTCATGGTTAGAAGCGGGCTGCCGCACGACCGCGTTGCACACCGCACTAAACAGCAGCGAACCGCTCATCTGGCAAAAAAGCCGTTCCAGTAGTTTGTATTACATAGTACCCATCATAGCCTATATCTTTGTTTCACCAAACGGCAATAAACCGACTCGCTTTTACACTAAAATTAAAACATACCATTATGAAAACGCTTATCAAATCCCTTGCTCTAGCCCTTTCACTGGGTTTTCTGACATCGGCTGCCTCCTTAGCGGCTTCTACCGGAACGAACCCTATTGGCCGTCCATCGGGTGTAGCATCCTATAAAACGGGTGTGTACTCAACGAAGACCGGAAGACTGCATATCTCGCTCGACAAAGCAACGGGTGGCCGGGTTGATATTCGATTGATCGACGCTGACGGCAAAGCCTTGTACACGCAGCACCTTGGTAAGAACGAAAAAGGTTGCCGGGTCCGGTTGAATCTCAGCGATCTGGAGGATGGTGCTTACACCCTGGAAATTACAAACGGCGTTGAAACCACCACGCAAACCGTGACTATCGCGACAAAACAGCCTGCCATCCCCAACCGTGTCGTTGCGCTGAACTAACGCGTCTCCTAGCATTCCTTTCTATCATAAAAGCCTCCCCTGCCTAAACAGGGGAGGCTTTTTGTAGTTAAGACCTTGTTGTGAGCCCCGGCACGGTTATTCGTTAACGGGAAAGCATGCTGGTACGGCTAACAACCTAAACTTTAACTACCCACAGGCACATTTATCGGGTCTTCTGCGTTGACGCTGCCAATTTCTTTTTTAGTGTATATTCAAGAAATTTTTGACTTGTGCTGTGTGCCATTCTAACGTATTCGCTTTTTGTCTATGCTCACAACGCAACCTATAAGTCTGCTTAGTTCCTGGATCGACGCAGGTTCGAATAACCCATTCTGGGAAACTCTGTCGCAAACGGTATTGCCATCTTACGTCAATTCATGCCGGTGGTTCGCCGGAAAAGCCAGGCAACAAACGGGCTTTTCGGTAAAAACGGTACACACGCTCCCTCTACCCGATGGCGATGTTGCCTACTTACTGATTCTGGAAGCCCGCTATACCGATGGTATTCCTGAAAATTACCTGTTACCCATTTCGTTTCTGGCCGATCACACTGCCCATACATTGCCCTTTCGACTTGCTGATGTTCCCGAGAAAGGGCGTATTGGCGATGTTACTCTTGCCAAACAAACGGGTCTGCTGATCGATGCCATCTACGATGAACGATTTCGGGAAGCTTTATTTTCCGCTATTTACCAGAGTCGTACGTTACCGCAGCCCGACGGCACCCTGATGTTTCATCGGGGAAATGGGCTGGAAGAAGGCGACGAACGGCTCTCCTCACGCGTGTTACCCGTCGATTCGAGCAACTCAGCCATGACGTTTGGCGATAAGTATTTCCTTAAGCTGTATAGAAAACTCTTCCAGGAAACAAACCCGGAAGTCGATATGGTTGCCTTCCTGACCGACGAAAGCAAGTTCGACCACATTCCGGCTTTTGGCGGAAGCATCGTCTGGCAAGGCGAACACAGACCCGATATTACCCTAGGAATGGTGCAGCGCATGGTGCCTAACGACAAGGACTCGTGGATGCAAACCGGCGATTACCTGAACGATTTTTTATACGCTGTGCCGCAACGCCTGTTTGCCATTCGGGAAGATGTGTTCGATAAAGTTGAGTTGCTGGGACGACGAACGGGCGAAATGCACTGCGCTTTGTATAAACCCTCCCGTCCCAACGCGCCCACCGATCCGGCTTTTGCGCCGGAACCCTTTACGGACGACTATCGTGAGTTTCTCATCAAGCGCTTCGAAGACTTACTTGACCGCCGGTACGCCCTACTCATCGACAATTATACAAAGCTGGATATACAGGCGCAACGGCTGGCCTGGGTGTTTATGGAGGCAAAGGAAATGATCGATACATTCATTGATGACTTCCGTACGCGCCCCATCGAGTCGCTTCGGGTCCGTATTCACGGCGATTATCACCTTGGGCAGGTACTGGCAACCGAAAACGATTTTGTTATTATTGATTTCGAAGGTGAGCCAGAAAGCAGTATTACCGAACGAAAGATAAAGCACTCGCCCCTTAAAGACGTAGCCGGAATGATTCGGTCCTATCACTATGCCGTTTCAGCCAAGCTGTTCAACTCGACAGAAACCGACGCACTGGACCCCGACCATCTGCAACGGGTATCGGACCGCTGGTTTTACCTAATTCGCGATACGTTTCTGAATGCCTATCTCGATGTCTTTGGCGCTCCGCATCCCCTGTTCAAAAACAATAGCGAAATAAACTTCCTGCTCCTGATTTACCTACTCGAAAAAGCCGTTTATGAACTGGGTTACGAAATAAGTTACCGGCCATCGTGGGTAAAAATTCCGCTGAAAGGCATCATTGATGTGATCCGTGATATCGAGAAAATCCGCCTGAGCGACGGCAACAGCGTTCCTCATGTGGCTATGCTGCAAACAAACTTACTGCAAACCAAATAGGAAGAATTCTTTAACCTGAAAACAGCAACCGGCGTAAAGAGAAAGCTATTTTGAAACCACATGCGACCATCGGACCGACAAATTGACCGAACGTTTTAGTAGGTAAGGGTAAGTTTTTTTCTAACTTTCCGCTTCTGATTACGTTCAACAACGTATCTATTAGTTCCAACAAATGGCAAAACGCAAAACTTCTACACCTTCGACCGATACCGAACGAACGGTGCAACCTACGCTACCCGAACAACCTGCGAGCACACCAGACACGGCAGGCGAAGCCTCCCAGGATGCGGGTATATATTCCCGCTTCTCCGACTTCGACATTCACCTGTTCCGTAGTGGAAAACATCAGCGGCTTTACGAGAAATTTGGCGCTCATGTCGTTGATCATAACGGGGTTACCGGCACCTATTTCGCCGTCTGGGCACCTTCGGCCAAATACGTTGCTGTCATCGGCAATTTCAATGGCTGGAACAAAGGAAGCCAGCCGATGAATGTCCGCTGGGATTCGTCGGGTATCTGGGAAGTGTTTGTTCCGAACATTGGCCGGGGCGAAACCTATAAATATTTTATCGTCAACGAGAACGGCCGCGAACTGGAGAAAGGCGACCCATACGCCCATTGGTGGGAAGTTCCGCCCAAAACGGCCTCCGTTGTTTGGGATACCTATTATGAATGGCAGGATCAGGACTGGATGGGGAGCCGAAAAGAAAAAAATGCTCTTGATGCGCCTATTTCTGTTTACGAAATGCACCTCTCCTCCTGGCGCCGAGACCCTAGCAACCCAGATCGGGAACTGACCTATGGCGAAATTGCCGACGCACTGGTACCGTATTTACAGGATCTGGGCTTTACGCACGTTGAGTTCATGCCCGTAATGCAGTACCCGTATGCGCCATCGTGGGGGTACCAGATTACAGGCTATTTTGCCCCCAGCAGCCGGTTTGGCACGCCACAGGAGTTTATGAAACTCATCGAACGGTTGCACCAGGCGGGCATTGGCGTATTTCTGGACTGGGTTCCCTCCCACTTCCCGGGCGACGCACACGGCCTGTATGAGTTTGATGGGTCACACCTTTACGAATACCCTGACCCCCGCAAAGGGTATCACCCAGACTGGAAAAGCTACATTTTCAATTACAGTCGGCCAGAAGTTCGCTCGTTTTTAATGAGTAATGCCATGTTCTGGCTCGACCGCTGCCACGTTGACGGGTTGCGCGTTGATGCGGTAGCCTCTATGCTTTATCTGGATTACTCCCGCAAGGCCGGCGAATGGGAGCCCAACATGTTCGGCGGACGTGAAAACCTGGAAGTCATTTCGCTCATTAAAGAGATTAACGAAGCGATTTATAAAGACTTCCCAGATACTCAGACAATTGCCGAAGAATCCACTGCTTTTCCGGGCGTATCCCGCCCCGTGTATACGGGAGGACTGGGCTTCGGCATGAAATGGATGATGGGCTGGATGAACGACACGCTTCGCTATTTCGAGCGCGATCCGGCTTTCCGTAAATTTCATCAGGACGAACTGACGTTTAGCACGGTGTATGCCTACACGGAAAACTTCATGCTGCCTCTCTCGCATGATGAAGTGGTTTATGGCAAACACTCGCTGGTTGGCAAAATGCCCGGCGACGAGTGGCAGCGGTTTGCTAACCTACGGCTCCTGTTCTCTTATATGTTTACTCACTCTGGCACGAAGCTGGTGTTTATGGGTGGCGAATTCGGGCAAACAGCGGAGTGGAAATTCGATACCAGCCTCGACTGGCACCTGCTTCAGTATGCGCCCCATAAAGGCACGTTGGCCTGTGTGAAGGCATTAAACTCGCTCTACAAAACAGAACCAGCGATGCATGAGCGCAACTTCTCGTCGGATGGTTTTGAATGGATCGATACCTCCGACCGGGAAAACAGCGTCATTAGTTACCTGCGTAAAGGCAACCGTCCGGAAGATAATTTGCTGATTGTTCTGAACATGACGCCCGTTCCGCGTACCCAGTACCGGATTGGCGTGCCAGCGGCAGGTTCCTATAAAGAGATTTTCAATAGCGATGCCATTGAGTTTTACGGGAGTGGTGTATCGAATCCCACCCCAATCTCCAGCGAAGCTGAACTATGGCACGGTCGGCCGCAATCAATCAATGTGAACATTCCACCCCTGGGTGCAGTGGTGCTAAAAATGAGTTAGTTTAAAGAAGTACGGGCGATGGGTTGAGCGGATGTCGGTAGAGTTAATCAACGGCATTCGCTCAACCCATCGCCCGTATTCCATTTCAGCTTGTACCTGTCGGCTCCTTTTCCTTAACTATCTTTGCCCCAGCAACAGCCTATTTGTATTGATGAAGCAATTAATTGGTCTACTAGTAATCAGTGCGTTTCCCCTTTTTACCTTCGCCCAATCGCCGGTATCGGCCCGTCTCAGCAGTGGTTATGATCTGGGCATGGCCTACTCAAAAAGCAATTACAACCCGTCCATTACCTACTATCAGCTAATCAATATTGGCGAACGCAAACGGTTCTCGCTTGGCTGGACAGCTCGTTTGGGCGCTTTTTACGGCGACAATATAAATTACTACACCGCCCCAGCCCGACTAACGCGCGGCAAAACCGGCTTCAATGCGTTATCAGGCCCTGTTCTCGTTAGTAACATAGACACCGTCCGCTACGATTACATGTCCAATACCTCGCTGAATGTTGGCATCCGGGCGCAGGTTAATCTGGGAAGAGTGGAACTGGGCGTAAGCGCGGATCTGCTGGGATTTTCGTTCGGCAAGTCACGCATAGGCCGCTATCAGTCATCCGATGGCCAGTTTCGGATAAAATCATCTACAGGATCAGATTCAACGACGGCCTATTTTAGAGGAGCAAACACGTTTCAGAAGTCTCGCCCAAGTATCCTGAATGTGCGCCTACTCGGCGATAATGACATCGGGACCTTATCGACAGAGGTGTACGCCCGTATTCGGGTTAGCCAACGAATTGGTATTAAACTGGGCTATCAATGGCTCACGACCGAAACGACCGTATCTAACCGGGATATTGTGGCGGACAACAATCGTTTCCGCAACCGCGCAAACATGGCTTATGTAGCGGTGACAATACCCGTCTTTTATTGATCTGATTTGCGAGAGCTGTGCGGACACAGACCTCAGCAATGGCGTAACCATCCGGCAGTGAGACCCTGAAGACACGGCCCCAATAAGTTAGTTATACAACAAAACTAGGCAACGTACAACTCACCACCCCAACGTGAGTTATATGTTGCCTAGACTTTTTATATAACTATTATATATCTAGCGTGGCTGTTACAAAAGTAGGCATATCGTTGAGAAGACTAAAAGCAAATCATATTTTAAGTTGGTTTGAGCCGGAAAACTAACACTCAAAACTCTATAAATTGGCGAAATCTGGCTTTTGCAACAGCCACTAGCTTTATGTTAAGAGAATATTCCTAGACCACCCACTCTATACAAGCCCTAAAAACAGGCCGGCTTGTAACTTGGAAAGAGAGAAGAAAGCGCTGCATTATGTTAAGGGAATATTCGTAGATGAACCCTGTTAATGTTGAGTGAAGTACCACCTGAAATGGCTTCTGATTTATCATAATGCTGGATCATATAACGGCTATAAGCTCAACAAATTCATGAAGGCTAAACTGATTGTTTTGTTATTGGTACTAACAGGCCTTAAAGAACCTATTCTGGCTCAATCTGCGCTTCGCTTGGGCCTAAGTGGTGGCCTAAACGGCAACTTGATCCATGCTAACTACTTAGGACCTAATTCGGAATCGAAAGGACTTTGGGATTATACGGGGGGGATAAGTCTAGAACATCGATTAACACCGAGCTTTACGGTAACATATAATTTACTCTATTCACGTCAAGGCGGTATTGAACTAATTACGAGTAAGCTAGGCCTCGGTAGCGATCAGATGATTTCTAAGCTGTCCTATCTTACTCTACCGGCTATGCTTCGTTACCAGTTCGGGGTCAGACGGGTGTTCATTAGTGGTGGTCCTCAGATCGGGTACTTCCTGAAGGCCGAATGGTATGCTGCTCGTTTTGGGGAAGGATCTGCCGAGCGGTGGAACTTGAGTTCAATGCACCGGTTCGATGCTGGGTTGACGGCTGGCATTGGGTATCGTCTTGGAAGACATTTTGTCATTGAGAGCCGCTACTACTATGGCCTAAATCCTATTAATAAACCTGACAATCAAACACATACCTATTATAATGATTATAAAGAGTTTAACCGTACTTGGGCGTCAAATCTAGTTTATTATTTCTGACGGGTTAACATAGTGGCTGTTGCAAAACTCGATTCGAGTATGGGTTGGCTCTATACACCGCTAATTATAATCCTAAATTCAGGCCATAATCGGCTTACAACTAATGCCTCTTTCGTTCAAGCGGGACTTTTGCAACAGCCACTAATTTTATGTAAAGAGAATATTGCCAGAAAACAACGTCTATTTGTTTTTACGAAATGAATTAATAATACAAATTTTCAGTGATTGATATACTCTCATTATTTCGAGTTCATTAATGACACCTTTGAATTACTCAACGTGTATTTCTTAAGATGACCGCTTAATTCATTCAAGCCAACATACAATTGAAAAGATCGCTCAGTCATTTCTTCGATATCCAAATGTTGACTAGACATGATAGGGCCAATCTTGAAGTAATAGGACTTCCCTTTTTCTAACTGTATGAAGACTGGTTCAGGCTTTTTAGCAAATAATTGAGACTCAGTATCCGAATAGTTATTTCCTTTAAAAACGCCCAAGCTATCCGCATCCGTTTCAATCTGCACATACCCATTGTTTTTCACACTAATGACTTGATTTGGGTCAAGTGTAGTATAAAACTGAGTAGGTCCTAATGTCTGAGCTCCGTTCTTAACTATAAAGATTTTACTGGTAAGAGCCTGACCAAAGCTAAATAATGTGCTCAGGCATAAGAGGCAAATCAATGCAATCGCTTTCATGAGTCATATCGATTTTATGGTTCAATAATAAGCTAAAGCTGTTGTATAAGTGGCAATCATGTTAACTTATAAGGAAAGTTAAACATAATTGCCGTTTTGTTTAGCAGGTAGTTTGCTTATTCTATTACGGATCTGGCAGGTAATGAGGATTTTACACAGGTGTCAGGACTTACTCAGGCTACTGGGCGGTGCGATTCTGCATAGGAACCCGGATCGCAGGAATAACCCTACAAAGCCTGCCCGCCATTGACGGCCAGCACGTGTCCATTGACAAACGAGGCTTCGTCGGAGGCCAGGAATAAGTAGGCATTGGCAATGTCTTCGGGTTTGCCAATGCGCCGTACCGGAATGGTCGCCACGGCCTGATTGCGAACCTCATCAGGCATAGCATCTGTCATAGCGGTTTGGATAAATCCGGGTGCTACCGCATTAGCAGTGATGCCCTTGGGGCCAAGTTCTTTCGACCAGGAGCGTACCATGCCAATGATGCCCGCTTTAGCCGCAGCATAGTTGGTCTGTCCAAAAGCGCCATGCACACCGTTGATAGATGAGGTACAAATGATACGCCCGTATTTTTGCTCGACCATGTAGGGAGCAATAACCTTGGTGCAGTTAAACACACCCGTCAGGTTCACATCAATAACCTGCTGCCATTCATCAACTGACATTTTCAGCAGCGTTTTATCCCGCGTGATGCCCGCATTGTTAATCAGAATGTCAATTCGCCCATACTGGTCATATACCGCTTTGGCAGCCGTTTCGATTCCAGGTACATCTGTTGTACTAACGTGCCTGAAATCGCACCTGAACCCCTGATCACGAAGCGTTTGGACCGTCGTTTCGCCCTCGGGAAGCACATCCCAGATAACAACCGTAGCGCCCTCCCGGCAGAATAACTCGGCAGCAGCCTGGCCAATACCCCGGGCGGCCCCGGTAATGATCGCGACTTTATCCTGTAGTCTCATAACTCAGTGTTAAAATAATAGTTAATCTTACGAAACAACTAACGAACGAATCCAGACTCTTCTTCAACGTTGTCTGGCCGACCGTTCCTTCACCCAACAACCCTCTTTGTATGAAACAACTCTTTCTGATTCTGTTGCTCAGTCTGCTGTCTTTCCCTGCTGTGTGCCAACCATTGTCTCAAAAATTAGCCGCGAACCGCGACCGCCGAATCATTCTGGAAGCTCTAAAACGCCAAACCGATGACTGGAATGCGGGGCGCATCGAGAAGTTTATGGTAAGTTACTGGAATTCTGACTCGCTCACATTTGTGAGCAAAGTGGGCGTTACTTACGGGTATCAGCCCACACTGGCAAACTACAAAAAGCGCTACCCGGACCGAGCGTCGATGGGTAGCCTCAAATTCGACATTTTACAACTGGATTTACTAACACCAACCCTGGCGTACGTCATCGGCCGGTTCCAGCTTACACGCCCGGAAATTGGCAATAGCGAAGGACATTTCACCTTACTCTGGCGCAAGATTAAAAACCGATGGGTAATTATTAGCGACCATTCCAGCTAAACCGGCGAAAGACCAACTGTTGTCGTTTATTCGTTCACTCGCTCACTAACCAACTGAGTTGGCTCCTTCGCAGATATGCGTTCGCGGAGTTGGGTAACAGGTTTTTCGAAAAATTTGAACAGCAAGGTTGACAACACCAGAACAAGCACCCAGAACAGACCAACTTTGCCCCAGCCAACAGCCAGGGAGGTGGTTGGTATCCGCTCAACGAAGGTTACCATGATGGGTGTCAGATTGAGCAGGTACATCGAATACGAAATCAGGCTAATGTGCGTAATGGTTCGGGCAATTCCGAATCGCGTCCATAAGCCCGTCGCCGTGCGCCACCCGTCCATGTAGGGCATCAACAACGCCATACTCAGACCGATCGCCGGAAAATAGAAGGTGCGTTTATAAAACGTATAGGCATGAAACAGGCCAAAATCGCCGTAGTATTTTATGATAAATATAGACGAAGTAAAAGCGGCTGTTAATGTTAGCGCAAGACCAATCAATAAAAACCGGCGACGTAAGGCGTCGTCTCGCCAGCTCGTTGGGAAATAGTTTTTTACATAAGCGGCCAGAACTCCATACGAAATAGCATCCAGTCGGGTAATCACAATCCCCCGGTAGCCCAGTTCCCCTTCGGAAATCGGAATTTGAAGTGCAGCGATAAACCGGTACAGATTGGTCCCGATGATAATAAACAATATCGTTGTCAACACAATGCGCTGTCGCGGCCAGCGAGCTGAAAACAGGCTATGAAACGCCCATAACACCAACGGCAAGGTTATGTACGACCATTCTTCAATGGCCAGACTCCAGGTTTCGGGAAAGAAGTCAGGAATGTAATGCGCGAAATTTTGCAGAAAAAAGAAATAAGTAATCAGGGTGCCCTTGTCAGGCAGTTTGTGATGGAGACCGCTTCGCAATGCCTGGAGCAAAGCAAAGGCAATCAATCCAATCAAAACCAGGTAATAATTAGGCAACGTCCGAAACCACCGGCGTGTCCAGAAATTTAGCAGCAACTGCCGATCAAACGTTGCTTTTTTCTCATACGACCGAATGAGTATTCCCCCAATCAGGAAGCCACTCAGGACAAAAAACAATTCCACACCATCGGGCAGGAGGTGATGCCAGAAGGCTCCGCTATAGTATTCTTTCAGCGCAACGGTTGCGTGTGCATCCACTACAATCAGAATAGCAGCCGCCCGCATGATGTCTAAGCCAAATACGCGCTTTGCTGTCGCCGTATCAAGTTCAACTAATTTTCTCAGCATAATTACTACGAAGGTACAAGCGAATAATAAATTAAGAATGATGAATCCTGAATGATTTGGTAGTGCGTTACGAACTTTACCGACTTTTGCATCACTTATCATTCTTAATTTATCATTCACCTTTCGATATGGTTCCTGATTTTGGCCTCGATGCCGTCCATCGCTATTCATTTCGTTTCTCCCAGGCCGATGTAGCTGACTTTGCCCGGGTTACCGGAGATAACAACCCGCTCCACCTCGACGCTGACTTTGCGGCACAAACGCCCTTCAAGCGACCCATTATCCACGGCATGCTGGGCGCCAGCGTTTTTACGAAAGTGCTTGGTACCGAGTTTCCGGGGTATGGATCAGTTTACCTGGGTCAAACACTGGAGTTTCTAAGGCCCATGTTTGTGGATACTGATTATGAAGCCACCTTTACAGTACAGTCGATTGATTCGGCGAAGCACATAGCTCAAATTCTGGGTGAAATTCGGGATAAGCAAACTGGCAAGGTCACCACAAAGGGCATTGCCACGCTCATGCACCGGGAAAAGATTTCGTAACGCCGGGTTGATTGACCTAAATGTAAAAACTCCCTCGCCTGTGCATATGCCAGACGAGGGAGTTTTACTTGATGGTCAAAGCGACCGTTTACTTACGCAGCACTGTTCTTGGCATTCTGAACTTCAGAACGAATTTCCTGTGCTAACGTCTTCAAATCTTGCATTCCTTTACGAACGCGAGTTCCGGCAGCCTGGTTATTTTTTTCGTAGAATTTCTCGAAATCACCTTCAAGCGACATAACCAAATTCTTTACTTCATCGAAGCGTGCCATAGCGATGTGTATGGGTTTAAGTGTATAAAAATGCCCAAATTCCGCTAAAAACGCGGTTTTAGATCGAAATTTAGTCATTCTCTCATACAGCGCAATAGGCAAGTCAAAAAAATAGCCAAAAAATGCAACTTTTTTACAAAAACCCTACTCACTGGCTGCTTCCGCAGATACTTCGACGGTTTCTGGGGCAATTTCGGTCGTATTCTGGCGATAATACCCTTTTTCCAAATTAGCGGCTACTTTCGAGAATGCTTCGAGTGTATACTGCACGTCGGCGAGCGTATGAGCAGCCGTTGGAATGATTCGCAGCATCACAATTTCTTTAGGCACAACCGGGTAAACAACAATGGAACAGAAGATACCATGGTTTTCGCGCAGATCACGAATCAGGCCCGTCACTTCTGGAATTCCGCCTTTTACATTCTGCAAGAGAACCGGTGTTACCGGCGATTGGGTATCGCCAATATCGAAGCCCCGTTCGCGCAAACCGTTCTGCAGGGCGTGCACATTCTCCCACAGTTTATCCCGAAACTCCGACGAGTTACGAATCATATCCAATCGCTTCAACCCGCCCACTACATACGGCATCGGCAAGGCTTTCGCGTAAGTCTGCGACCGCATGTTGTACTTCAGGTACATGATGATGTCATGGTCGGCCGCAATAAAGGCGCCAATAGCTGCCATCGACTTGGCAAAGGTGGAGAAGTACAGATCGATACCATCCTGACAACCCAGCATTTCGCCAACACCGGCACCGGTTGCGCCCATCGTACCGAAGCCATGAGCGTCGTCGACCAATAACCGGAATTCGTATTTTTCTTTTAAGGCAACAATTTTATCGAGGCTACCTACTTTACCCGACATACCAAATACGCCTTCTGTAATCACCAGGATACTTCCTCCTTTTTCGGCAGCTTTTTTGGTTGCCCGCTGGAGGTTTTTCTCCAGGCTGGCCATGTCATTGTGGTTAAACTTATAGTATTCGCCCATTTTGGCTTTGTGCAACCGAATACCGTCAATCAGGCAGGCGTGGCACTCGGCATCATAAACGATTACATCGCGGTGGTCAACAACGGCTTCGATGGCCGACATAACCCCCTGATACCCGTAATTCAGCAGGAACGAGTCTTCTTTACCAACAAACTCGGCCAACTCTTTTTCGAATTGCTCATGCAGGTCGCTGTTTCCCGACATCATCCGGGCACCCATTGGGTAAGCCAACCCCCACTGGGCTGAAGCCTCGGCATCTGCCTTCCGGATGTCGGGATGGTTGCCTAAACCCAGGTAATTGTTCAGGCTCCAGTTCAGCACTTCCTTCCCCCGAAAACGCATATGTGGGCCAAGTTCGCCTTCAAGCTTAGGGAACGCGAAATAATGGTGGCCATTGAACTCCCGTGCCGGTGAACCAATGGGGCCTAAGTTGTTACGTAGTTTCTCAAATAAATCCACTTATTGCTATTGTTTATCAGGGCAAACCCTTACTTTATTACAGAGTAAGTGCAAAAATACGGTTAACTTTCGGTAGCACAAATTCGAGCCCGTAAAATTCAATTTGATAATCGTTTTGTGACAAATGTGTATTATTGGTTTATCGTACAACAGAGCCCCAGTCCAGTGAGCCATCAGGTTGCGCTGAATTCGCTAATTTCTAGTCGCTTTATGGCTCAAAACAGGGTCACTGCATACACCGACAGGGAGGCTCCATCCGTTTGATAACCCTATGCCAACCATAAAAAAACTTCTCATCGCGAACCGGGGCGAAATCGCTTTACGGATTATGCGAACAGCCCGGGAAATGGGCATCCAAACGGTAGCCATCTATTCCGAAGCCGACCGTACCGCTCTCCATGTTCGCTATGCGGATGAATCGGTTTGCGTTGGGCCTGCCCCTTCCTCCGAGTCTTACCTGCGGACCGACATGATTATTGATGTCTGTAAACGACTAAACGTCGATGCCATTCACCCTGGTTACGGCTTTCTGTCAGAAAATGCTAACTTCTCCCGTGCCGTACGCGAAGCAGGATTAATTTTTGTTGGTCCATCGCCCGAAAGCATCGAGATCATGGGCAGCAAACTGGCCGCTAAAGCAGCCGTTGCGAACTACAATATCCCAATGGTTCCGGGTACGCCGTCGGCCATCACGGATCGGGCCGAAGCAAAACGCATATCGGCAACGATTGGGTATCCGATTTTGATCAAAGCGAGTGCGGGTGGTGGTGGCAAAGGCATGCGGGTGGTCGAAAATGAAGCTGATTTTGATGAGCAAATGGACCGTGCCGTCAGCGAAGCCATATCAGCCTTTGGCGATGGATCGGTATTTATTGAGAAATATGTCACCTCTCCCCGGCACGTCGAGATTCAGGTGCTGGGCGATCAGCATGGGACGATTATTCATTTATTTGAACGTGAGTGCTCCATTCAGCGCCGGCATCAGAAAGTGGTTGAAGAAGCCCCCTCGTCTATTCTGACGCCCGAAATCCGGGATGCGATGGGCCGTGCCGCTGTCGATGTAGCGCGCGCCTGTGGGTATTACGGTGCGGGCACGGTTGAGTTTATTGTTAACGATGATCTCGACTTTTATTTTCTCGAGATGAACACGCGCCTGCAGGTGGAACACCCCGTTACGGAGCAGATTACGGGGGTAGACCTGGTGCGGCAAATGATTTACATTGCGGAAGGCAAACCCCTGACAATTAAGCAGGATGACTTAAAAATAAAGGGCCACGCTATGGAAGTCCGGGTGTATGCCGAAGACCCGGCGAACAATTTTTTGCCCGATGTGGGCACCCTCGATACGTATGTGCGGCCACAAGGAAATGGCGTGCGGGTAGACGATGGTTTCGAGCAGGGCATGGCGATTCCCATTTATTACGACCCAATGATCGCCAAACTTATTACGTATGGCGACACCCGCGAGGAAGCCATCCAGAAAATGATTCGGGCGATTGACGAATACCAGATTTCAGGTGTACAGACAACGCTGCCTTTCTGCCGGTTTGTAATGGAACACGACGCTTTTCGGTCGGGTCAGTTCGACACGGGCTTTGTGAGTAAATACTTTACGCCTGATGACCTTATCCCTCCGCCCAATACCACCGAAGAGCAGTTGGCGGTTGTGCTGGCAGCCTGGTTACTGGATAACAATAAGCCGAAACAGAGTGGAACAAATGTTTCGATTAAAGCGAAAGGGAGTAAGTGGAAAACGAATCGGCTTCAATAGCTATGGGAGACAGTTCAAAAACCAACTTTTTTCGTTTCCTGACGCTCTCCTGACACCGTTTGCTCATCAAGGTTAAAGATATCAGCCAGAGTCATGGGTTGGTCGGTTCGGTACTCTACACCGAGCTGAGCGAGCAGACTGTTGGCTTTGGCCGGCATCAGTTTCCCAAACGCATAATCGACCATCAGGCGTCCCTTCCGAAGTAAGGCCTTGTCTAATAGATGTTTACTGGCGTTGAACGTTGCAATAACCTGAATGTGCATGCAATCGGCCAGCAGACCGTCAGTCAGGTTCAGAATATTCGAGACACTGTTGGTATCTCCTCCCGCTTCGCGCGACTGGAGTATCCGCTCGGCATCTTCAATAATGAGTACCGACTCTTTGTTTTCCAGCAAAAACGGAATGATCTCGGGTGAGGTCAGGTAGTTCGTCATGTAAGGAGGCAGGATGAGCATATCCTTTTTAACCAGCGAACTCAGGTGTTTGATATAGGTCGTTTTACCGGTGCCGGGTTCGCCATGGAGCAGGATCAGGCCTTTACTTTTGGGTTGCGCCAATAAGCTGACCAACCGCTCATGAACGGCCGGAAAGTCATCGTTGTAATGAAGATCAAGGTCTATCTTGGGAGGCAGAATCTCGACCCGTTCCGTGTGCAGCCCGCCCAATCCACTCTGAATCAGATAAATGTGTGTCTGATTGTCTTCATGGACGTATTTGTGCTCCTGAAGCCCGTCCATCAGCACTTTGGCCGATGCTTCATCGCGGTAGTAGCCATAAAGCCGAAAGAAACGATCGCCTACATATTCGGCCTTCAGAATCATCCCATCCTCATGCTGGTAAATCCGCTCAATCACATGCCAGCCTTCATCGTTCACGCGTGTTGAACTGTTTACCAGCGTAAAGCCACGGCTATCCAGCAATTGCTGGGCCGAGGGCTTAAAATCATCGTTGAAGTGAAGGTAATTCGGATAGCTACCGAACGTTTGGACGTAATGGGGCGCCAGTGGAAACTCACGGTCGAGATCGCTGGGAATATACAAATTTTGAATGGTGGTTTGGTTAGGCATACGACTGTTGGCCGACAAATAGCGCAACATATCGGCCCTGGAAACCTCGTTGTAGGATTTCAATCAGGCGCAGCGTTACGTTTATCTGGGTACGAAGGTATCGAAATTTCTATTATGGATTGAGGACGAGGCCGGTCACTCAATTAATACGTGAATTTAAGGCCATTGGGCGAAAAACGAAGCATAATTTCATGGACGCTTTTTTGATCGTACTGCATGGCATTCGGGCTTTCGGGCGTTTGCGAGTTGAATGTATACGCTAACCGGATGGCTTTCGTTAGCTGGTATTCGACAAAGGCCTGCAGGTAGTTGGTCTGAACAATCCCAGGGCTGTTTTGCCGATACGATAGCCCTAAGCCCACTTCTTCATTGAACCAGGCCCGCAGGTTTACGTCCACCCCAAGCGGGCGGTCCGCAATTTTCGAAACAAGGATGGACGGAATCAGCACGGTAGTTTCGGCAACCTCAATGGGCACACCCGCCTGGAACATAACTGGCCGAACACTTTTATAGATATAGCGGCCGGTTGCATCCGTTATTTGTCCGCCTAATTCGGGGGCGGAGACACCCGCGAAAAAGCGATCCGACTGGTAATAGACGCCTACACCCAGGCTGGCAACGGCCCGGTTGATACTCGCAGCCGTCGTAACATCATAAATGGGCAGTACATTGACGCCCCCCTGAAAGCCAATGGATAGTTTAGCCAATGCAGGCATGTTGAAGCGATACGCCACGCTCCCATAGGCGCCCGTTGTCGCAAACAGGCCCATCCGGTCGTTTAACGCCTGAAATCCCAATCCAATTCGACCGTTAGCAACGGCTCCGTCGGCCGACACGCTCTGTGTTATTGGTGCATAGCGAACGCTAATCCATTTGCGCCGAAGAAAAGCCGATAATTGAAAGGACTCCCGGCTACCAGCATAAGCTGGATTGATGCTCAGCGGATTTAACAGGTACTGCGAATAAAGGACTTCTTTCTGGGCCTGAACATGTTGGCTGATGAACAGAATTAGACTGCTTACCAGCATGCAACTAACTAAAGGGTAGTGAGTAAAACGCATAGGGACGTCGAATAAGCAATCAATTTGCAGGAGTTACTACTAAAAACCTAAAACGCCGGGTATCCTATTTACGTACAGGATGCCCGGCGTTTACTAGCTGGCTGGTACTATAGCCCCTACCCCGGCTTTAAATCCCTGATTACTAAGAGGTAGCTACATAAGTCAGGAGCGTGTACCCAGACCTTATAATTTCATTATTTTTATTTCCGTCCGACGGTTTTGCTGGTGATCCTCTTCCGGACAGTTTACGCCGTCTTTGCATTTGTTCAGCAATTCCGTTTCGCCATAGCCTTTGGCCACTAAACGTTTCGACGTAATACCTTTCGACTTCAGATACCCCACTGCCGCCTTAGCCCTATTGCTCGATAAAGTTTTGTTATAGGCCGCCGTAGCCCGACTATCGGTGTGCGACCGCATTTCAATGGTCATATTCGGGTACTTCGCTAACAGGGCCACTACCTTATCTAACTCAGCAGCGGCATCCGGTCGAATAGTGGACTTATTTCGATCGTAGTAAATATTGTCGATTTTAATGACGTCCCCTTTCTTGAACATCGTTAGGTCGGCAACACCCGTCCCATCTTTAGCAACATGCCCGCCAATGGTTCCCATATTGTCTTTCATGGCTTCGAGCGAGTAGTCGCAGCCGGGCTGCACCGGGAATTCATAGCTACCATCAGGGCCGGTAATGGCTTCCTGAGTAGTACCATCACAGCCATTTACCAACACAACTTTTACACCGGCAATGGGCAATTTGTCGGTTTGAGTCGTTACATGGCCTCGCAGGGTTGTCGTCGTTGGTTTATCAGAAGCTTTCGGTTTATCCAGCAGAATTTCCAGACGTGATGGCTGGTCATCAGAAAGGTCTTTGGTAGAAAACCCAACTTTGTTGTCCATGTATCCCTCGTGGGTAGCAAGAAATTTAAAATCGCTATCAACATTAAGGCAAATTTTCACCAGCCCATCCGCATCGGTCTTCAGGTTTTTCTGCTTATCGTTAAGCGGATTGTCCATGACAATGCCGGTATTGGCCAAGGGTTCTCTGGAAGTAGCATCCACGACACTTACGGTCAGTTCGCGGCACGGATACAGAGATCCTTCGCGGGTAAATCGGTACACATCATCGTCGGCCCCACCGTGCTTGCGGTTGCTACTGAAATAACCCGCATTCCGATCGCCATCGGTAACAATGCCAAAATCATCCTGGGGAGAATTGATTGGCTCGCCCAAATTGCGAACAACCTGGCCTTGCAGGCCATCGTCCGACAGTTGTGCGTAAAAAATATCCAGACCACCTAATCCGGCACGTCCGTCCGATGAGAAATAAATATTTCCTTTTTCGTCGGCAAATGGGAAAAGCTCATTTCCCTTTGAGTTGACTTCTTTACCGAGGTTTACGGGCTCCCCCCATTTTCCACTTGTCCATTTGGACACATAAATGTCCGTGCCACCAAACCCGCCGGGCCGGTCAGACGAAAAATATAGCAGTTGATCCGGTTCACCATTGCGTTTTTTTGCCAGGGCAGGGTGCCCCGTCGAATACTCGTCACTATTGAACGGTAGTTCTTCTGCCTTGCTCCAAACGCCATTTGTTTGGGTAGCGGTATACAGCTTTAGCTTATTTATGCCGTCGGAACTCTGACGATAATGGCCTTCATTGAAGTTGTTTCGCGTAAAAATAACCCGGGAGCCATCGCTGCTGAACGTAGCGGGACCTTCGTGATACTTGGTGTTCAATGTCCGGCTAAACTTGTCGGATTCGCTAATCGGCTGGTCTTCGTAGCCCATACTGATGTTGGTACCGCCGTAGAAACCAACTGTACGCGTATCGTTGGCGGTTGGGGCGGTAAAATCATCACTACCCAGCGGCCGGATCAAACGCGTTTGTGCCCGTTTTGCCGATGAAGCACTACTGCCGCCCAGGCTGGACGTCTTTGACGACCGTAATGTTTTGAGATCCGGCAGGTAATACAAGTCCAGAAATGGGGTGTTATTCCATTTAAACACACGCTTCACGCCATTCCCTCCGTTACCCGCTGAAACGAATACCAAGCCATCTTTATAGATTATCGGGCTAAATTCGGCCTTGCGGGTATTCATGCTTAAAAATTCGACCTTGTAGCTGCCTGCATTTCGGGTGAGGGCGCCCACGTCACTATAGAGCCTCGAGAACGACAAACTGCGCTTATCGCTCGATTGCACGCTACCGTATTTATCATAAGCCTCCTGCGCTTCATGGTATTTGCCGTTACTAGCCAGAGACTGTGCATAAAATAAATAGCACTTGTTGTAATCGGCCGGCAACGCACCGCTATTGATCAACTCACGATATACCCGCTCAGCATTCTGCATATCACGCGTTTGCTGATAGCTATAGGCTAATTTAGCTCTTGCATTCCGGCGTTCATCGTCAGTTAAGCTGGTAGGTTTGGCGAGCGCCTGTTCATACAGTTCAATCGCCTGCGCGTAGGCCAATTGATCGAATTGATGATCAGCCTTTTTAGTGAGCGATTGGGCCAACAATGGGGAGATCGCTAGCCAGAAAAGCACTAGAATAGGAAGAATACGTGTCATATACGATGAAAATTGGGAAGCAGCAAAAACAGAAAAGGTATATCCTCACTATACAGGAGTCTATACCTTTTCGATAAGCAAATACTGAGCCGAATTTAGAAATACCTCGGCGTCAGGATACGATTCTTACCAAAGCCAAGTTCGTAACGAATCATAATTTCGTGCGAACTTGGTGCGACACTTTGCAGGTTACTCATGGTGCGATCATAGGCATAGCCAAACCGGAACTGATCGGTCAACTGAATCTCCAAAAGACCTACAACTGCGTCAGTCGTGTACTTAGTCCAGGATGAAAACTGATTCCGGCGAATCGATGCTCCCAGTGCAATACGGTCAGCAAACCAGAAATTAATATTCGCATCAAATCCAAGCGGTGCGTTCTCCGCATACTTAACCAGAAACGATGGTTTCATCTTGACCACCGGGCTGATTCCCACGACGAAACCAGCCGCTAAATACGCCTGACGGGCCTGTACGGATCGCAGATCGCCGACGTTGTATTCACTCAACTTGTTTTTGATCAGGCGGGGCACCGAAATGCTCAGATAGGTCCGGTCGTTACTCAGGTAAATACCTGTACCAAAGTTCGGCAGGATCTTCGAGATATTACTGGCAAACGCCGGGTCAACCTGCCCATCGGGCGACGTTTTCACCTCCGTTAAATTAGCCTGATAGCTGGATGCACCCGCTTGCAGGCCCAACGCCAGTGTACTCTTGGCACCGACTTTAATGCGGAATGCGTAAGAAGCAAAAGCGCCTGTTTCCTGGATAACACCAGCTTTATCGCCGTACAGTTGTAAACCGACACCAACGCGCTCATTATTGAGAGGCATATCGGCCGTAAACGTCGCCGTTTGCGGAGCGCCAGGCAGCCCAGCCCATTGATTCCGATAAAGGGCTGACATGCTCAGCACGTCGCGACTGCCGGCATAAGCCGGGTTAAGGGCCATCATGTTGAACATGTACTGCGAGAACATCTTGTCCTGCTGTGCCCGGACCTGGCTGCTACCGACCCCGAGGATCAGTAGCAGCGCGACTGCCGAATGTTTTATTGAAAACTTGTTTGACATCGGTATTAGCGGTTAATCGTCATGTATCGTACAAACTTGCGTCCGTCGCTGGTATTAATCACGTAGTAGTACGTTCCATCCGGCACTCCATTCGCATCCGAGCTGATGGAGATACCCTGATTTGGCTTACCGTCCCAATCATTGTGGTACTCGTCGTTTTTATAGACCAGGTGCCCCCAACGGTTGTATACTTCCAGGCTGACGGTCAGCCCGGCTGTGCCCCGAATGACGAACAGGTCGTTGACACCATCCCCGTTTGGCGAGAAGCCTTCCGGAATGAAGATCGACAGGAACGTTTGTGGCAAGTTCAGCGGAGTAGCCTCGCGCTCGTTCGAATCCGTTGGGTTATTATTGCCATTCAGATCAGGATTCAACCCGCTCGTCGACACGTCGCTTACCTTACCTGATTTCGCCACTCCTTCAGCGTAGGCCGAGTTCAGGAAGGTAGTCGTGCTACCATTGCTAGCCACATTGACAACCATCTGAAGCGTATCTACCTTACCCGCAGCTAACGTACTGGTGCTGTCGCCAAGAACCAGTACAGGGTCAGAACCGCCATTATAATTCGGGTTCAGCTTCAGCGCACTACCGGTAGAAGTTGTGAAAGGTGCTTTCACCAGGCTGAAGGTCGAGCCAGTCTGGCTATTGAAGACCTTCGATAGTGTGTCGCTAATACTCACATTCTTCAGATTCTCCGAACCGTAGTTTTTCACCACAATCTGGTAGGTAACATTGAAGCTACCATCCGTTTGCCGAACCGTATCCCGGATGCTCATTGCCAGACCAATGTACGATGAGGTCGAGAGGCTATTCAGCGAAACCGGTGTTGGCGTGCTGTTGTTGCGTGGGTCAAGGTCATTGTCCGGATCATTGTTGATACCAGCCGTTGACATATCGTTTACAACATCGTTCGTTGGCGTTAAGGCGGTTGCATCGGCAATGTTAAAGAATGTCAGCGAATCGGCATTCTTCACATTTACGCGAACCGTGAAGCTTAGCATGCTCTTGGCGCCTACGGCTAGCGTACTCATCGAATCGACCAGCATTTTAGTAACCAACCCTTGTCCTGTGTAGAGCGAATCGACGGCGAGGTTGCCGGTGCTCGTCACTTTAACGCGGTTGCTTACAATTAGCGCACCATGCCCAAACGCCTGAGACAGGTTGTCCACTACCTGCACCTTCTTCAGTGGTACAGTTCCCATGTTGCTCAGCGTAATGGTGTACGGGATATCATAGATACCTTCTTCAACCAGTGTTGGTGTCCCAACGGATTTAGCTACACCCAGCAATCCTTTTGGCAGATCGAAGCGAACCGTTGTTGAAACAGAACCAGCAGGAGCCGGGTCAATTCCGTTGTTCGAGATGTCTTTAACCACCTGACTCGAATCAGCCGTATGACCAACCACTGTAGCACTAGAGTAGAACGGACCATTGTTTCCGTTCGGTCTGACATTTACCGTGATCAACACTGTATCCTGAACACCTGCCGCTAATTGGCTGGCACTTGTCAGAATGTTCGGTTGCGTGTTCCCGTTGAATCCAGCATTGGCGACTAACGTACTACCAGCACCAACGACAGGGGCACCAACAACGCTGTAAGACGCTGGTGAAGCAAACGCCCGAACCAGGCTATCTGTCAGCACGACTCCTTTCAGATCGACATCACCAAAGTTCTTAAGCGTTGCTTTGTAGGTAATGTTGTACGAACTGTCGGGCAACGACTCTACTTTGACAACCGCCAGTGCCAGTCCAAGGCTTGGAGACTGGGTTGGCTGGGCGCCTAACGTGAAGGTTGAGAAGCCCATGTTATTGGTCGGATCGCCGTCATTATCGGGATCAGTATCACCACCATTGGTCGACATGTCCGTTACCAGCGTCAGACTGTTCATAGCCGATGCATTGGCTATATTCTTGAACGTCATGGTTGTATCGCCAGCCTTGCGTTTTACTATCACATCCAGTCTGAAGGTCTGCGAAGCACCGGGCAAAATCGTGCTCAATGTATCGAGTAGATGGAAGTTCGGTACCAGCCCGGTAAAGGCAGGGTTCGCTTTCAGAGTGGAGCCAGTCGCCAGCGTTACTTTCGCCGATTGGATCTGATTGGGTGCAAACGCATAGGCCAGATCATCCGTCACCTTGACATTGTGCAGGGTGTCATCGCCAAAGTTCGTTGCCAGGAAGCTATACGAAACCTTGATGAGTGAATCGCCTACCGCCACTGGCTGACCCAGTACCGCTTTCGCTAAACCGATCTGGCTGGCGCGGTGTGTCGATGTATCTCTCACCGTTACGCTCGATGTGTTGTTCGCCAGGTTGGTGTCTTTATTGTCGAGGTACGTAATCTCGGCTTTGTTCACCACTTGTTCTCCTTTGATCGTCACGCGGGCAGCAAAGACGATCTGTTCAGACTGTCCGGCTTTCAGGCTATCAATCCGTTTGGTGATCACACCGTTCGATACTTTATAGCTGGCTTGTGAAGCTGGCAGTAACTCCAGTCCTTTCGGTAGAATATCCCGAACATCGATGTTGTGAGCCGTGTGTGGTCCTGCGTTGCTTACCGTAATGGTATACGTGACAGGAGCCCCATTTTTCACAAAGGCCGTGCTGGCTAGTTTAGCAATGCTCACGTCGGTGGCCAGTGTATCGGTAGCGCAGTTGAAGACTTTCACAACTACTTTAACCGGTGCACTTAAACAACCCGAGGCACTCCGCTCAACGATCCAGTAGCTGCCTTCGCAAACCGAGTCTGGCCGGATAACGATGTTCGAGGTATTGCACTCGCAAATCCGATAAATGTAGGAACTACCTGCCGTCGTCGTCGACAACGCTTTCGTTAAGTCGACGATTTTAGACGGGCACTCATTCCGCAGGTTAGACACAATTGGTGTCTTAACCGGTTCAGCAACATTTACCGTTACAGGCTCCGATTTGACCGAGCTACAGCCTTTCGGGTCAAATAACTGAACATCATACACCCCGCTTGTTTTCACGACGATGGATGGTGTCGTTGCATTATTGCTCCATTTGTATCCCGAAGCACCAGCCGGTGCTTTCAGGGTTACAGAGTCACCAAAGCAAAGTTTAGTGCCACCCACTACCGTGATTACGGGTACAGATTTGATACCGTCAATTGTCAACAACATATCGTCTTTGGCAACCGGGCAGGCTGCGTTGTTGGTGCTTACCGACAGTGTCAGGGTTACTTTACCCGACAGGATGTCTTCCGTACTAGCCGTGTAGACGGCGTTCAACGCATATGAGTTATCGAAAGACCCGCTACCACTAGTAGTCCAGTGAGCGGTTTTACCCGCGCCACCCATGGAACCATTCAACTGATATGTTTTCGTTGCACAAACGCTGGCGTCTGCACCCGCATTTGCTGTCGCCGGATTCTGCGTATCGCAAGGCGTTGGTTCATTACAGGTGTTAATCTGCACATGAATCGCAACGGGCAGGCTCAAACAGCCATTGACCGTTTTCTCAACCACGTAATACGTTCCTGTACCGACCGCTGCAGGGTTAGCCACTTTCGAAGCACTGCTCAGCGTAGCATCCGTGTAGTATTCAAATACACCACCGGTTGTTGCGGCTTTGCTGGTCACTGCGGTAGCCAGATCGACGGTTACGAACGGGCAGGCATTCGTTTTATCGACCACTACGGGTTGCGGTACTTTCGGCAACACCGTTACGGCGATCGCGTTCGATGGAGCACTCTTACACTGGTTCGAGTTGCAGCACTGTGCCGTGATGGTCGTGGAGCTGGCCAGGGACACTGTGATCGATGAGCCAACCTGATTGTTCGACCAGGTCACGTAACTGTTTGGCGAGCAACCTTGAGCAACCAGGGTCACTGGTGTACCGAAGCAAGTTGTCGTGCTGGCGGTTGACCCAATGATGGAGATTGTTGGAGCGGCCGGAACACCAACCTTAATGGTCGTGTAGGCAGACCATTCACCTTCACATTCGCCCACTTTGCACTTCACGCGGTAGCTCACATCGGCCGTTGGAGTTATTGTGAGCGTACTGCCAACGGTCTTATTGTCGGACCAGATGTATGTACCTCCTACACAGCCTGTTGCCGTCAACGATACCGTTTCGCTTACGCAAACAGCCGGTGAGTTACTCACAATGATTGGGATAGCCAGCGCACCTAGCGTAATGTGCACGCTTGCCGATGGTACACTTGTGCACCCATCAACTGTACAGGTAGCCGTCAGCGTCTTGTCGCTGTAAATCGCTTTCGAGTAGGTAGTTCCTACTGTACCGTCAGACCAGTTTACGGTACCACCGGTACAACCCGTAGCGGTCAGCGATACCAGACCACCGTTGCAAACCGTGAGGGATGGGCCACTCGATAACGTTGGCGGGTTAACTACGCTCACCTTCACCTTGGCGCCCGCTACATCCAGGCTGGCACACTTGGTACCAATCAGTTGCAGCACATCCGTAGCTGTGGTAATGCCTGGTTTGACGACCGACAGATCAAGGTAGTTCTTATCCGTTGCGTTGGCATTGTAGACCAGTGTATGGATGGTGTAGTCTGCCGCAGTTGATGGGACAACAAACTGTGGTGTCGAGCTGGTTTGCTGAACAATTTTCTCAGCTCCTTTCGTCAACACATACAGAATAGAGTAACCCGCTGGCTGTACTAAACCGCCATTTAGGGAAGCCCCAATCGTTACTGTTGTGCTGGATCCTCCGCACACCGTTGGATTCACGGCAACCAGCGTTCCGGCTTTAGCCGAGCAGTCGCCGGGGTTAACGATAATCGTTATTGACGGATCGCTCAGACATTCTCGGAACTGACACTGTGCGTAATAAGTCTGCGTACCTTCTGGCCGCACGACGATAGACGTACCTTTGTTGTTCCCGTTAATGTCATTGGCTGACCAGATCACGGTACCGGCGCAACCAGATGCCGACAGGGTAACCGTGCTGCCTGGCTCAACAACCGTAGCCGAAGCGGTAATGGTTGGGGCAGCTACTGGAATTACCGTAATGGTGTAGGGCTGCGTACTTGCGCTTTTGCAGACACCATCCTGACAATATACAGTATAGCCAGTGGTTACCGTTGGGGACACAATGATACTGGTTGTGGTTTCACCTGTACTCCAGTAAGGCGTACCCTGGCAGTCCTTCACCGACAGCTTCACGTGTTCACCCGGACAGATCGTATCCGCACTACACAAGCAACGAACGATGGATGGCGTTGGTGTTGGCGTCACGTTTACGTTGATCACATTCGACTTCCCGGTCCCGCACTGGGTGCCAACCTGGCAAAGTGCGTAGAACTCGTGGTTGGTCGGTGTTGCCGTTACCGAAACTACCGATCCCGTCTGGCCGTCAGACCATTTCACGGTACCACCGGTACAACCCGTAGCGGTCAGCGATACCAGACCACCGTTGCAGACGGCTAAGGTAGAAGCCGTGACAACCGGTGCTGGAGACGTAGACGAGCTAACGCTTACACGAACCTTGTTCGAGGCTTCGCTTTCACAAGTACCCTGCTTACAGGTTGCATAGTATTCGACCGTACTCGTTGGGTAAATGTCGATGCTCGCACCGATTTTATCAACCCCATGCCACTGCACCGTGCCAGCGCAGCCTTTTGCGGTGAGGGTTAATTTATTGCCACTACAGAGTGTTGTGCTGCTTGCCGAAATAATCGGGGTTGCTGGTGTCACTACGGTGATGTTTACCGTATTTGACTGAGCGCTCAGGCAAGTGCGGTATTTACACTGCGCGAAGTAGCTGATGTTAGCCATCGGATATACCGTGATGCTCGGACCCGTTTGGCCATTTACGTTCCAGACAACCGTTCCGTTACAATCAGCCGCCGTTAAGGTAACTGCGCCCTTTGCACAGATCGTATCAGCGCTGGCGGTTACCGTTGGGATAACTGGCGCCACAATGTTGATCGTATATATGGCTGACGACTTACTTACACAAGCACCATTCTTACAATATACCGAGTAGGTGTTGTTGCCAATGGTTGGCGTCACAACAATACTGCTCGTCGTAGCGGTTGTGCTATTCCAGACGGGCGTTCCAACACAATTTTCAACCGTTAGTGTCAGCGTTTCGCCTGGGCAAACAACGCTTGTACTACAAACGATCGTCGGTGTCGGGATATCCGTTGCAATATTAATCGTTTTTGTAGCTGGGCTACTCAAACAGCTGCCCTGACGGCACTGAGCGGTATAGGTCGTTTTACCATAGGGCGTTACCACGATTGACGTACCGGTTTGGGCCTTATCAGACCATTCTATTACACCACCCTCGCAACCTGATGCCGTTAGGGTCACGGATGTGCCTGGGCAAACATTGTCTGCGCTGGCTGTAATCGTTGGCGTTTTCGGATCCAGTACGACCACCGTAATTGGGTTCGATGCTGCACTTACGCAGTTCCCAACCACACAAACGGCCGTATAGGTAGTCGTCATTGCAGGTGTTGAGAAGATCGTCAACCCTGTTTTTCCATCCGACCATTTTACTATACCATCAGCACATCCGGTAGCACTCAGCGTCGTTGTTCCACCTTTGCAAATCTCGGAGATAGCACAGAGGATCGTTGGGGGCTGAACCACACAGGTATTGACATCGATGGTAACGGACGACGTATCGTTTTGAGGATATTTCGGATCGTTATCCGGGCTATAGATGATCGCCGTATTTTTGATGGAACCTGCCTTGACAACGGTCGCTTCAATCAGCAAATTACGATTCGATCCATTCGTCATTGTACCGATGGTCCAGATACCCGTTGCCGGGTTGTACTGTCCAGCGGGTGTCGAACTTACGTACGTCAATGAAGTTGGTAATACGTCGCTTATATTGACACTGGTAGCCGTGATTGGGCCATTGTTCGTTGCCGTGATCGCGTAGGTAATTTTCTGGCCTATACTATACGGCCCTGGGGTCACTACCGTTTTCACGACGGCCAGATCAGCCAGACATGTGCCGACCGAGATCGTCAGCGATGTACGGGTGCTTACACAACCGGCATCCGTGAAGGATTCAGCATAGTACACAACGGCACCTGCTTTCGTGGGCGTGACAACCAGTTTACCGCCACTCTGGGTTGTACCAATCAGCTTACCATCCTGGTCGTACCAGTTGATTTTGGCACCCGGGGCAAAGCCAATCAGCTTAGTGCTGCTTCCCTGGCAAACCAGTGTATCATCGCAGGCAACGTTTACAGGAGCGGCTGGCCGTGCATTAATCTTAGCAATCAATGAGCTGGCAGCCGACTGACAAATACCACCTGGTCCATCCGGATCATTGGTCGTTGCCGTTAACAGGACATTCCCTGTTGTAATATCGGCTGTCGAAGGTGTGTATGTTGTTGTCAGACTGGTTGGATTACCAAATGTACCTGTACCATTCGTTGCCCATATAACGCTTGTGGCCGAACCAGAGAGAACCGCTTTGACCGGAATAACATCCCCAGCACACACGGTCACGCCTGGACCGACATTCACGCCCGCAACATTTTGACAATTACAGTCAACAATGCCAACCGTCAATACCGCTGGGCTGCTATAGCAATTGCCTGATTTTGCAAAGAGGTAATATTGACCAGCGCCAACAGCCGTCAGGTTAGTTACCCGTGTTGATGTCGACCGATTTATGCTCGTATACCACTCGTAAGTAATACCTGTAGCGGAGTTGCTAACATTAATCTTAGTTAGATCAACCGTCGTTGCCGGACACGTATTTTGTACATTGACCAGAATGGTCGGCGTTGGCACCGTTGTAACCGTTATAGTAACTGGCTTACGGGCGCTCTTACATCCCCCTTCTGTTGTCACCTCAACGTAGTAGGTTGTCGTCATCGTTGGGTGGACCGAAACCGGCACTCCAGTGTCAACCGTAGCAAAGGCTGTTCCATCCGTTGGCGTTAAGTACCAACAGATTTTAGCACCCGGAACAGGCGTTGACGCAATCAGTTGCGTTGTGTCGCCATTACAGATCGTTGCATCATTCGATACGACTACGCTAAAGTCAGTTGGGCATGATGGATAGAAACCAGCGTCCAGGTTTGGGTTGTTCTCCCCCGCTGCCAGAGTCACCGACCGGGTCTGCCCCGTAGCCGGGTTGGCATCACTGTCCTTGGCATCGTTGCCCCCCACCAGAGCCGAGGTGGAGACGTACCCCGTTGGAGTCACAAAGCTTACCGAGTAAGGAACACCCGGTGTCAGGCCTGTGAAGGAGTAGATACCTGAACTGTTGGTGGTGGTGGAGGCAATGGGCGTGTTGGTCCCATTCAGTAAGACAACCACCACTCCGGGTATGCCCGGTTCACCTCCGTCCTGAATGCCATTCTTGTTGGTATCCACAAACACAAAGTCGCCTAAGCTGGCCGAGGGAATGTAGAATCCAGCATCCAGTGTGGGGTTGAACTCTCCATTAGCCAGCGTCACCGACTGGGTCTTGCCCGTGATGGGGTCAGCGTCCGAGTCTTTGGTGTCATCGCTACCTGCGTTGGCCAGCGTAGCGGTGTAATTGGCTGGGGCCGTGAAGCCCACCGAATAGTTGTTGCTGCTGCCAGCGGTCAAGCCCGTGAACGAATAGAAGCCGCTGGAGTTGGTCGTAGTCGTTAACGACGTTGCGCCATTAACATATAAGGTTACCAGCACATTGCCCAGACCCGGCTCTCCGCTATCCTGAATGCCATTCTTATTCAAGTCAATAAACACAAAGTCACCCAGCCCCGCCGAGGGAAGGTAGAAACCAGCGTCCAGGTTTGGGTTGTTCTCCCCCGCTGCCAGAGTCACCGACCGGGTCTGCCCCGTAGCCGGGTTGGCATCACTGTCCTTGGCATCGTTGCCCCCCACCAGAGCCGAGGTGGAGACGTACCCCGTCGGAGTCACAAAGCTTACCGAGTAAGGAACACCCGGTGTCAGGCCTGTGAAGGAGTAGATACCTGAACTGTTGGTGGTGGTGGAGGCAATGGGCGTGTTGGTCCCATTCAGTAAGACAACCACCACTCCGGGTATGCCCGGTTCACCCCCGTCCTGAATGCCATTCTTGTTGGTATCCACAAACACAAAGTCGCCTAAGCTGGCCGAGGGAATATAGAATCCAGCATCCACGGTTGGATTATTACGGGCTGTACTGGACGTTGGCTGACTTGTATCAATGGTATAAACGCCCGTAAATCCACCTACACCTGCATCGCTATCCAGATCATCTGGAACACCGGCGGCATTGGCAGTTGTCGATTGATAATTTGTTGGCGCAATGAATCGAACAACATAACTACCATCGGTAAGACTATCGAACAAATATTTACCACCACCAGCGGTAATCGTCGAATCTAGCTTTGTTGTCCCAAGCTGATCGTATAAATATACTTTTACACCATCTATACCTGGTTCTCCTGCTGATTGAGCACCATCTTTATTTACGTCATTAAATACGTAATCACCCAGGCTACCATACGGACCCTGAATGACCTGAATGTCACAGCAATTTGTCGCCGGACAACCCGTGCGATAGGTTACAAACCGATAGGTACCTGTACTTTTGATTGTCAATGAGAGGTCGCTGTTCACCTCAGCAAGTGAGGTTGATACGGCCGATGTACTAATCGGCACATCGTTGCGATACCACACAATCTGGTCGTAGCCAGATGGGATCGTTACGGTATATTCGTCACCAGGGTACCAGAGAATAGGAACCGAAAAACAGACTGCATCGTAGTCATCTTCGGTCAAACTCTGATTATTGGGGATTGAATTCGAATCTGTCTGGCCAGCGGCTACAACTTCCGCCTTATTAAACCAAACGCCCTGTTGTTGTACAGTTGCCTTTAACGTTAATACGGCGGAGTCACCCGGAACGATCAATGGGGTGTTCCAGATACCCGTATTAGCATCGTATGTACCCGCACCGCGGACGACACTGGCAGAACCAGGCACATACGCCACTCCCCCGCTCGGTAACTCTTCCTTAACAGACACCGAAGTAGCGGTAATTGAGCCAGGCGCATTCGCTACGATAATTGTATACGTAACAACGTCCCCAATTTTCGGTGCCTGGCTACTGATTGCATTGTGAAGACTTAAATTGATTGTTGGGGTCTGCGCTTGTGACGATGAGCTTACCAGCCAAAGCATTAGTAGACTCAGCACCGAACAAGCCCCCTTCCCAAGGGATAGAGACATGCCCTGAGACGTGCAGGTAAATGCGGATAGCAGCTCCAAAAAGCTGCTCTTCCTTACTCGCTTCGGTCTCAGCGGCACAGTCCCTCCACCTGTGTCTGCCACCGCCTGTGGGTGATCTCCGTGAATTAATTTTTTTAGTATAAATTGCTCATTCATTGGATGTTGCGCAAAATTAGTAGAGGCTTTTTGTGAATGGTGGGTTCGAAAACCAGATGGGCTCAAACCAGGTATATCAGGCGGCTCGCCATCAAACCTGCCAAATTCATCAGATAGACACTCTGCACTGTCAGAAGAGGTGGTTGTCGTTGTCGCCAACAACTTAACCGTGTGTGAAGACATAGATTTCTCCAGGGACAGTAATGGTCCATGCAGTGCTCCCAGAATATAACTGATTAACCGTCCGGTAAAGGCAACTACCTGATTTTGCCGACCAACTGACAAGCCATAGCCGGTTGCTGATCTAGCACGAGTCAATGGCTTGAAACGGGTTTTATATAGCGTAGATACTTCTTCCATCTGCAACTTAATTTTGGACGGTTTACTGTTTGCAAATTGAGAGCTGCAGGTTCATAAATAATTCAGACCGACGGACCGGCAATTGGTCACGGTTTATTACTCAGCAATCCAGGGGCTCTTATGCTCCCTTAGAATTCAACTAAAACTATGCCAAACCACACTTTTGCCTATGGGCTTGCCGTTAATAACCATTAATAGCCTAGTTATTAAGGCATTATAACATGATTGACCATTCATACAGTTGAACTATCAGACACTTATTAGCCAATTACCTGGAATGGGTTGATCATGAAGATGGTGGCAGGAGATTAGCGAAAACTATGCCAAGTGTGAAATATTCATTTATATTTTGGTTACTTACTTCAATTAAGGCGGCTCAAGGAGGATGACCTAGTGGTGTCTATTAACCAACTTGATAGGATAAAGAGAGGAAAAGAGGAAGATGGCAGTCATTTTCACCTACTGCCTGTTATGGGTGGGCGAATATAGATATGAAGCAGGGTAGTATCGTACCTATTTATTGTTCGGTGGTGTGATGAGCAAAAAAATAGCCGCTCTTTTCGGAGCGGCTAGCCTGCAACAGTACGTTGACTTAGAAATCATACCCAAGGGTTAAATAGGGAATCGGCTTGCTTACCGTGCGATCCTCTAATCCCCAACCATAATCGAACTTTACAAAATAACCAAAAATCATTGTTCGTATTCCAGCACCATAACCAATCAGGAATGGATTTTTAAAGTTGGTTACGGTTGCTCTGAAGGGTATACTTCCTCCACCAACAATTTCTGTATTCAGGCTGTTCTGCTGACTGAATGGCCCACTGCCTGTCCAGGCGGTTCCAATATCAGTAAAAGCAACCAGCTGTAGATTACGCAAAAAATTGGATGTGATATTCCCGCGGTACAGATACCGAATCAGCGGTAAACGAAGTTCAGCATTGAACAGCATGTAACTATTACCCGTTAGCTTGCCCTGATTGAAGCCTCGCAACGGAGCAGCAAAATCCAGGAAAAAAACATCCCGATAATCGTACGGAATTTCGTTTTGTATCGTATTCGGTACCAGCAGGGGGTTCGATGCAATGGGTTCTTTTTGTCCGCCAATCCAGTTTTCCATTCCCCCTAATGTACTTTTCTTCGGGGCAGCTCCTCCCGACTGACTGAATGAAAACCGGGTAGCCAGAATCAGATCGCGGTGTATGCGCTGATAATGCCGCAAATCGAGCGACAACCGCCGGAACCCCTGCGATGGCCCTCGTAAACCAGCATACTCCTCATAGCGAAGCTTGGCTTTTGTACCAACCGTCATATTCATACCGTTTACTTTGGTGTTATCGAAAACAAACTCACCTCGTAAACCGGCATAATCCGAAACACGATCCGGCTCCGAAAAAGACGATAGATCTATCAACCGGGTAATGGCGTAGAATGGCGACACCGTAAACCGGCTATTTACTGAAATTGGGTATGAAGCAGAGACGGCCACCCGGTTATATCGATACTTTTGCAGGATACCGGACCCCTCCGCAAAAAGCGTTTGTCGATCTACACGGGCGCCATAATCAATGCGGTGTGTTAGGTTTGTATACTCGGCAAATAGATCGCTGTTCCGCAGTGTGTTGGTTAAGCTAAGAAATCCACCAGCTCGCAGTACATGATTTTCCAACAGATCAGTAAGCGTAACTTCTTGTGCATACCCAAAACCCTTGATTGGGTCGACACGCCAGTTAGATGGCGCTTCGTTGATACCAAAAGTAGCCTTGTAGTCGAACGGACCGCGAATTGTGATATTTTCCCGGCGTCGGTTACGGGGAAGCGGGGTGGTCAGGCCGGGCGAAACACCCGTCACCGACCGTCGTTGGCGATACTCGGCCGCCTTGACTACCTCAGGGTCAAACCGGTAATTATCGGTATCTACTTCACCCGGCTCCAGCGCCAGCTTTGAACCGGAAGCAGGTTGTGCACCGGCTTCAGTACGGCCTGCCGCCGTTGAATCGGTTGTGGCCCGATTGGGCTGCTGGGTCGAATCAGTTTTTGCGGGGCTAACCCGCGGGGCCGCTGATGGATTTGCCCTGTTGAGGGCAATACTTCGCTGTGTGGGCGGAGCCTGGGCCGTTTGAGTAAGGCTCAGTTGCGAACGGAATCCAATGTATTCATCCCCATTTTTCAGACTGCTATAAACGAACCCGCCATTCGCTGGTTTGAGGTCATAGAGCCGGATGCTTTCTGGAAAAGCGGTTAACTGACTAACCGACTTACTTTCGGTTTCGAGCCGGTAAAGATTCCGGATTCCATTGGCATCGTTGAGAAAATAAATCGTTGTTTCGCTGGCCGGAATAGGCTGTGTTGCCTGAGATAGTGAATCAGTCAGGCGGACCAGCGATAAATCACGGGCGCTACCTTCGTGTGAAAATAAACTCAACCGGTCGCGAATGGTACGATAAGAGCCCTTATCGACACCCAGGGTATCGTCTTTCCGATTCGAGCTGAATACGACCTGACGGGCCGTACGGCCAACAAACGCGGGGTATAAATCGTCGTACAGATCGTTGGTCAACTGCTGATAAGACCCCCGATTGATACTGTATAAGAATAAGTCGTTCTGTCCTTTCCGGTCAGCACTCATAATCAGGCTACCGCCATCGTCCGACGCATTCATCCAGACAACCTGCGAGAGCCCATTGACCGTCCGCTTGAATTCCCGTTTAGGCCGTTTCTCGAAACCACTGAACTGGTACAGATTTGTTTTCCCTAACTCGTCTGTAACAACGAGCAGGTTATTGTCGCGCTGCCAGGCGAGCAACGGGGTGCTCGTCTGAGTTATTTGCCCATCGAGCCGATAACCTCCTGTGAGCACAGTCATCTTTTTCCGATTTGTTGTGTTCACAACCTCAACGCTGAACTTGCCATCGCGTAGGACGGAATAGGCAATAAATTGTTTATCAGGGCTTAGTTTCAGGCTGATCAGCAAGGTCTTGTCATCGGACGAGCCCACTTTCATCTGAAAATCGTCGGTGCTGGCCCGATACGATTGCGCTACGCTACTGGCCATGCCCGCGTAATACTCGCGCCACTCGCGCAGAAACCGACTATATGGCACACCCAGTGTACTGGAAATGCTATTTTGCTCATTTCGAATAATACGTGTCAAATTCAGGATATTCGAGACATTATCGCGACCATACCGCTGAACGATGTAGTTCCAGATGGAGTGCCCAACCCGTTCGGCATCAGCACCCGACAATAACGAGGGTTTCTTGACGGGGCGATTCAGCGAAACGTCACGCATGTAATCGTCCAATTCCAGGCTATTGCCTTGGGCAATGTAGGACGCGATTCCGGGCATAAACCAATCCGGCAACGTCAATAAAAGAGAGCTTTGAAGGGCATCTTTGAGGCTTCCTCCGTAGAGCATGTCATACACGAACAGCATGGCTATGTCGTGAATAATCTGTTGACGAAAACTGATCTGATCGCCCGTGAAGGCCAGTTCAACGCGGGATTTAGATAGATTTTGTTCCCGGCTGCTCAAACCACCCTGCGCCGTAAGCCCGATGTTGCTTTGCGCCAGTTCTTCCGGCGAATTGAACAGAAAGATCTTGACGCGATTATAGGGCGTATAACCCAACAGCTCAGTGATCCGGTCAAACTCCGATTCGGCGTACTGGGCCGTCAGGTTAGCAATCTGGTTGCCATCCTGATAATAATAAATCTCAAAGTTTGACGTTCGGATGATCTTCCATTCGAAGCTACGGTATTGAATACGGTTTTTCCCAAACCGCTCCAGCGATGGATAGTTTTGTGCCGTAGCCACGCCCAATCCGCCCAGCCACAGGCCCAACATCAGTATGTATTGATTTCGCATACAGGTATAAAAGACGCTGATCAAGAACTTTCCGGTTCACCGTTTACCGCAAATCCACTTATCTGGTTTTACGTTTCGGTCGACTTAAAATCCTTAATCGGAAAACTAATCAACTGCCATGATATAACGAAATGCACCGGCTAATATTCGCTTCCGGCTCCAAATCTTCACCATCTAAAAGGTATCGGGCAAACTGTTCGGCCAGATAGGGCGCCAGTGATACGCCTTTTGTACCCAAACCACCAAAAATGCCCACCGCTGGCTTGGTTGGATGAAGTCCAATAATCGGGCGCCGATCTTTAGTCGACGGCCGGATACCCGCCTGTTGATTGACAATCTGAAAAGGAGTCTTTAGGATAGCCGCCACTTTCGTCTCTAGAAACGCACGACCATCTTCTGTTGTTTGCCAATCCAGATCGTGCCAACTGTAAGTTGCGCCAATCCGAATCAGACCTGGTCGGACGGGCAGAATGAAAACGCCCTGATTGACTATGTTTTTGATCGAGTAATTGTCGACAACGGCCGTCAGAATCTGTCCTTTCACAGGATTGTAAGGAAGCCAGTCAAATAACGGATTCTCGCGCGACTGAACCCCGTCACAAAATATAACTTTATTAATATCGACGCCTTGCCACTTTACGCTCCTATCGTTTATAGTCAGATCATTGACACTTACTGTTCCTTCAAAAAATTGATTTTTTCGAACAAAATAGCCTTTAACAATTCGAACAAACTCAGTTAAATCGACCCACCCGGCCTGTGTTACTTCCAGACCACCCAAGGGATTATTGATAAACGAGCTATAAGCCTGATCATCAACAGGTTTATAAATATACGGCTGCGTGTCGGGGTCAGCCGCCAGGGCGGAATAATCCATTTGTTCGCTAACGGACCTGAAGGGGCGGTAGATATGCTTGGGATGAAAGAACGTAACACCAAGCTGCTGCTCAATATTGCTATAAAATTGGTGGAGGAAAGGAAACAATTCATCAGCCTTCCAGGTGCGAACAAGTTTTCGACCGGTAAGCGGATTCACCAGGCCAGCCGCCACCGCCGACGCTGATGGGAGCGTCGGTGCATCGACTAGCAACACGGTACATCCGCGCTGGTCGAGTGTCCAGGCCAGCACCGAACCGGCTACTCCTTGCCCGACAATCAGAAAATCAACAGCCATTTGGTTTGGTATAGACGTCGTGCGTCGTAGAAGTCGCTGAGTATAAAAGCCGTAAGTAGTTAACGCATGAGCACTGCATCATTAACCCAATTAGCTACACATTCGGGGCTTACGCTTTCTTTTTTAATTCCTGTTTTTTTCGGTGCAACTCAGCCAAGCGACGGTCGGCCAGTTCGATCACCCAATCGACTTGCTCTTCAATGGTCATGTGCGATGTATCCAGCAGGATAGCATCGTCCGCCTGCCTGAGCGGGCTTTCAATTCGGGTGGTGTCAATCAGGTCACGCTTCTCCAGGTTCTGGATAATATCGTCCAGGTTTATCAACTCGCCTTTTGCTAGGAGTTCCTGCTGTCGACGGCGGGCGCGCGTGTAGGTGTCGGCGGTCATAAACACCTTTACCTCGGCATCCGGAAATACTTTGGTGCCGATATCGCGTCCATCCATAACAACGCCCCGCCGACGGCCCATTTTCTGTTGCTGGGCCACCATGGCCCAACGCACTTCTGGAATGGCACTTACTTCGCTGACAATATTGGAAATGTACATTTTCCGAATTTCGTCTTCAACGTTCAGGCTGTTCAGGCACGTTTCGTTTTTGCCCGTGCGATTGTTGTGGTTGAATGTAATGTGAATTTTTTCGAGCGCAGCCGTTACTTCTCTACTATTGGAGAGAGAAACTCGCTCCTGAATAAAATAAAGACTGACAGCCCGGTACATAGCACCCGTGTCAATGTAGCCGTAGCTCATACGAGCTGCTACGGCCTTGGCGGTTGTACTCTTGCCGCAACTTGAATACCCGTCAATTGCAATCACTATCTTCGGCATGAACGAATCTTCCCGCCGAAGCGGTACTGTTTTAGACAAACGAATTACAAAGATGACGTTTTGACGCTTAAGATTCTACTTCATTCACCTCAGGCATTCGGTATTGTCTTTAAACTCTGGCCTGAATACGCAGTGACTGACTAGGTTAGCTCCCGATGTTCTGACCGAAGCATTGAAAAAATATGCTCATCCAGATACTGATTGTTTTTGACCGCAGCTTTTCGGTGGATCGCTTCGTGCTGGTATCCGGCGGCCTCCAGCACTTTCATTGACCCAATATTCCCTTCGAGCACGCAGGCAAAAATGCGGTTTACCTGAAAATACTGAAAAATATATTTTGTTATGATGGGCAGCGATTCGCTCATAATACCCCGGCCCCAATAACTCTCGCTGAGCCAGTAACCAATCTCGGCATTGTACCGGTAAATGTCATCTTTTACCGTGAAGCCAACATTGCCTACGGCCTGCCCATCAACCTCAATGGCAAAGTTGTTGGGCTGCTGATACGATTTGTTCGAACGAACCCACGAATGAGCATCCCGTGGTGTGTACGGGTACGGGAAAAAATCGCGGACATTGTTCCAGATGTGGCGATTACTGGCGTGTCGAACCAGCGAATCTTCGTCGCCCTCACGCCAGGGACGCAATTGGCCAACAGAAAGCGGAAACGTAATCAACGTGGTAGTCAAGGTCAATGGAAGCAGATGGGTAATTACGTCACTAACAACGTACGAATCCAAATGTTAACCCAAATTTATCCCACTCCTCCCCTATTTCATACTGTTCTTACCGGCATTCGTCGGAAAAAACAGGCAATGCCTCGCGGTATACTCTAGTTTTGACCCGGTCAGCGGCCAAAATCAGTGAATTGTCGCCTAATCGATAAACTATTACTTATGCACGCATCCGAACAATTTGGTGGCCCTGATACTGGTTGCCCGGCACTGAAACAGGCCGTTGAAAAATTTGCTACTTTTAAACCAGCCAGTTCCCTGTTGCCAACAGGGGGCCTGAGACAAATGGAGCCACGCCTGGCAACGTGTAAATAAACTTGACTTATCGGCGTATGACCCGCGAACAACTTATTGGTACCATTGGCAGGAATGGCAAACGCATTCAGTTGCGGGGTACCGACCTGGCTAAATTTGACTTCAGCGGGCTCGACCTAACGGGGGCTGACCTTAGCTTTTCCAACCTCGGCAAAGCTAACTTTCGGGGGGCTATCCTCCGGCAGGTAAACCTGAGCTTTTCGAACCTGAGCGGAGCTGACTTCACAGACGCTGACCTCTACGAAGCCAATTTCAACTTCAGTTCGCTGGAAGATGTCAACTTGAGCGGAGCCAACGTTGAAGGAGCTTCATTTAATTTCTCGGGGCGCAGTAAGTACCGCCCCGAACCCACCAATATCCGGGAAGAGCCCATTACGCTGACGACCATTCTGCAAAAACCAGGATGGGGAACCCTTATCGGCGCCTTAATTGGTGCCTTGCTGGTGTATGGATGCAATGCCATCATTTACTTTTCAGATTTAATTTTGAAGGCTGCTAACCCGCTGATGGTGGGTTTATATCAGTTCCTGATCACTCAGAACATGGTCGATGGAGCGGCCTGCTTTCTAATAACCTGGGCACTTTCAGGCTGGCTGGCTCGTCAGTTTCGAGCCGTTTGGCCAAGGCATCTCATTATCACCATAAGCGTCATGTTCAGCATTCTCCTGATTAATACGGCCTTGTATTATGCGTTGGGAAAGCCCTTTATCGACGCGCTGGCCAAGCTACCCAGCGGCATTGAACGTACGGCCGACTGGTATATTTACATAGCCGGGGATCTGCTGGTTGCCAATGGTTTTCTATACGTACTGCAACAAGGACGGCAGTTGACGCGCAAACTGTCCGAACAGGAGTTTCAACTGCTCAATCTGGAAAAGCTAAAGACCCGTGCCGAACTGGATGCGTTACAGGCCAAGATAAATCCGCATTTTCTCTACAATGCCCTCAACAGCATTGCCAGTTTGGTCCACGAAGACCCCGACAAAGCGGAGGAAATGACGCTTTTGCTTTCCAAACTCTTTCGCTATTCGACCGGGCGCGATGGCGAGTTGTTTGCAACACTGGCCGACGAACTGGAAATGGTCCGTACGTATTTGCAGGTGGAGAAGGTTCGGTTTGGTAACCGGCTTACGTTCAGTGTTGAAATCAGCGACCCGGCACTTAGTGAACTTCGTCTGCCGCAATTCCTGCTGCAACCCGTTGTTGAAAATGCCATTAAACACGGCATCGCCAAGCGGGCTGACCAGGGTCGGATTGATGTTCGTATTTATGAGAAAAACGGAGAATTACACCTTTGCGTCCATGATAATGGGCCCGCTTTCCCCGATGATATGAGCGGTGGGTATGGGCTGCGCAGCATCCAGGATAAGCTCAAACTTCTCTACGGCGATGAGGCCAAAGTTGAGTTACAAAACTGGCCCCTCAAACAGGTCTTGATTTCTATTTTGATGACGAAAATCCGGAGTGTTCGCGATGTTGAAACACCCAATGCTTAACCGAACAGATCATGACACTTCCCTTCAAAACGATATTGATTGACGATGAATCGCTGGCTGTTAGCCGCTTGCGTCGCTTGCTGAACAAGCACCGCGACAGTATAGACGTTATTGGCGAAGCAGCCAATGGCGCCGAAGGCCTGACGCTCATTGAAAGCCTGCAACCTGATTTGATTTTCCTGGATATTGAAATGCCGTTGCTAAATGGTTTCGAGATGCTGTCTCGCCTGACAACCATGCCGATGGTCGTGTTTGCCACCGCCTTTGATCAATACGCCATACGTGCCTTCGAAGAAAATTCCATTGATTATTTACTGAAACCGATCGAAGCCGAGCGGCTGGCCCGCACAGTCCAGAAAATCAGGACGCTGGTCGACCGGCAGGATATGGCACAACCCGCGGTTAACCCCATGTCGGAGAGTGTCATGCGCCTGTTGGCCCAAATGCAGCCGAAGAAAGAAATCTATTCGATCTCGGTGAAAACCGGCGAAAAGATCAAGCTGGTCCCCCTTTCCGACATTGCCTTTTTTGAAGCGGAAGATAAATATGTCTTTCTAGCAACCATGGACGGACAAAAATTTCTGACGACGTATACGCTGACAACACTAAACGAGAAACTCCCGGACACGTTTGTGCGCATCAGCCGATCTGTAATGGTGAACCGGCACAAAATTGCCGAAGTGCACCGGCATTTTGACGGCAAATTCCTGCTGGGCATGAGTGATAAAAAAGGAACAAAACTCACTTCTGGCAGTACCTACGGTGACACTGTCCGGCAACTACTGGAACTTTGACACCCAACCTCATGAAAGCGGCTACCGAACGTAAACTCATTCGCTGGTTTCACATGCTGGCCAGTATTCCCATTCTTGGCTACATCTACGGCCCTGTAGCATCTCTGCCCGAACCGGCCTTTGCGGTCAAGTATGTAATCTTACCCGCCGTGATTCTTTCGGGCTTCTGGTTATGGCAGGGCTATCGGGTCAAAAAATGGTGGCGCAAAGCTTAATGCGCACTCAAGGAAAGGGCTTATTTTTACGCGTAAATGATCCCTTTATGAGTAAGAAAAACAGAACGGGCATCCTGTATTCCACCGATCCGGATTTTCAGTATCAATCCAGCCACGAGCCCGAAGTCGAAACGTTGCCGCCCGCTCAGCAGAACCTTAAGATCTGGCTTGTTAAACTGGGAGGCAGCAAAGTGGTAACGACTGTGCGCGACTTTGTCGGTACCGAAGCTGATCTAGCCGATCTGGGCAAACAACTGAAAGCCGCCTGTGGGGCAGGCGGCTCAAGCAAAGACAACGAAATTCTGATTCAGGGTGACCACCGCGACAAAGTGCTGGCATGGCTCACCAGCAAGGGCTATAAAGCAAAAAAAGCAGGAGGGTAGAGGGGGATGTATGGTATAGGATGTAGGATGTATTGGCCTGCTCTACTACTCCGTGGGCCGTGTCCTCACGGCCCATTTATCCGGATGGTTACGCGATTGCTGACGCGAGAGTGGGCCGTGAGGACAAGACCCACGGAATAAGCATACACCCTATATCATTCCACCCCGCCCATCCATCTTTTCAGGGGTTTGGTAAACAGCAGCAGAATAAACCCTGACACCAATGTAAACACCGCTACACTTTGGAACAGTTGAGGCATTTGCTGAACGTTTTTTTCATCGAAGCCACCCGCAAACAGCCCCGCAATGAGGTTGCCCAGCGACGATCCTACGAACCAGAGTCCCATCAATTGACTGGTATACCGTTTGGGCGCTAATTTAGAAAACGCGCTGAGTCCTACCGGGCTTAAAAACAATTCGGCAACAGTAAAAAACAGGTACGTAAAGGTCAGAAATAAAGGAGAAGTACGAACGCCTGTTAGAGCGACTTTTGCTCCGAACACCATCACCACATACGCCAATCCCAGCAATAATAGAGAGACAGCGAACTTGGCCGGCACAGGGAAGCTGATCTTATTATTGGCAAGAAAAACCCACAGAGCGGCCAATACGGGCGAAAAGATCAGGATAAAGGCGGGGTTCAGATTCTGGAACCAGCTCGATGGCATCTGCCAGCCAAAAACCGATAATTCGGTGTATCGATCCGCAAAAATCTGCAGCGAGGAGCCCTGTTGCTCATTGCCTGCCCAATACAAAGCCGCTGCCAGAAAGAAGATAAATAATACGACAACTCGCTTTTTTTCTGTCGCATCCAGCCCACCCGTCAGTAAAATATACGCGAAGTAACACAGGGCAATCAGCGAAATGATCGTACCCATCGCTTTGGCCAGTCCTTGTGCTGTTGTTAGATCGAGAACACCCGTTAGTTGTAGGGTTGCCATTAAGGCCACGATGAATGCCACAAACAGGAGCAATGAGCGGTTTCCATCCGCCGATTTCTCCTCTGTTGTCGCTTCCTGGGCCACATAATGACCGTGGTCGCCGAGGTAACGCTGCCCGAACAGACGGTACGTGACTAAGCCTAATGCCATCGCTACGGCAGCTGCCCCAAAGCCGTAATGCCAACCGACTTTCTGACCCAGATAGCCCACAATTGAAATACCCAGTAGAGACCCTGTGTTGATTCCCATGTAGAAAATAGAGAAAGCCGCATCTTTACGAGCCCCGCCTTCGGGGTATAATTCGCCAACAACGGTGCTGATGTTCGGTTTGAGCAGCCCCGTCCCCATGGCTACGATGCATAAGCCACTGTAAAACAGACCACTGCCAGAGGGAATGGCCAGTATAATATGCCCCAGCATAATAATGATTCCGCCGTACCAGATAGATTTACGTTGCCCCAGCAGGTTATCGGCAATCCAGCCGCCAGGCAGCGACAGAAGGTAAACCGATGCAGTATAAATACCATAAATGGCAGCTCCATCAGCTTCACTCAGGCCCATGCCACCCCGAACCGTATCGATCAGAAACAGTAGGAGAATAGCCCGCATGCCGTAGTAGCTGAAGCGCTCCCACATCTCGGTAAAAAACAAGACAAAAAGGCCCATTGGGTGGCCAAACAAGGTGGCCGTGCGAACAGGCTTTACATCAGTAACTTCCATAAAATTAGGTTAAGTAGTCAGTTTGCCGAAGAATAATGTTGCTCGAAGTTCGTTAAGCTGCGAACCATAAATAAAAAAATAGGTGTAAATATATCCTTGATTGCTGAGACCGCCAACACTCGCCGACTACAGACTAGGGGCAAAAGTCCATCGGTCATCGAACGAGTTAGTACCCTGACGCTTACTTTTTTTAAGCAAAGTTTCTTATGTTTAACCGATGCTTATTGTTGGCCTTACAGTCGATTAATTTTACCCATGCTACTCCCCTTCGATTTTCAGAAAGACCCGTTCCTTATTCTTGACTTCTCCGCGACAAACCCGGACCTCGCTCCCGAATCACAGCGGCAAACCGGCCTTGATTTGACCAATACCGCTGTCTTTTCGGACTACGTGTTTGGCAAAATGCGAACGGCGGGCGTACAGGTTGGCGTGGGCGGATACAACGAACACCGGGTTATTTACCGCCGAAGTGAACACTTTTCGGGTACTGAAGAGTCTCGCGAAATCCACCTGGGTATTGATTTCTGGGCAGCCGCCGGAACACCAGTCTTCGCCCCGCTGGATGGCGTTATTCATAGCTTTCAGGATAATAATAACTTCGGCGACTACGGGCCAACCATCATACTTGAGCACAATTTGGATGGCAAACTGCTTTACTCACTCTACGGCCACCTTACCCGCACATCGCTCAACGACTTATCTGTTGGTAAGGCCATCAGCGCCGGTGAGCAACTTGGTCAGATTGGCCCTTTCCCTGAAAACGGCGACTGGCCCCCGCATTTGCACTTCCAGCTAATGACCGATATGCTTGGCTTAACAGGCGATTTCCCCGGCGTTTGTTCCCTATCCGACCGGGCTAAGTTTTTATCGATCTGCCCAAATCCCAATGAGTTATTAGGTATTCCCGGCTTGACTTGAACAGTAGCGACGCAACGATTGCGGCCCGAACAGGCTAGTACTTTTCCAATCATATTGTCTAGGCTGAGCCGGAGTTTGGCCAAGACAATCCAGTTACCTACTACTTAGAAATTAAACTTTCAAAATATTTTGAAAGCTTAAAAACGATCATATATATTTGCCCTATGACATTTGAAGAAGCTAAGGAGAAATTTATTCATACGTGGGGAACATTAGCCACTCAATGGGGCATCAATCGTTCTATGGCCCAGTTACATTCCCTACTGCTGATCTCACCCGATGCGCTGGCCATCGAAGATATCATGGAACAGCTACAAATTTCGCGGGGTAATGCCAGCATGAATCTTCGCGATTTGATGGACTGGGGCCTTATCTATAAACAGCTAAAGCCCGGCGAACGCAGGGAGTTTTTCATTGCAGAGAAAGACATTTGGAAAGTAGCCCGGCAGGTAGCCAAAGAACGCCGTCGACGGGAAATCACGCCTGTTGTAGAGGTCTTAAATGAGCTTAAAAATATCCCTACCGATACCCCCGAAGCGCAGGAATTTCATCGGGTAATGACCGGGCTCAGTAATGTTGTTGGCTTTGCGGATAATACACTCAATGCAGTCATCAAGGCGGAAGAAAACTGGTTGGTGAGTCAGTTTCTGAACGTATTTCGATAATTTTTTGCCTTTAAATTTCAACTATTTCTGAAAGTTCAAAATACTAATAATCATGAAAAAGCTGATCATTTATGACGAAAGCTGCCCAATGTGTAAGCTCTATACAAAGGGCATGGTAGCGGCTGACACAAGTGGTTGCCTTACACGGCTCAGTAGCAGTCAGTTGACACCGGAAACGATAAATCGCATTGATCGACAACGAGCCCGGCACGAAATACCCCTGGTCGATCTTGACGGTGGTGAGACGCTGTATGGTGTTGACACCTGGATTTACGCCTTCGGAAAACAGAATAAACAACTTAAAAAACTGTTATCGCTGAACTGGATCAAATCCAGTCTGAAAACGCTTTACGCATTCATTTCCTACAACCGGCGAATCATCATCACCTCAGCACCGGGCCGATGGAACCTCCTGGACCTCCAGCCCGATTTTCGGCTCGGTTATCGGCTCGCGTTTATCCTCACTGTTTTTGGCCTGGTCGGCGGATTGGCCACCATCGTCCACTTCCCTATCTGGCTCCCTGCCGCTTTAGTGCTAATAATCAGCCAGTTGCTTGTTGCTTGCCTTTACTTAGCCCAGCGTCACGATGACAATTTTCTTCAAACAGTGCTGGATTATACTGGACATCTTGGCATGAGTTTGTTCATCGGTGGCTTCGTTTCGGCCATTGGCTTCAGCATGCACTGGCCCGCGTTGGCTCAGATCGGTTGTGCGCTTACCATGGGTCAGCACTTCATTCGTAGCTACCGGCTTGGCCTTAATCCCTGGTTGAGTGTCTGCTTCGCTGGCTTATTCTTCCTGTTGGTTATGCCGTATTAAAGCCGAGTCCGTTTCGCCATGAAGAGTTACTTTTTCAAAAACTCCACTACGGCTTTGGCAAATTCGGGGGTACGCATGGCTCCGCCATGATCGCCCGGCACAATGACCAGTCGGGAGCCGGGAATAGCATCAACCAGCGTCTGCGGATCGCCATTGTCCTTATCCTGGTCGCCATTGACCACCAGCACGGGCACCTTGATTTTGCCTAGCTCCGCTTTGGTGGTGACGGGCTGAAACTCCTGCAAACGAGCCAGTACAACCGTGTCGGCCCCCGACTTTTTGGCGTAATCGATAGCGCTCTGCAATTCTGGATGGCTACCGGGCTTGGTCAATGCTTCATGAAAATTCTTGCGCCGGTACCAGTTTGGGTCCGAGAAATCGACGCTGATACCGCCCATAACTGCTCGATGCACCTGCTTATCCATGGTCAGCAATTTGGCCGTCAGAATGGCCCCGCGCGAGTAGCCCACCACATCGTAGTTCGTAAGGCCCAGGTGTTTCATGAGGGCCATGACGTCCTTTAACTCAGTATTGTCCCGATACGCTTCGGCTGTGTGCGGTTTATCAGACAAGCCATTGCCTCGTAAATCGAGCATAACGACTTTAAACCCAGCATTGGCCAACGCTTGTCGGACGGGGGCTCGTTTCCAGCTTTCGCTGTTCGAGATGAAGCCATGTAACAAAACAACCGGCTTTCCTTCCCCCAGCACATCGTAGTGAATCTTTGTCCCGTCAAATGACGTAAATAACGGCTCACGGGATGTTTGCGCGTAAACAAGACCGGAAAGCAACAGGCTGGCAACTACGAAAAAGGATTTTATGCAGAACATGGATCAGTAGTGAATTTTGTATCCCCGAAATAAGTCTAACCTTTCGCTATTCTACCGGGTTATAGTTTACCACAGCTAAACACACTTTGACTATGACAACGCTAGAAAACAAGCCGTTACCTATGGATGCCGAAATAGTCGGTTCCAGAATAGGCCGCATTGATCCGAACCTATTCACGAATCAAACAGATCTGGATGAAGATGATGACGAGTTAGTAGAGAGCGACTTCGACGAGGAGACCACGGATGAAGATGGCGATCCCACCGGCGAACACGATCACCACCAGGATGACAACTACGCCTTAGGCGGCCATGTAACCCGGTCAGGTGGCCTTTAACAATTCCAGAATTTTACCATTTCCGCTAAATTCCAACCACATGAACCCTAACGAAACGATTAAGTATGACCCTGCTGACGATGAAAATCAGGGCATAATGACCAAGATGATACAGGGCGAAAACGCCGGTGGTGGCGTAGCACAGACTGAGTACCTGAGTCCCGTCGTGAATCAGGGACCTGAGCCAGAAAAGGAAGAAGTCAATGATTCGGATACAGAAGCCAATGGCGTAAACGACGACATGCTGGCAGAAGAAGACGTTGAAGAGGGCGACATAGACGAGAGCGATGACGAATAACCAACTCGCTCAACTCGTCATACGCATTGGACTTGGCATCAACATGCTCATGCATGGGCTGGTTCGTCTGCCAAAACTCAGCACCTTTGTGACTAAGACGGAAGCAGGCTTCGCCAGTACCATTCTGCCGGCTTTACTGACAAGGGCTTTCCTATATACACTCCCTTTTGTTGAACTGGCCGTCGGCATCGCAATTTTGCTAGGTGGTCAATTCACGAAATGGGGCTATTTTGCGGGTGGGCTCGTTATTGCTGCACTTTTATTTGGTACTACTCTGAAAGAAGACTGGTCGGGCGCAGGCCTGCAAATGACTTATGTGATAGCATTTTACCTCGCCTTGCGTGGCCTGGATTCTTCGGGACGAGGTCGGTTCAGGTAGTTTTTTGCGGTAAGTTTACAACGGTTACTAATTCGGGGGAGTCACTAAAGGAAACAAACCGAGTTAATAATGAAATCAACGTTGTTCTTATTGGCCGCTCTCACAGGCAGTTTACTCACCTTCACCGCTTGTCATCAGGAGAGCACTCCCTTACAACCCGGCCTCCCCTATCAATCTTCTTTTCAACGAAATACAGATGGCTGGACAGCCGAGCTGACGGATTATGGCACGGCACAATCCGACATTATGGAGTTCAAATCGGCCTACAAAGGATTACCAACGCCACTTGACACAACCCGCAAATCAATCCTGGTCGAAAGCATGAATCGCAGTGACGATGCGTTCATGTTTCTGAAGAGAAAAATTACGGGCTTGACGCCCAACACCGATTATTCCCTTGTCTTTGATATCGAACTAGCATCGAAATATCCAGGAAATTCGATTGGGATTGGTGGGTCGCCGGGCGGCAGTGTTTTCCTCAAAGCGGGGGCTTCGGCCGTTGAGCCGGTCAAGGTCCTAAAAGATGGCTTTTACACCATCAATGTGGATAAAGGCTCCCAAAATAATGAAGGAAAAGACGCTATTCTACTGGGCGATATCAGCACCGGGGCCGAGACAGAAGATTACAAGCTTATTAGCCGCTCTAACGTCAATAAGCCGTTTGTGGCCCGTAGTAGTGACAAAGGAGAACTCTGGCTGCTGGTTGGTACAGACTCAGGCTTCGAGGGATTAACGACGCTTTACTATAGCAGGATCAACGTAACAACTAAGGCGACGTTGTAAGGGTTGTACTCAGGCGCTTCAGTCCATACATGAACTAGAAAAACCACGGGCTGGAGCGCCTGAGCACACCCCTTACGTCTCTAACAATCAGCCTATTATTCATCATTTTTAACGACGGCAGTCCCCCGAAGCGATGACTTCCGGACGACTAAGCTGGTCTTTAGTACGTTGCTGATCGATGTGCTGTGTTCGCGCGGATTCCGGATCAGGTTGATCAATAACTCCGCAGCCGAGCGACCCATTTCGAAGGCAGGTTGCGCCACTGAGCTTAGCGGTGGATTTAACAAAGCAGCCATCGGCAGATCCGAAAAGCCGACTAAGGCAATATCATCGGGCATCGTTAAACCCGCTTCCGTTATGGCTGAATGACAGCCAATAGCAATGTTATCACTGGAGGCAAAAATACCATCGGGCCGCTCTGGTTTTGCAAGCAGGCCACGGGTAGCCACCAGCGCGCTGGTCGTGTTATACGCTGCGGCAACTACCCAGTCATCCTGAATAGGGCGGCCATAATCCAGCAAGGCGGCCCGGTAGCCGTGCAACCTCCGGCGACTAATGAGCAGATGAGCAGGCCCCGACACATGAGCAATGCGTTCGCAACCCTGCTTAATCAGGTGCTCCGTCGCTTTATAGGCCCCTTCAAAATCATCAACCGATACGTTATGCGTGTCTATCTCCTCACAAATTCGGTCGAAGAACACAATAGGAAATCCCCGTTCATGAATGGTCTTGAAATGCGCATAATCTTTCGTTGATGTAGACACGGAAACGAGTAGCCCATCTTTACGACGGTTGTAGATGTGTTTGACATTCAGCACCTCCCGTTCATAATCTTCGTGGCTCTGGTAAATAACAACATGGTATCCCTGAGCAAACGCCACATCTTCAATACCCGCAATGACGATGGCGAAGAATGGATTGGCAATTTCCGGGACTATAACGCCAATGTCATTTGTCTGACTACTTAACAAACTCAGCGCTACCGGATTCGGATTATAATCTAGACGCTGGGCCAGTTCCAGGACCCGCTTTTTTGTTTCAACCCCTATCTCCGAACTACCCCGCAGGGCCCTTGAAATAGTCGACGTGGATAGATTCAATGAGCGAGCCAGATCCTTGATGGTAACCGTTTTCATACGAGATCCGATAACAAAATAATTATATTCTACACAGGGCACGTTGCCTTATCACTTCCTCTCTAGTTAGTACATGGCTTCTACATTATACTACTTTCATTAGAAATAATTAGAAAATTATAAGTTCACGCAAAGGATCTCGGGAACGTTTGCGTGAAAATAGGGTCTTTTTTGCGCAACTTAATTTGTAATGATCAGAAAAGGCAATTACACTTAATACAAAATAGGGTTATTTAAAACGACTTCTTGCGAGCCACTTTCTTCTTTTTCTACAATTAACAGTCTGCAAGCCTAGCCTGAGAATCCTATAGACACCATTGTACCAACGCGTCACGAAGCTGGTCAGACTAAAGTTTGTATCGGCCGAAGGGCATTGACTACCGACAAGTATCCCTAACACTGAATAGAGTTTAACCGCACGTAACGCATGCATCCAATCAGACAGTCATTCTTTATCCAGAAAGTCATATTGATGGCTTGCTCCGTGCTTGTTACCAACGCGCTGGCTCAAAAACCAACACAACCGACGCTGGGATACCGATCCGTAAAGACCTTAACGCAAACCGGTTTGTTGTTCAAAGACCTGAATAAAAACGGAAAGCTCGATCAATACGAAGATTGGCGATTGCCTGTTGACAAGCGGATACAGGACTTGATTTCGCAGATGACCCTTGAGGAGAAAATTGGTTTCATGCTCATTAGTACCACCCGACTGGCTGGGGATAACTCATTCCAGCAGGGAGCCCCTAAGTCGGAGATTACCAGCGAATTCAATGAGGAAGACCTGGTGCAGAACATGAATATGTTCACCCGGAAGCCCTTGCCATACCCGATGATGATGGCTGCCGGAACAACCAAAGGGGTAATGCAAAACCAGTTGCGCCACTTTATTCTGCGCGCCAATACATCGGCTAAAATCATGGCCGACTGGAGTAACAAGTTGCAGGCGCTTTGCGAAAGCTCCCGTCTGGGCATACCGGCCATTGTTGCCTCGAATCCGCGCAACCACATAACCGTCGATGCTGCTATTGGGCTCAGCGTTGGCACAACGGTCTTCTCCAAATGGCCAGGCGAACTGGGGCTGTCGGCCATGCACGACCTGAAACTTACCCGCGAGTTTGCCGATATTGCCCGCCAGGAATGGGCGGCTGTCGGCATTCGGAAGGGCTATCAATACATGGCAGACCTCGCTACCGAACCACGCTGGCAACGGATTGAAGGCACTTTTGGCGAAAGTGCAGACTGGACAGCCGACATGACCCGTGAAGTTGTTCTGGGTTTTCAGGGACCCAAGCTGGGGATTCATTCGGTAGGACTGACAACAAAGCATTTTCCCGGCGGTGGGCCACAGGTAGAGGGCCAGGACCCACACTTCGATTGGGGGAAAGATCAGCATTACCCCGGCAACATGTTCGCCTACCATCTCAAACCGTTTCAGGCCGCCATTGATGCCGGTACGTCGGCCATCATGCCCTATTATGCCAAACCCATCGGCACGAAGTATGAGGAAGTAGCTTTTGCTTACAACAAAGCGATCATTAAGGACTTACTACGGGATAAGATGGGGTTTCAGGGCATCATCAACTCCGATACCGGCCCTATCGAGATGATGCCCTGGGGTGTTGAAAAGCTCAGTATCCCGGAGCGTTATCAGAAAGCCATCGACTGTGGCGTCGATTTATTTTCGGGTTCAGGCGACCCATCCATTTTGCTGGAAACGGTAAAAAAAGGATTGGTATCCGAGAAACGTATCAACGAGTCGATTACTCGTTTGCTACGGGAAAAGTTCGTACTGGGCTTATTCGAAAACCCTTACGTCGATGCAGATGTGGCCCAGAAAACGGTCGGTAATACCGAATTCCAGAAACGGGGCGATCTGGCTATGCGCAAATCCATCGTGCTGCTCCGGAACAGTGCGAAACTCTTGCCCCTGGCCCCAAAAACAAAGGTGTACATAGAGTCGTACTACGACAATGGTCGCTCCCAAACGGCCACCACCGTCATTAGGCCACAGAAAAATGCAGGAAGTCTGGTCTTTGTCGGCACAAAGGAAGAAGCCGATGTGGTGGTGCTGTGGCTCACGCCCAATAGCGGCAGTTTATTCAGTTCAACCGGTGCACCGATTGAGCTATAGTTATCGAAGAATAAAATCGATGTAGCGCATGTTAACGCGATCACCAGCACTAAACCAACCGTTTTACTCGTCAATTACACCAGCCCCTGGGTAATTGACGAAGTGGACAATGCAAACGTAAAAACCGTTTTGGCTACCTTTGGCACAACCACCGATGCCGTACTGGACGTGCTGAGCGGAGTGTTTAAACCAACTGGCAAAATGCCGTTTACAACACCTATTTCGCGGCAGGCTGTGCTCGACAATCAGTCGGATGTACCGGGCTATATGAAGCCAAAAGGCTATGCCTTGTTTACCTTTGGCGATGGATTGACTTACGAAAAATAATCTCTATAAATGGCATTAGAACAAACATGGCGGTGGTTCGGCCCGAATGATCCCGTATCGCTGTCGGATGTACGGCAGGCCGGTGCAACGGGTGTCGTATCTGCCCTTCACCAAATCCCAAACGGGCAGGTCTGGACCCGCGACGCAATTAATGAGCGAAAAAGCAGTATAGAAAAAGCGGGGTTACGCTGGTCGGTGGTGGAAAGCGTCCCCGTTCATGAAGACATCAAAAAACGGTCGGGCAACTACCGGCAATACATCGATAACTACAAAGAGTGCCTGGTTAATCTGGCAGCTTGTGGCATCGACACCGTATGCTATAACTTTATGCCTGTACTGGACTGGACCCGCACGGATCTGGATTACCGCCTGCCGGATGGATCAACGGCCCTTCGATTCGACACAACCGAGTTTTGTGCCTTTGAGGTGTATATTCTTAAACGACACAATGCGGAGAAAAGCTATTCGGAACAGCAGCTAACCCGAGCCCGGCACTGGCTCGATGCCGCTCAGGATGCCGATGTGCATCGCCTGACGCGCAACATTATTGCTGGCCTGCCCGGCAGCGAGGAGAGCTTTACCCTTGACGCGTTTGCCGACATACTGCAAAGCTATAAAATCGTAGATGAGGCCGTACTTCGGCAAAACCTATACACGTTCCTTGCGGAGCTAACGCCCGTTGCGGAAGACGCCGGCATCAGGCTGGCCATTCACCCCGACGACCCGCCGTTTCCTATTCTGGGATTACCCCGTGTAGTCAGTACGGAGGCCGATGCCCGGCAACTGCTGGCGGCTTACGAAAGCTCGTATAACGGCCTGTGTTTCTGCACAGGCAGCTATGGTGTACGCGCCGACAATGACCTGGTCGGGATGGTCGACCGGCTGGGCGACCGCATTAACTTTGTTCACCTGCGGGCCACCCAGCGCGACGCCGATGGCAATTTCCATGAGGCCGACCACCTGGCGGGTGATGTGGATATGTATGGCGTGATGAAAACCTTACTGACGGAACAACACCGTCGGAAGCAGGCAGGACGGGAAGACTATCGGTTACCTTTCCGGCCCGATCATGGTCACCGAATGCTTGATGACCTTGACCCGGCCAAGAAAACCAACCCCGGCTATACAGCCATCGGGCGACTGCGCGGTCTGGCCGAGTTGCGTGGCCTCGAAATGGGGATTGAACGAAGTCTATTTTAACGATTGGCTAATTATCTCCCTACCTCCCTGGTCCTTGAGGACATGGACTAGAGAAAACTTCACCTCCGTGGTCCGTGTCCTCACGGACCACTTTCGTATCAGCAAAACTCTCCGGTCAAAATTGGGCCGTGAGGTTACGGCTTGAGCAAAAGAAAAGATTCCACCTCCCTGGTCCGTGTCCTCACGGACCAGGGAAAAAAAGTAAACTCTAATTAGCTAATAGCCAACTTCATGCCTTCGTGGGAATCAACGAACCCGAGTGAGATATAGAACCGTTTAGCCTCGGGCCTTTTCTTATCCGTTGTTAACTGAAGAATGTGAGCCCCTTTTTCTCTCGCTCGCTGAATGGCATATTGGAAAAGTTCAGTGCCAACCCCTTGTCCGCGGTGCGTAGATTTCACGCGTACTGCTTCAATCTGAGCCCGTATACTGCCCCGATACGTCAAGTATTGAATAAACGTGAGTTGAAAGGTGGCCAGAATGACCCCGTCAGCCTCAACAACGGTCAGTTCTTGTTGCTTATCATTGGTTATACTTCGAAAAGCTTCGAGGTAGGCCATGGGCAACGGCTCCTGGAAGGTTTCTCTAGTGGCCCCTAATTTATCATCGGCAAGCATGCTGACAATCTCGGGCAAATCTGCTTCAGTGGCTAATCTATACGTCAAATTCATTGTTCTTTTTTCACAAATAAAACTTTATTCCGGTGTATTACAGAAGCCCTTCCTTTCTCCAGGTCCTGGTATACAAAAAGAATGGATAATCTTATAGGCATCCGACTGATGGGTGTAGAGCCTGCTCAACTTGTACATATCCATAAGCAGATAGACTAGAGAAGTGAGATGACTGAAATAGCGGAAAGTTTCCGATATTTGTCCAACCTGCCCGGAACGTACCCACCGGGCAGATTGTTAAAAATATATTGCAGTGGTGCAAAAACCACGCAATTAACCGAGACTATGAGCAAGGACGCGGATATTTTAGAAAGCATAACCAACGCCGAATATAAATACGGGTTTGAGACATTAATCGAAGCCGACGAGGCCCCGATGGGTCTTGACGAGACCACGATTCGTTTCATCTCTGCCAAAAAGAATGAACCTGACTGGCTGCTCGAAAACCGGCTGAAGGCCTTTCGAATGTGGCAGGAGATGACCGAGCCAAAATGGCCCAATGTTAGCTATCCTAAAATAGACTATCAGGCCATTAAATACTACTCGGCTCCAAAACAGAAGAAAACAGTCAACTCACTCGACGAAATCGATCCTGAATTGATCGATACCTTCAACCGGCTTGGTATTTCGCTGAACGAACAGAAACGGCTGGCGGGTGTCGTAGATGTACCGGGGCTGGATGCGGCATCGGGTGAACGCCCACGGGTAGCCGTCGATGCCGTTATGGACTCGGTTTCAGTAGCCACGACCTTTAAGAAAGATCTTGCCGAACGGGGCATTATTTTCTGTTCTATTTCGGAGGCCGTTCATGAGCACCCTGAACTGGTGAAAAAATACATGGGCTCCGTCGTACCCGCCAAAGACAATTATTTTGCAGCTCTGAACGCGGCTGTCTTTACGGATGGTTCATTCTGCTACATTCCTAAAGGCGTTCGTTGCCCGATGGAACTGTCTACCTATTTCCGAATCAACGCGGCCGGAACCGGTCAGTTTGAACGGACGCTGATCATTGCCGATGAAGGATCGTATGTGAGTTACCTCGAAGGTTGCACGGCTCCTATGCGCGATGAAAACCAGCTTCACGCAGCCGTTGTTGAACTGATTGCAATGGGTAATGCCGAAATTAAGTATTCGACCGTACAGAACTGGTATCCCGGCGATAAAGACGGTAAAGGGGGCATTTATAACTTCGTGACCAAACGAGGTATCTGCGACGGCCCGAATGCCAAAATCTCCTGGACGCAGGTTGAAACCGGTTCAGCCATTACCTGGAAATACCCCTCGGTTATTCTAAAAGGTGACAACTCGATTGGTGAGTTTTACTCGGTTGCGGTGACGAACAACATGCAACAGGCTGATACGGGCACCAAAATGATTCACATTGGCAAAAACACCAAAAGCCGGATCGTGTCGAAAGGCATTTCGGCGGGTAAGAGCCAGAACTCGTACCGCGGTTTGGTACAGGTAATGAAGCGTGCTGAAAACGCCCGCAACTACTCACAATGCGATTCGTTGCTGTTAGGCGATAAATGTGGTGCTCACACGTTCCCGTATCTGGAGGTAAACAACCCCTCAGCGACAGTAGAACATGAAGCCACGACCTCGAAAATTGGGGAAGATCAGTTATTTTACTGCAACCAGCGCGGTATTCCAACGGAACAGGCGGTAGCCCTCATTATCAATGGCTACGCGAAAGAAGTACTGAACCAACTCCCGATGGAATTTGCCGTAGAAGCCCAGAAGCTCTTGGCGATCAGTCTGGAAGGTAGCGTTGGATAACATAAATGGTTTATACATAAAGAAAGGCCGCTTCATTTCCGAAGTGGCCTTTCTTTATGTATAAACCATGCTATTTTTTTGCGTGATAGACCAGTACGGGTATATCGGATTTTTCAATCAGCGCTGTTGTATGGTTGGGGTGGAACAGGTTGTCTAGGAAGCCCGCCTTAGGCGACAATTCCATGACGATCAGATCGGCATGAACGTCATCGAGCTTATCTTCGGTTAGAACCGCCAGTTGTGCATCAAACGCCTTCAGCAGCGACTCGGTCTGAAACGTTACCTGCGCCTGGGTCGTCTGCGCCTGCATGGCATACGCAATGGTATGCACCTGCGCCGGACGGATGGATGCGCCATCGGCCGTAGTCGGAACGATCAGCACGGGACATCTCGCGTCATCGGCGACATCCGTAACGGCGCTCCCGGCCAACCGATCGAAGAAAGTATTCAAATCGCTGCGCCCCATGATAATCAGGTCAGCAGCACGTTCTTTAGCCACTTCCAGGATACCATCATCGACTGCACCAATCCGCCATTCGACATTGACCGACAGGCCCTCAGCCTCTAGCGTTGTCCCTAGTTTATTGATCTGTTGACGGCTGATCTCTTCAATTTCCTGTGAGGCCAGGATACCCAGCCCTGGATCACCGACCGTAGGCAAAGTTGAATCGGGAATCATGGGCTGGTACACATGCAAAAGCGTGATGGTTGCACCCGTTTTGTGCGCAAATAACCGTACCCAGTCCAAAGCGGCTGATGTATGATTCGAAAAATCTGTGGGAAAAAGCAAGTTTGTCATTTGTGCGTGAATCAGGGTTTGTTAATGAGAACAAACAAAACGGCCAACGTTCCCAATATTTTTTCCGGATTCTTACCGGCCTAACGTCTTCCTGGTACCGATGGGGGCGTAATGATGCCACCCGAATCGCCGTTGGTATTCATTTTTTCGACTGCTAGAAGCTGCTTCATTGTTTTATCCATTCCTTCGGTTGAACCATCCAGGAAAATGACATTGCCTTTCCCATTTTCGGCGAAGTGCTTAATAGCTTCTGTCCAGATCGAGAATAGAATCAGCGAGGCATCCAGCTTCGCTTCGGTCATCACTTTAGCCGACTCGGCCATGCCCTTAGCAACTTCTTCCCGGAACAGCGCAACGCCTTGTCCACGCAGTTGAGAGGCTGTTTTTTCTGCTTCAGCCGAAATCTGAATCGCATTACCTTCAGCCTCAGCGGCTTTGGTTTTTGTGATCAGGAGCGCTTGGCCTTCGTTCTCGGCCGCGGCTTTCAAGTTTGACGAAGCCACCACCTGCGCCATCGACCGCATAATGACTTCGTCAAAGGCGATATCGTTCAGTTGCAAATCCGTTAGGTGATAGCCCCAGCTTTCGAGCAGGGTATCGAGTTGCGCTTTTACATGTTCGATAATTTCGGAGCGAAGCGCCAGAATTTCCGATTGCCGTTTGGTGGCCACAAAACTCCGGATGGAGCCTTCGATGGTGCGAATTAGGGCCTGCATGAAGGACGATTCGTCAATGAATTTAAAGGCTACATTTTTAACGGTCTCTTCTTCCTGATTCAGCACCGAATACACCAGCATGGCTTTGAAGTTAACATTTGCCTGATCGGCGGTAATGGCCTGAAACGCCAATTCGACGGAGCGATTCTGGATGGAAATCCGCCGGTAAATAACCTCGATAAAGGGAATTTTGAAGTTCAGCCCTGGCCGAAGAACACGGGCATATTTTCCAAAAACCGTGATTACGGCCACAGTACCCTGCTGCACAATGACCACGGAGAGATAGACAACGACAAGCGCCAGTCCAAGAAGTAAGAGTAGAAAATTCATGAGGTTAACTGGTTAAACATAAAAAACGGATTCCGTGTAAAGTACGGAATCCGTTGATAGGATAATAAAAGTTTTGCCGGACCGGTCTACTATTACGGTCAAATGAGCCAATTATTTGGTACACTAATGCCCCGTGACCAGCTCGTAGCTATCTACCTCTTCATGCTCCACCACTCCTTTTTCTCTCTGCCGGAAATAGACGACTACCGCCAGCAGAAACCCGGCAAAGGCCAGACCAGCACCAACCCATTCGGGCGAAGCATAGCCCAGACCAGCCGCAATGGGCAGACCACCCAGGTAAGCACCTAGTGCATTTCCCATATTGAACCCCGCCTGACTAACCGACGAAGCCAGCATTTCGGAGCCGTTTGCCGCGCGAATCATCAGGATTTGAATAGGCGCTCCTAACGAGAACGCAATGGCCCCCGTTATGAACGTCATGATTAACAGAGGAATCTGATAAGACGACACCAGATAAACGCCGATCAGCGATAAGGTCATTAACAGTAAAAACAAAGCCGTGGCTTTACTGGGTGAAATCAAGTCGGCAATGCGTCCGGAGATCAGATTTCCCGTAGCCATGCCCAGGCCCGCCAGCACCAGAATCCAGGTGATCTGACTGCTGCTAAAATGGGCTACCTCCGTCAGTAAGGGAGCAATGTAGCTAAACCAGGCAAACAGACCACCGGTACCGATGGCGGTGATACCCAGAATGAGCCATGGCTCCACTTTGGTAAATAGCTTTAAATCTTTACGCAAATTTGACTCGCCTACTACGGGCATAACCGGCAGTAGTTTATAAATGCTGAACATGGTCGCTAGTCCTACAGCGGCTATAATAATAAAGGTGATCCGCCAGCTCATGGTGTGACCAATATACGTTCCGAGCGGCACACCAATGATGTTTGCAACCGTAAGGCCCGCAAACATCATTGAAATGGCCTGGGCTTCTTTGCCCTTGCCCGCCAATCGACTGGCGACAACAGCGCCTACGCCAAAAAATGCGCCATGGGGCAACCCAGATAGCAGTCGGGTGACCATCATGATTTCATAATTTGGTGCAAACGAGGAGAGAGCATTACAAAAAGTAAAAAGAGCCATCAGGCCCAGCAGAATTTTCTTTGGTGGATAATTCCCGGCGATACCAACCAGCAACGGAGCACCCAGCACAACGCCAAGTGCATAGGCCGAGATCAGGTGACCCGCTACGGGAATGGAGATTTGTAATGAACTGGACACGTCGGGTAAAATGCCCATAATAACGAACTCCGTCATACCAATACCGAAGCCGCCTATGGCGAGGGGTAACAGACTTTTTTTCATTTGCAGCGTACTAGTTTCTGACAGCTTGGGTAAGCTTTCAACACAGAAAGCTCACTATAGACCGCTTTGATAAACAGTCTATTTGATCAGACAAATAGAAAAAGTGCAAAATTGTTCCCCGCTCTACAAATGTTCTAATTTAATAGCCAGCCTGTACAATTTGTTCATCTGTACTGTCTATTAAATGAATAGAGAGTTACACTAAAGTCTTAAAAAACAATATATCTCCCCATTTTAAGCGTTACCCCTCAGACAGAAGTATTGGGAAGGTTAGGCAATAAAAAGTCCGAAAGCGTTTTAAACCACTTCCGGACTGATCCCCTTTACCTTAAAATTATTCAATTAATCAAACAATCAACGCACTCGTTTGCCAGGTAGGTTCTGCCCATTCTGGTGCAGAATGAGCTGCTCTACTTCACCTTTGTCGTTGCTGACAAACGTTACCTGGGCGTCAACTACTTTGAGGAAAAACTTGGTTTTGGATTCAGCAAATAACTCAAATGCGGGTTGGCCAGTTGCCTGTCCAAACAGTTTATCACCTTTCCGGGTAATTTCGATCGAAAAAGATGGTGCCAGTTGGTAGTTCCCGACGTACGAAGCCAGCGTCGCTGTATCGACTTGCACAACGGCTTGTTTGGGCGCTTCAGCCGTCTCGCCCAACGCTTTCAGCTTATCATAGCCATTCATGTTGCGCGGATTCAGCTCTACCGATTTTTTATAATCTTGAATAGCCGCTGCTTTATTTCCGGCTGTCATATACGCTTCACCCCGACTGTCGTACACGTTGTAAGAGTTTGGAAAAGCGTCAACATTGAACGTAAACACAGTGATCGACTCCTTCGTCTTTCCGTCCCGTAGCAACTCATAACCCAGACTATTCAATTCATCTTCATTCACACTATACGCTTTATCGGCTTTCCAGGCGGCAAACTTCTGCTGGGCACCAGCGATTGATTCTGTTGAGATCGACTGGCGCAGCAGATCAGTAACCGGCTTTTTGGGAGCCTGTACCGGCTGATCATAGAGAATACGCAGAATGTTTTGACGCATGGCATCGAGCGGAGCCCGGCCGGTGTTATTGAGTAACACAACCAGTTGTTTATCCTGAGGCAATCGGCTGATCAATGTATTAAAGCCGTTAATACCGCCACCATGTTCGATCAGGAGCAGGCTATCTTTCCGTTCACCAACCTTTGTTTTACCAACGATCCAACCATAGGCGTACCCAAAACCCGCTTCATAGCTTCCCAAAAACGGTGTAAATAGCGTTGCTTTTGCCTCCGCCGACAAAAGCGTATTCGTGTACAGAGCCTGATCCCAACGATACAGGTCCTCAACGGTAGAATACAATGACCCGGCTGCGTACGGAATCGACATATCCAGATAAGGTGCATTTACATAGCTCCCTTTCTCTTTTTCGTAGCCCGACGCCCGTTTAGGTAATATTGGACTGAATAGATCATAGCCCGTATCGCGAAGTTGAAGGGGTATGAGGATATTTTCCTGCAAGACCTGCGCATACGATTTACCCGTTACTTTTTCAATAATAGCGCCCAGCAGAAAATAACCGGAATTGCTGTAGTTAAACCTGGAACCTGGCGTAAAATCCAGCGGCAGCGCCGAAAAGGTTTTTACGAAGTCGCTGGGTGTATAGTAGTTTCGAGCGAGCGTCTCGAAAAACTTCGGCACATTGGTGTAGTTCGGAATACCCGACGTATGTGTCAGCAATTGATGAATAGTGATTATATCGCCGGTTGCTTTCGGATAGTCCGGTAAGTAGTCCGTGATTTTTCCAGTTAGTTTAAGCTTGTTTTGCTCAACCAACTGCATAATCAGCATGGCTGTAAACTGCTTGGTAATGGAGCCAAGCCTGAACTTTGTATCGGGTGCGTTCGGGATGTTCCATTCCATATTGGCCATCCCGTAACCTTTCCTGAAAATTACCTGTCCTTTCTCGGCCACCAGCACCGAGCCATTAAATTGACGATTGGTCACGTATTGCTTGACGAGCGCATCGATTTTAGCCGCTTTCGTCTGGGCGAACGTCGCTGATGTAACCAGTGAAACAACAGCAACGGTTAGGAAGATGAGTTTTTGTACAGGTTTGTTCTTCATGTGGGATACTGGAAAGGTGATTACCTGTCAAGATCAGCACTTTCTATTTTGCTGCATACCAAAAGTTAGCTGTCGGCAAAATGCGCTGATAGATGGCACAAAAAAATTCTGCTTCATAGAGTACCGGTTTCTTTAAACACTCCATGAAGCAGAATTTTTTGATTTGCCAGCGCCACGAACGATCAGTGCGCTACCAGCCAGTTTTCACCGATGCCGATACCGGTTTCCATTTTCACGCCCATCGGGATGGCATTCTTCATGATCTCATCGACGCGAACCCGAAGCAAATCAATTTCGTCGCGGTGAGCATCGAATACCAATTCATCGTGTACCGTCAAAATCATTTTCGACTTTAGCCGCTCGGCCTGCATAAACGCATGAATTTGAATCATGGCAATCTTCAGCATATCAGCAGCGCTTCCCTGAATAGGCGCGTTGACGGCATTTCGTTCGGCAAACATTCGGTCGGTCTGGTTGCGCGAATTGATGTCGCGGAGGTACCGGCGACGGCCCAGGATGGTTTCGGCATAACCAAAGCCCCGCGCCTTTTCGATGCATTGGTCGATGTAATCTTTTACTGCCGGAAAGCCAGCAAAGTATTCTTCGATAATCTGGGAAGCTTCCTTGCGCGGTATCTTTAACCGTTGCGACAAGCCAAACGATGAAATACCGTAGATGATGCCGAAATTGATGGTTTTCGCCTTCCGACGCATATCGCCGGTTACCTCGTCCAATCCAACGTGAAATACTTTACTAGCCGTTTGGGTGTGAATATCAACGCCGTTATTGAAGGCTTCGAGCATGGTTTGATCCCCACTGAAGGCCGCCATAATCCGCAGTTCGATTTGTGAATAATCGGCCGACATAATCACGAACTCCGGTCCACGTGGCACGAACGCTTTGCGAATTTCCTGTCCGCGTGGCGTGCGAATGGGAATGTTCTGCAAGTTTGGATTGGTCGATGACAAGCGACCGGTTGCCGCTACAGCCTGGTTGAACGATGTATGGATCCGCCCTGTGCGCTTGCTGATGAGCAACGGCAGCGCATCGACATACGTGTTTTTGAGCTTAATCAACTCCCGGTAATCGAGAATCTTACGGGCAATCTCATGCTCCGCTTCCAGTTTCGACAGAATCTCCTCCCCGGTGGCGTATTGGCCTGTTTTGGTCTTTTTCGCGTTTTTGTCGAGCTTGAGTTTATCGAACAGGATTTCGCCCAATTGCTTCGGCGACCCGATGTTAAATGGCTCACCAGCAATAGCAAAAATCTCCTGCTGCACCTGCTTCATATCGACATCGAGCGTGGCAGAGAGTTCAGCCAGGGCATTGGTATCAATCGTGATACCTTCCAGTTCGAGGTCGGTCAGGACCTGAACGAGCGGCATTTCTACCTGATCGAACAGCTTGTGCAGATTATCTTTCTCTAGACGAGGGGCAAACGCTTCTTTGAGCTGAAGCGTAACATCGGCATCCTCACCCGCATAATCGACTACCTTCTGAATGTCCACATCGCGCATCGTGAGCTGGCCTTTCCCTTTCTTACCAATCAGCGATTCGATCTCAACCGGGCTATAATTGAGGTACGTCATGGCCATCATGTCCATATTATGGCGCATTTCCGGCTCAATCAGGTAGTGGGCAATCATGGTATCAAACAGTTTCCCCTGCACTTCCACGCCATACTTTTTCAGCATCAACAGGTCGTACTTCAAGTTCTGCCCGATTTTCTCAATGGCGGGGTTTTCAAAAACCGGCTTGAACTGATCGACAATAGCCTGCGCTTCAGTACGCTCGGCCGGCACCGGCACATAAAACGCTTCGCCGGTGCGATAAGCGAAAGACAGGCCAACTAAATCGGCTTCGACGGGATCAAGGGCCGTCGTCTCCGAATCGAAACAAATACTTGGCTGCAAACTCAGGTAATGAACCAAGCTAGCCCGTAGTTCGGCCGTATCGACCAGGCGGTAATCGTGTTTGACGGAGAGAATCGTCTTGCGTCGCTCGGGCTGATTTTCATCCAGTTCATAATCTGGATACACATCCAGATAAGCCGGTGTCTGTCCGTCGGACGGTTCGATTTCGGTCACCTCGCCCCCGGCGGCATCGTCCGTTGTGATAGTATCCGACACTTTTTTGCTGGTAGCCTCGGTAGCCGATGCCACAGGCACTTTCACGGGCGTCCGTTTACTTTTCGGCTTTTCAGCCGGGGCAGGTGCGGGCGCAGTACCAGAGCCAAAATCGAACGGAAGATCGTCAGCACCGGAAGGATTCAACGCCCCCATGTTTGGGAAAGGCAGAAACGCAGGTGAGTCTCCACCGGGCGAATCAAACAGGTTCATTTGCGATGTATCACCCGTTTTAAAGGCGGCTGGCATTGGTTTTTCGTCGTAACTACCGCCCAGCAAACGGGTTTTCATCTGCCGAAATTCCAGTTCGTCCAGCAAAGCCGCCAGGCGGGGCTTATCGTATTCCGTATGGCGCAGGTGCTCTTCATCAAATGGCACCGGGACATCTAAATGAATGGTTGCCAACTCTTTCGAAAGCAAACCCTGCTGCGCAAAATTGACAACGTTTTCTTTGAGCTTTCCTTTCAGTTCGTCGGCGCGGGCAATCAGATTTTCGACCGTTCCGAAGTCGGCGATCAATTTCTGCGCTGTTTTTTCGCCAATGCCGGGAATACCCGGAATGTTATCGACCGAGTCGCCCATCAGGCCGAGCATGTCCGTCACCTGATCAATGCGTTCGATTTGCCAGCGTTCCAGAACTTCGGCTACGCCCAGTTTCTCGGCGGGCTTGCCCATAAAGGCGGGCTTATAAATATGAATGTGTTCTTCGACTAACTGTCCGTAATCTTTATCGGGTGTCATCATATATACCTCAAAATCAGCCAGCGCGGCTTTTTTAGCAATGGTACCAATGATGTCGTCGGCTTCGTACCCGTCGAGAATCAGCATGGGAATGTGCATGGCCTCTACAATCTGCTTGATGTATGGCATGGCTACGCTGATATCTTCGGGCTGCGACTGCCGGTTCGCTTTGTACATCGGGAACGACTCGTGCCGAAATGTCTTCTTGGCCGAGTCGAAAGCGACACCGATATGGGTTGGCTTCTCTTTGGTCAATACCTCGATCATGGCATTCATAAACCCAAAGACGGCGGAGGTATTGATACCCCGCGACGAAATACGAGGGGATTTACTGAAAGCAAAATGAGCGCGGTAGATGAGAGCAAGCGCGTCTAACAAAAACAGTTTTTTAGTCGGTTTGGCCATTCGATAAGAGTAACGGGTCAGTAAGTCAAAGGTCGAAAGTCTTGGCGACAATCGCGCCGTTCTGGCCTTACAAATTGCGAAGAAAAGAGGGAAAAATCCCTTCTAATCATAACAGGTATACAGGGGTTTTGATTCCAGAAAAAGGGGGTGATTGCGGCTTCCAAAGGCATAAATACGGCCAAATAGAACAGCGATAAAAGAGCAGCGGTGACGCAGGGACCGTAAAGAAAAGTGATTATTCCTCTTGTACGATCCCTACGCCACCGCTGCTCCTTTGGCGGTTAAATCAGCTTATTGCGGCAATAGCAATCGGTCAATAATATGCACTACGCCGTTTGTGGCTGTAATATCGGGGCCAACAATGTTCGATGGTGTACCCCCATTTCCTTTGCCTGTAACGGTCAGGGCCGTTGTGCTGATACCCGCTGTAATGGTACCTCCCTGCAAGGTTGACAGACTGGCTCCGTTGGTAATGAGTGGCGTATAGGTACGGCTATTGAGTACGTGGTAACTTAATATGGATGTCAGCGTCGCGACCGGAGTTTTGGCAATAGCTGCCGAGTCGATCCCTACTGCCTTGAAGGCCGCATCGGTCGGCGCAAATACGGTCAACGGACCCACTGCCGTTAGCGAAGCACCAATGCCTGCTTTCGTGACGGCCGCCTGAAGCAACTTGAACGAGGCTGTTGGCAACAAGAGAGGAATTCCCTGAATTGTGGCGACAATATTGCCAAAAACAGGCGGCAATAGTACGCGATCAATGGCATGTACAACGCCGTTACTGGCAAATCCGTCGGCTTGTAGTATATGTGCCCCGTTGATGGAAACCGTGGACGACGTAGTGGATGTTGAGGTTGCCTTCGATACATACAGGGGCAGTCCGGCTACCGTTTGCTGGGCCGTGTTAATGCCCGCCGGGATATCTGACGCACTAACTCGGGTGCTGAGTACGTGGTATTGAAGAACGGTTTTCAACAGATCGACGGGGGCCGCATTAATGGCCGCAGCATCAACATAGCCAAAGGCTTTGAAGGCGTCGTCGGTTGGCGCAAAAACGGTGTAGGTTCCGGGTTGGGAAAACGTTCCATCCAACCCAGCCCGAACAAGGGCTGCTTTCAATAAGGTAAACTTACTTCCGGTATTGATCAGCTCGCCAATCGTCGAAAGTGTAGGAGTGGTCGTATCTGCTTTTTTACAGGCGGTGAACGAAAAAGTCAGGGTGGCTAGTAAGACGACAAGTGAGGCCCACTTCCGCCCTGCGAATGCGTTATTGGTTGGTAACATAAGCGATTGGGTGTTTGTAAAAGAATGGTAGCGGCTATCCGTTCTGCAAACAACAAGGAATGAATTATTTTGTTCGCTTTTCGTCATGTATTCAAAGAATAGCCAGGTTGTACTCTCAAACTATTAATGATGACAACGGTTATTTTTAAAACCCCACCTCATTCACTATGCATACTTACTTCCTTATTGGCTTGCTAGCGGGTACGCTTGCCTGCCAGAGTCGCACATCTGAACAATCGACAACTTCACAATCATCCGAAAAAGCAACCGTATCTTCCGATACGCTCTGCTTCCGCCAGATCCTGAGCCGGGATACCACCACACTTCAATTAGTCATTAATGGCAATCAGGTTAGGGGTTATTTAGACAGTAATCCCTACGAAAAAGACCGGGCGCAGGGCCCGCTTGAGGGAACAGTGGAGTCTGGTCAAATTCAGGTTGACTGGAAGCGTTCGGGCGAAGGCACAACTCAACCGTACACGCTCAATCTAGTTACGAAAGGAGACAGTATTTCCTGGCTGGAGGGCGAACGAATTGAACGACAGGGCAAATGGGTACTTAAAGACCCTAAAGCGGGGTACGCCTACGTTCTTACCAAAATTGATTGCCCGACAACACCACTACGCTAGCGATTCGGCACGATCGCTGATTTGGCATTCCTCATAGCGTCAAATTCAGCGCTTCGTTTGTCAGTGTGCTTTTTTGGTCGTTGGTTTGCGTACCTTAAAACGGTCTGTCACTAACGCATCATCAACAAATGCCTCAACCCAAACATGCCCGCGAATCCATTACGGTTATGACCGAAATGGTATTACCCAATGATACCAATACACTCAATAACCTGATGGGTGGGCGACTTCTTCATTTCATGGATATTGCGGCTGCTATTGCCGCCCAGAAACACTCGAACCGGCTGGTCGTAACAGCCTCCGTCGATAATGTCTCTTTTTCGGAACCGATCCGGCTGGGCAACATCGTAACCATGAAAGCTCAGGTAACCAGGGCTTTCAGTTCATCAATGGAAATTTTTATTGAGGTTTGGGCAGAAGACATTCCGGCCGGACACCGGGTTAGCACCAATAGCGCCTATTATACGTTTGTGGCCGTCGATCAGAGTGGCCGGCCTATCGAGGTGCCGGCCGTTATTCCCGAAACAGATGAAGAAAAAGACCGGTATGCCAGTGCCCTTCGTCGGCGGCAGTTGCGCCTGGTACTGGCAGGCCGCATGAACGCGCAGGACGCCACAGAATTAAGGGATTATTTGAAGGTGTAATATACAGCTGGCTTAAGCGGTTAGCGCCACCATTTTCCGGATAAAGGATTGCAGCCAACTCATCTTCTGTAATTGGCGAAAGAGTGCGATTCCTGTCAGCGCACAGGTAATTCCCGCCAGAACGTCCAGCACATAATGGTGGCTTGTGTAAACTGCTGAGAACCAAATACCCACCATAATCAGGCCGAAAAACCAATTGATCGACCCCATCCTTTTCTTTATCCCATGATACAGGACAATCACCGGGTACGATGAGTGGAGCGATGGCATAGCCGCAAACACGTTTGAGCTCTTGGCATATATGGATGCAAAAACAGGCACACCAACATACTGATCAAAGGCGGCCAAACCACCCGTATTTCCAGGCGTATGCGGCTCAAAAGCAAACCCATGCGCCTGTATATACCAGGGCGGAGCCGCCGGGTACACGTAATACAGAACAAAGCCCAACAGGTTGACCAGCACAAACGTCAGGGCAAAGGGAAAAAACGCGGGACGATCTTTAAAGAAAAGATAGGTAGCAAATGACAGCGGAATGGGCACCCAGGTCAAGTAAAATAACCCGGTCAATATATTCAGGAAGGTTGTTTTATGCATTAGCCAGTATTCGTTAGGCGTCAGAATCGACTGGCCGTATCCAATACCGAACAGCCTCTTTTCCAGTGCATAAAGCGATTCGATATGTACCGAATTGTACTGGTAATTAGGGAACGCCTTCATGTAATCGAAAACGATCCAATAGACAACGAAAATGGAAAAACCAATGATGAACTTACGGCTCTGGCTGGATGCATAATACAATCCGTTTACCAACCCAACCAAGACAAGCTGATCGGATTTGAAGCCAACCAATGTGTATGACAGAAGTAGATAAGCCACGGATGCCGCACTTACTCCAACTACGCCTTTGTTGATAAATGGGCGACCAATTTCAGTAGGTTGATTCATTACTAGACCATAATCCGTTCTACTGTCGATTCACCCGTCAACGCATTCGTGCCTTCCAGTTGAATGTACTTTACATTCGGCATCCACATGGTGCCGCCTTCTATATGGAGATAAATGCGCCTAAGAATCACTTTTTTCTGGTTCACGGTCGCGTAGACGTAATAGCCAGCGTCATGGTCCGACTTTACCAGGTGCAGGGGCAATTTTTTGTACGATACAAAGGTCAGTTCATATTGCTCATTAGCGACAGGCCGGGCTTTTACACCATAAGCAAACGTGCGCTGAATGTAAGAAAGCTCCTTTTGCTGGCTCTGTTCGGTGTACCGAATCCAGAAAACGTGAACCGGGTCCTGCTTATCGAGTTGGCCATTTTTCAAATTCAGCGTGCAAATAATTGTATTCGGATTGGGGTCCCGCTGGATATAAAACAACTGATTGGGAATGCCTTTTGGTATGGGAAAGCTTGTTTTCCCTTTTTCCTGATGACTATCGTCTGACAAGGCACTAGCCGCCCGTGCGCTAGTCGGTACAGAATAGCCCAAAACGCTGCCAAGAAGCAAAAAAGTCACAGCGAATGTTTTCAGAGAAGACGGCTTCTCTTTTTCTTCAAGTCCTCGTTTTGCGTCCATGAGCCGGTTATAGGCGGTTATGTTGGTCATAATGGCCATTACTACCAGCGGTAGAGTAAAAATTGACATGGTCTCGAAGACGTGTATCGGTATGCCGGGTATGTAAACTTTAAAATCAGACCCTAGCAGCGGGGCAAAACAGCCGCAGGCCAGTGCCGATACGCCAATGGTAATGACCCGTTCCGGGCGTTGCATAAGCCCGCCTTTGCACTCGATTCCCAACCCTTCGGCGCGGGCGCGGGTGTAGCTCACCATCATGGAACCAATCAGGGCAATGAACGCAAACAGGGAACTGAAAAAATAGTGATGAGAAATCAGGTAGTAACAAATGCCCAGAAACATAATCAACTCACTATACCGGTCCAGCACCGAATCGAACAGGGCACCGTACAAAGAGCTCATTTTACCCAACCGGGCCACCTGTCCGTCGAGCATGTCGAACAAACCAGCAAACAGCACCAGCGCCCCGGCCCACCCGATGTAGCTGAAATCGCCCCGGTTACCCTGCTCGGCACCCGCGATAAATATGAACGCTACGCCAATGTTTAAGACAAGTCCAATGGTGGTAACCATGTTAGGCGTCAAACCTAACCGGATTAATAGTTTAACAAATGGGTTTATGACAGTATAAATCCCCAGTTGGATTTTCGTTCGGAGTGTAAGCGCCTGTTGCATAATACGTAATCATTAAAAATCGAGCGTAGCACGAGCCCGGATGCCCCATGATGACACATTAGGATGATCTAGATAATTGAGTCGTTTGACCAGGTCAATTCGGAAAAACTTAAACACGTTGGCAATACCCGCACTCGCTTCGATATACGGTGTTCGGTTGAGCGTGTACGTGTAGGGAACGCCCATCGCATTGACCGGAAACTGATAGAGCGATGGATGCTGCTGCGGATCGTTCTCACTACGCAGCCCGCCATACAGCGCTTTGAAGGAGACGGCTTCCCGCCACTTTAACCGCTTGAACAAAGGAATTTTATTGAAGAAAAACCCATTGAACGAGTGGTCAATGCTAACGCTGGCATACCGGTCGCTAACGAATTCAAGGAAATTCATCAGGTTGTATGAGTTTAACTGATAGGCATACGTTTGGTTAGCCCGGTGAATGGTTAAGAGAGGAAAAGGAACCTGGCCAAAAATGTAGCCGCCCTGGAGCGTCACGGTTGAGTAACCCAATTGCGAAAGCCAAAAACGCTTGCTGGCTGTCGCGGTGAGGTTCTGGTAATTGTATTCGCCTTGTAGTAAACCTTTTATTCCGGCAGCAAAACGCAGCGTAAATACTGGGTAGCGGCCAACAATGGGCACTCGATAAATTTTACCCTGATAAAACTGCTCATTGGGTGCCCATCGGGCCTCAGCAGAGAATTCGGAAGTTGTTACAGTAGGTGAAGGCGTATTTTCGTCGTCGCCCAGCCGCTTAAACTGCAATCCTCCCGCTGGTGCCTGCTGCCAGTTTTTAAACCCAAAGCTGTAAGAGAAATGGTTTTCAAACTCGTGAACGTAGTCGATTCGCCAGGTGTCATTATAAAGCCACTTGTCATTTACACCCCGTTTGAATGACAGCAGAAAGTTATCTTCCTGCACAAACTGGAGTTCCTGCCCAGGAATTTTGGTGTCACGCTGGAAACTCGCCCGGATGTAATTTTGCGGAAACTGGTAAATAGACTTGTTGTTGATTGAGTACGTTCCGCTCAGAAAGTACTTCCATCGCTGGTCTTTGAACCCATACGCTGCGTACGTTTCGGCGTAATAGCGCTTGCTTAACTCCGGCGTTGTGCGCCCGCCCAGCCGCAACCGAAATCCCTCAACGGGGTTGAAACTGTAAAATGTGTTGGCTGGACCAACCTCAAACGGACCAAAGGATTTGTAGCCCGCAATGACAAACGTCAGGGCCTCCATGGTTCGCCGAAACGACGGCATTCGCTTCAGGCTGTCAATGTTGGTGTATACTTTCGATTCGGCGGAGGATAATGAATCATGGCGGTTCGTTTTCCAGAACTCATCGGGTTGCGTGGCCGCTTCGGCATCGACGATCTGTTGCTGACCGTCATAAAATTGAGCGGGCAGGGCTTCGTCCGTTTTGTAGTTCCGGTAAGATAGGGTGCGCTGCCCGAAAATACCGCCCCCTTTGCTTTTGCTAACGCCAAAATCAGCCAGTAGGTCACTTTTGCTTAGAAAGTAGCGACCGTCTACATTCTGCTCAAACTGCAGACGAATCTGCAACTCCCGAACCCAGTTCAGGTTGATCCTGGGGTTAATCGTCAGGTTGATTTTCTGAACTGCATAATTACTGTCCAGCGTGATGTACATTTTCCCCTCGAACAACATATCGGTTGGATTGCGGGGCACGAAGTTCAGGCCAACAAGCTTCGTCTTGTTAACGACAATGGTATCAGCCAGATAAAACTGATAAAAGGTGGGGGCGCTGTTGGCAATTGGACTCAGAAACTGGTTGGTCATCAGAAAGATCGAGTTGGAATAAATATCCACCTTCGAATACATTCTGTTCAGATAAAGACTAAGCCCGTTGTTATCGAAATACTGGCCAAAGTCGACCCGTTTGCTCCCTTTGATAATCACTTTTTCCCGCAGTGGGCTTTTGCGAAAGTAATGGTCAGCTATCTTTTCTTCCAGATAAATTGGCAGCAGCGATTTTCCCGGCAAGGTCGTCGTATCCCGGTTATCGAGCAGGAAGCGATACTTCTGAAATATTTTTCGTTCGGATATTTTCGTCGATAAGCTGCTGAGAGAGAACTGTAATTTGTCGTATTCTTCGTAGGCTGCGTAGGCGTAATTCCCGATTTGGTTTTGCTCTTTGTGGCTGATAACGTTTCGGATCAATTCAACCGCCGGGTTGTTTTTGTTGCGGTAGCGCTCCCGCTTACCACTCTTGATCACCACTTCGTTCAGGAGTTGTGCGTCTGGTTCCAGCTTGATCGCCAGGGTTTGGGTCGTTCCGGGAGAGATGGCTCGGGTAGCCATTTTATAGCCAATAAACGAAACGGCTACTTTGGTAAAATTGCCATTTCCCGTTAAGGTATACTGCCCTTTTTCATTGCTGGTGGTACCAATATTGGTTCCAAAAAAGACAATGTTGGCAAAGGACAGAGGCTGATTGGTTGTCGCATCAGTAATAGTCCCGGTAACGGTGGTTGTCTGCGCTCTGGTTAGACTACTAAAAAGCAGCAATCCGCCTACGAGCAGGATTGATAACCGGAGTGAAGTATAGCGCAGAAGTATATTCATGATAAACTGAAGACGAAGTCTCTCTGAAAAAAGTAATTGTAACTCACGCCAACTAAAATGGCTACACCTGTTTTCGCTACCAGATATTGAATACCCATAAATTGAGTAGCGACGAAAAGCCCGGCCGCATTGAGTCCTGCATTGCCGAACCATACCAGTACGAACCGGCTCAACTGGAGCCCAACCGGCTGGTTGCTCTGGGCAAAAACCCACGCTTTGGAGAGGCCGAAACTAACCACACCTCCGCCAATGGCTCCTATTACACTAGCCGACAGATACCAGAAATGCACCAGACTAACGCAGGCAATAGTTGTCAGAAAGTCGACTCCTGACGCAATCAAAGAAGTAAGCTGTGCTTTAAAAAACGTTTGCATTTATACGTTTATAATAGGCCGGTTGCCCATACAACCTGTAGGAGCACATTGGCATAAAGTCCCGCCAGTACATCATCCAGCATGACACCCCAGCCGCCTTTCAACTGCTCTAGCTTCCGGATACCGAGCGGCTTGGCTATATCGAACAAACGGAAGAGAAACAGACCCGTAAGCAGGCTTTTAAGTGTAATTGGCACAAACAGCAGGCTAATACACATCCCCGCTATTTCGTCAATAACAACCCGGTAATTGTCCTTGCCCCATTGTTGTTCAACGACCGTTGCTGACCAGATACCAACCACGGTTAGAACAACGGTGATCAGCACTGGAAAAAAAAACGTAAAACCACCAGGATGAGTTGCATGAAGCTGTGTCATATACCAGACGGCACAACACACAACCGAGGCTACCGTACCTCCGCCTTTGCGGATATAACCAATACCCAGACCGGTGGCGATTAATTTATGCATGAACGACTTGGTTTACGTCGTTCTTCATAAACCTCCAGCCCACGGTCATCGGAATTATCCTACCTCCCGCGATCATGACACCTGGTTTGCCATATAGTGCTGTAAAACAGTGTTTCATTCAGGTAATTTTTTAGTTCATCTTGGTCAATTAGTGGTCTTTATAACCTATTCTCACGGCTAAGTCAGTTAGTAGGTTTATAAAACACCGACCTCGTTCACGCTTCTGATAATGTGTACTAACCATAACCTATTAAATAAGTTGTAGTTATTTTCATTAGGCTATAAGACAGCTTCATTCGATTAAACAAGTACTTTAATCAGTTGTTTAAACCAATTAAATAAGTTAAAAAATAGTTCACGATGAAGCCGATTTTTTGTCGAATTTACCGGATAAATTAGACGTGTTCTTTCATCACTTTGAGTAGAGTCAAGGCATAAAAAAAGTGCCCCAAGCCAGAGATATAGGCTTGGAGCACTTCGTACATAAATCGGGAGAACTAATGGCCGGCTGCGCTTTTCGCCAGCTTTTTCGACAAATCAATTAGATAATCCAATAAAGCCTTTTGATTATGCTATATAAAATGAGTTTACACAGAATGACAGCCTTATAAGCGTACTTTAATTCCCTAGCTTCGTCGACTGCCAGGCTACTAATTGCCACTGACCGGCGTTACGAACGTAAACCGATAAATAAAGAAGATGAGAATTAACTGTTTCCCCTTTATTAATGGCTTTCACTAAGCACTTTCCGTTTATGACCGCGGTATTTCCGTAAATCCGGGCATTTTGCTCCTCTACATTGATTGACTCATAAGCGATTTTTCCATCCTGAATGGACCGGATATACGACTGCCTGCTATCAGCACCTCCATTTGAGTGCGTATAGACCAGATCATTCGCCAGCACCTTGTTCAGAGCCGTAATATCTTTGCTTACCTGAGCGGCAAACCGTTGCTTTTCGACGTCTATAACGGCTTTTTCATCGGCTGTTTGAGCAACGGTTGTCGTAGCAGCCGCCGAGGGCGATACGGGCGTTTGTGCCTGCACCAGGCGGAGTGAAAGAAGTAGGCAAAGGGTCAGTATATAGTTCATTGGACAATTTTTAGAAGGAATCAATTAGAAATGCGGGCATCGCATTTTACCGCGCCGTTGTATTCAGCTGGGTGATGGCCTGATAAACCAGTACCTTAAATTTATCGGTCAGATCGCCATAGCTATTCCGCACCTTTTGTGTGTAAATCTGAGCCACAATACCCTCTTTTGGATCGACCCAGTACGTGGTGCCAAAGAAGCCTCCCCAATCGAACGAACCCGCCGATACAGGTAACAGAGACGCACTCTTCTCCGATGTTATCGAAAAGCCTAACCCAAACTTGTTGTTCCCCTGGTTCAGGTCTCCAATCTGGTTCATTGTGATCAACCGCACCGTCGTTGGGCTAAGGTAGCGTTTGCCCGCGTATTCACCGTCATTCAGCATCATTTGCAGGAAAATAGCGTAATCGTACATGGTTGACGATAAACCGGCTCCACCCGAGTAGTAGGTACCCGCTTTTTTCGGATAATCCCGAAGTGATGGGAGCGGCCGGATAGCCTTTGCTTCATCTTCGACATACACCATTGCCAGTCGATTCTGCTTGGCGGTCGGCAGGTAAAAATAAGTATCGTTCATCCCTAACGGATCAAATAACCGCGCATGCAGAAACTGGTCAAGCGACTGCCCCGACAACACTTCAATCAGGTAACCTACTACATCGACACTCAATCCATACGTCCACTTTTCGCCCGGCTGATGCAGAAGCGGCAAGACCGCCAGCCGATTCATGGCATCGGCCAGGGTTCCATCTGGCGTACCAATGCCACTGGGAATCTTGTTTTTTGCGTACAACGCAACGGCGTCTTTGGTCCCGATACCGGGGTAGCTAATTCCCGATGTATGGGTCAGCAACTGCCGAATGGTTATCTCCCGCGTGGCTGGCACAGTCGTGTAGGAAGAATCTTTCTCGTTAAACTTATCAAGGACTTTAGGATTTTTGAAGGCGGGTATGTACTTCGAAATGGGATCATCGAGCAGAAACTTCCCCTCTTCAAACAACATCATCAGGCCAACACTGGTCAGTGCCTTGGTTTGTGAAGCAATCCGAAAGATCGCATCGCGCTTAAGCGGTGATTTAGTCTCCAGATCATCGAGGCCGTATGTTTTGTGGTAAACAATTTTACCATGACGGGCGATTAGTACGCCAACTCCTGCCTGACGCCCTTTTGCGATGTACTCGTTGATCACGGCATCCATTCGCTGCAGTCGGCTGGTGCTCATCCCGACCGTTTCGGCGGTGGCTTCTTTTAAGACAGGACTGACTACTGCCGTTTGAGCCATGCCTGTCTGGACAGTGGCCGATACAAAAAAACCGGCCAACAGGCCGGTCATAATACATGTTTTCATGAAAACCGGAAGTTTTAGGAACCGGTGCGAAGGTAGTTATTTCTTAACCCCAGTAATATCTCCCCGCTTGGTAAGTGTAACCCCAAGCTGCAGCGTTTCCGTTTTTGTGTTGAGGGTAATTGCTTTATCCTGTATCACAAATTGACCTTGGGCTGTGTAGGTAGCATCGTATGTTTTCCCACCAAATACTAGTGGTTCGCTTTGCTTGTCGATAATGGTGTACGTCGCATCGACCAATTCAGCCGTTAATGTTTGCTTGGTTGTACTATTAAAAAGCAGTTCTAAGTAAACTTGATTGGCGACCTGTGCCTTTGTGACCGTAATCTGGACCTTACCAGCTTCCGGATCAGAAGCCTGAAGACTGTTATTGATGTATGTTGTCGACTTATAATCACCATCATATACACCTACATACTGATCGCGGGGATCGACCTCATCCGCTCCACCTGATTTTTTGCAGGCTGTGGTCAGCGAACCAAGGATCATTAAAGCAAGACATGTATTTCGTATGGATCGAACGGCATAAGCAGTAGCCATGAGTTGATATGTGTATTGGGTTATGTTCAGACGTTGTCTATCAAACGCCGTGCCGGGTTTACGAAGTATAAAACCAGTGCAAAACTACAAATTTGCGTAGGTTTACAGTATGGCAGAACGGTACAGTAACCAGCTCTCTTATGGAGCTAACAATCTGGTCATTGCGCTTTCGGAAACAGAAGTCGCCAAGATTTTTCGGGGCGACACGCGCTCTGACATTGGCTCTGAAGCCGAAAAACTAAAAGTAGCTAATCGCATAAACGAACTCATGGTACGTTTCATCAGACTCGATTACGACGATGAGCACAGCTGGGACATGTTGATTATGGAGCGATTATACCCGCTTGATTTTCGAAGTCTGGAAATCAGCAAACGAGAATTGCTGTTGGATGTATTCGAGGATGAACTGCGCCAATTGCACCAGGCTGGCTTTGTCCACCGGGATGTTAGACAACCTTCTGACCAGTCGGGCGAGCGCTATGACAATGTATTCCTGACGAATCAGGGTCTGCGACTGATCGACGCAGGCATTTCGGCTCTACGTGTGCAGGTAGGCGATAAATTGTTCGGAAAATACCTCGAAATTGAAGAACGCGAAATGGCTGAATTCCGAACGTATTTTTTGAATAGATAAACGACGCTGACAGACCCGCTCTAAAGTCGCATCTGCCAGCGCCGTTTACCCGTACTACGTTTGCTACTGAGGCTCGTCGCCAAATTTCTCGTTACGTCCCGACTTGTCGGAGTCGCCGGTAATCGCTCCCTTCGCCATTTCGAACAGTTTCACCATTTTTCCACCCGGCCGATCCCAGTATTCGCCAGCGTGAGTCGTTACTTTTAGCAAGGCAATATCCGGATCATCTTTGCCATTCGGAAACCACGTTTTCAGGAAATCGCTCCACAACTGGTCTACTTTAGCTTTGTCTTTTACGACCTCTGCGTATCCTGAAGTGGATACGTATACCTCCGATCCGGGGTCCGAAAAGCCCAGAGCGACACGGTCGTTCTGGCGTAATTCGCTTACCTTGTTTGAGTTTTCATAGGTAAAGAACCACATGGTACCATCGGGCTCTATTTCATGAGTTGCCATTGGACGCGTATGAAAATCGCCATCGGACTCCTGCGTCGTGAGCATAGCAATCCGAATGTCCTTGATTTTGTCTTTCAGCTTATCCACTTCAAGTGAAGTCAGTGCGCGTTGTTGCGTTTGCATGAGATTTCAGGTTTTGTTGTCCAGACGGAATCACATGTTTAGCCATAGGGTTTATAGGCTATGACTAAATTTCGGATAAGTTGAGCCAATGGCCTTTAGGGTTAAGAGAGGCTGAAGTAGAAAGCAGGATCGGTTAACTTCGGACTGTTATCCAGTAAGCTCTACCATAAACGATGACGATGAAAGAATCAGATAAGCCGAATCTTTTCACTTATGCAACCAGTGAATTGTCGCAGGATGCCTTCATTTGCGGGCTGGCTGCTTGGGCTGACCCGAAATTCAAAACCGCTGATCCTGCTTTACATCAAGTTGCCAGTGACTTCATCGCTTCATTAATTCATAGACATAAGCCGCATTACGACGTCTCAAGGATTAATAGTGTCAATGTTGAGAGGCAGGTTGAGAAATTAGACGTATTAATCAAAATCATTGAAAATTCAGACGATAAATTAGCTATCTTAATTGAAGATAAAACGCATACTGACCACCATTCGGGCCAGTTGGGGAGATATTACGAGAACGCTACTAAGAGTTTCGCTATTGAGCAGATTATACCAATATATTTTAAAACGGGCTACCAGTCAAAATTTGATGTGGGCAACTACAAAACCTACTTACGGAAGGATTTTTTAGCCCTATTGAAAAGTGGAAGTGAAAGAGTTAAGAACGCCATTTACAGTGACTTCTTATCTCATTTAGAGCATATGGAGTATGTCGTTAATCAATACAGTGTTAAAGATTTAATTAAAACAGATGGTAGCAATGGTTGGGACCCCGATGATTGGCGTGGGTTCTTTATGAGCTTATACGACAAACGCAACCAGCTCTATGAAGTTACTGAGGACGATACAGCTAACTGGAGCTACATTGCCAACCCATCGGGTGGCTTCTTCGGTTTTTGGTGGTATTTTAAGACAATCCAAAATAGCCCATTTACACCATACCTTCAGTTGGAAAATGACGCTTTGTGTTTTAAGATTGAGGTAAAAGACGAAACTAAACGACAAGAATCAAGGGGAGAAGCTTATCAAAAATTAACTGAGGCTAGCAGCCAACTTGGTGTAGAACTTAGCCGACCAACCCGTATGGGGAGTGGACGCTATATGACAGTTCTACGCTGGAAAGGTGATTATAGGTCCCAAAAAGATAATAAGCTAGACTTTGACGCAACTTTAGAAAACCTTAAGAAAGCACAGCAAATTTTAGATACCGCCTTTCCGCAATGACAGCACCTCGCCCTAACCTCTCTTCCATCGCCTTCTGGGATGTGGACATGCAGAAGCTGAATTACAACGACAATGCCCGATTTGTTATTGAAAAAATAATGAATTATGGTTTGTGGGCGGATATACTGGAAATTTTGCGGTTCTACGGCCACGAACGCGTAAAAGCGGAGGTCGTTCAGGCACGTTATCTCAAAAAGAAAACGCTATCGTTTTGTTGCGCTATCTTTGATCTCACTCCTGATCAGTTTCGATGCTATACACAGCAACAGTCGAACCCAACACCTTGGAATTATTGAAGAGGCTTATGCAAGAGCCTTTTCTTGCCCCATTCGCGTTAGCAGGTGGCACGAATCTAGCCTTACGATATGGCCACCGATTATCCATTGATCTTGATCTATTTACAAGTCAGTCGTTCAATGAGCAACAGGTGTTTGATCAATTGGTAATTGGCTTTCCAACAATTATAAAAACCGATGAGTCAAAGAACACACTCAGTCTATTTATTGAAGGTGTTAAAGTTGATTTAATAGCACACCGTTACCCACTACTTACTGATTTTACAAAAATTTCGGATGTCCGACTTTGGTCTGCTGAAGATGTGATTGCGATGAAGTTAGGAGCAGTTAGTGGACGAGGAGCCAAAAAAGATTTTTGGGATTTGGCTGAGTTGCTGAACCATTTTTCGTTAGCACAAATGCTTCAGTTTTTCACAGCGAAGTACAGCAATAGTGACCCTGGTTATGTCGTCCGCTCGTTGACTTATTTTGATGATGCCGAACTGCAGGCCGACCCAATAACACTAAATGGCATTACATGGCCCCAAGTGAAGCAGCGCGTTTTACAAGCCGTGAGAGGTTTACTCTGAGCCCGTTCGCAGTCATTTCATCATCAGCCTTTTACCAAATTCTTTTTCAAAAATCCCTGGAAGCTAGCATAGGTTGCCCGCTGGTTTGTCTATTTTTACAGACCAACGTAATCCTGTAAATCAGGAAAATCGCAACAATCCTGGTTCAGCCAATTCAGACATATGCAATTCTCTCATCTCCACTGCCATACCCAATACTCGCTGCTCGATGGTCAGGCCGACATTAAAAAGCTGATTAAGAAGGCAAAAGCCGATAATATGCCTGCCGTTGCCATCACGGATCACGGCAATATGTTTGGCGTATTTGAGTTTGTGGCCGAAGCCAGCAAACAGGGGATCAAGCCTATTGTGGGGTGCGAGTTTTATGTGGTGGAAGACCATACCAAAAAACAATTTACCAAAGAGCAGAAAGACGTTCGCTACCACCAGCTGCTACTGGCGAAGAACGCCCAGGGCTACAAAAACCTGGCAAAACTCTGCTCGCTCGGCTATATGGAGGGGCTATATGGAAAATACCCCCGCGTTACCAAAGAGCTGATCGACCAATACAAAGAGGGCCTCATTGCATCCACCTGCTGCATCGGAGCGTCCGTTCCGAAGACCATTCTTAAGAAGGGCGAAGAAGCGGGTGAAATTGAATTCAAATGGTGGCTCGACCGCTTTGGCGAGGATTATTACGTTGAACTACAACGCCACGAAATTCCGGATCAGATTAAAGCTAACGAGATACTGATCAAGTTTGCCCGGAAGTACAATGTCAAGATTATAGCGTCCAACGATTCGCACTACGTCGATCAGGACGACTGGGTAGCGCACGACATCCTGCTCTGCGTAAACACCAACGAAAAGCAAAGTACGCCGTCGATGAAGGATTTCAGCGACGACGACGTGATGCCTAAAAATACGCGCTTTGCCTTCTTCAGCGATCAGTTCTATTTTAAGAACACGCAGGAGATGACGACGCTTTTCCATGACTTGCCCGAAGCCATTGACAATACTAATGAGATCGTCGGTAAAGTCGATACGCTGAAGCTCAAGCGGGACATCATGCTGCCCAACTTCCCGATTCCGCAGGAGTTCCAGCAGCATAGCGACGATGTACTGAATCAGTGGGAGTACCTGCGCCACCTGACTTACACGGGGGCTAAGGAACGCTACGTAGACATTCTACCGCACATCCAGGAACGACTTGACTTTGAGCTATTTACCATCAAAACGATGGGTTTCGCCGGGTACTTTCTCATCGTAGCCGACTTCATTAAAGCGGGGCGCGATTTGGGCGTTATGATTGGGCCCGGCCGTGGCTCGGCGGCTGGTAGCGCCGTGGCCTATTGCACGGGAATCACCAACATCGACCCCATCAAGTACGACTTGCTGTTCGAGCGATTCCTGAATCCTGACCGGAAGTCAATGCCCGATATTGATACGGACTTCGACGACGAAGGCCGCCAGAAGGTGATTGATTATGTGGTGCAGAAATACGGCAAGTCGCAGGTGGCCCAGATTGTTACGTATGGCACCATGGCGTCGAAATCGTCCATTAAGGATGTAGCGCGGGTGATGGATTTGCCGTTACAGGACGCCAACGCCGTTGTGAAGCTCGTGCCCGACAAGCCAACGTATAACATGACACTCAAACGCATCTTCGAGGACCCGCTCGAAGGACCGGGTGGACTGTCGAACGTTATTCAGCCCGAAGAGCTTGAGAATGTGAAGCGGATGCGGGCACTCGAAGCAGGTGACAAAAGTGCCGCCCAGGCTATGCGGATTGTCGACTACGAAAAGGTATCGGCCGTCCTCAAACAAGCGCGTAAACTCGAAGGTACCGTACGGAACACGGGCTTGCACGCGGCCGGAATCATCATCGCGCCCAGTGATCTTTCAGATATTGTCCCGGTTTCTACATCGAAAGATACGAACCTGATTATTACCCAGTATGAGGGCAAAGTCATTGAGGATGCGGGCGTTATCAAGATGGACTTCCTGGGGCTGCGCAACCTCACGATCATTAAGGAATGTTTGCGACTGATCAAGCAAAATCACGGGGGATTCTACGTCAACGGGGTAGAAACCGACATTGATGATATTCCGCTGGACGACGAAGAAACCTATAAGCTGTTCCAGCGGGGCGAAACCAACGCCGTGTTCCAGTTTGAATCCGACGGCATGAAAAAGCACATGAAGGACCTGAAGCCTGACCGCTTCGGTGATCTCATTGCCATGAACGCCCTTTATCGTCCGGGCCCAATTGCCTACATTCCAAACTACATTAACCGGAAACACGGGCGGGAAGAAGTCAAGTACGACATGCCCGAAATGGAGGAGTATCTGGCAGATACATACGGTATTACCGTGTATCAGGAACAGTTGATGTTGCTGTCGCAAAAACTCGGCAACTTCACCAAAGGCGACGCCGACGTGCTGCGGAAGGCGATGGGGAAAAAGGATAAAGCCACGCTGGATAAAATGAAGGGCAAGTTTATGGATGGCTGTGCCTCCAATAACCTTCCTCTGAAAGTCTGCGAGAAAGTCTGGACCGACTGGGAAGCCTTTGCGTCGTATGCCTTCAACAAATCGCACTCAACCTGCTACGCTTTCGTCGCCTACCAAACGGCCTATCTAAAAGCGCATTATCGTTCGGAGTACATGGCGGCCGTCCTGACAAGCTGCCTTGGCACGATTGACAAAATTACGTTCTTCATGGAGGAATGTAAGAATATAAACATCCCGGTTCTCGGTCCGGACGTTAATGAATCCGAACGCTTTTTCGGGGTCAATAAGAAAGGCGAAATTCGATTTGGGCTGGGTGGTATCAAAGGCGCTGGCGATGCGGCTGTAGAAGCCATCATTGAGGAGCGGAAAGCGGGCGGGCCATTCAAGGATATTTTTGATTTTGCCATTCGGGTCAACTTGCGAACGGTGAACAAAAAAACGTGGGAATCGCTGGCCTACGCAGGTGCTTTTGATAGCATCGACGAGTACCACCGGGCACAATATTTCGAGATGGGCGAAGGCGATACGTCGCCATTCTTGGATAAAATTATCCGCTACGCGAACAACTACCACGCCGAAAAAGCAGCCGCCCAACAGTCGCTGTTTGGCGCGATGATGGGTGGCGAACCTATGCTTTCCCGACCCAAAGCGCCTACTGTAACGGAGTGGAACCAGATTGAGAAGCTAAAATTTGAGAAGGACGTTGTTGGTTTTTACATTACCGGTCACCCACTTGACGAGTTCAAGCTCGAAATGGAAGGCTTTTGCAACTGTACGCTAGCCAATATTTTTGAGACGAAACAGGCCGAAATTAAAGTAGGCGGTATCGTTTCGGCCGTGCAAATGCGGGTAACCAAAAGCGGTAACCCGTTCTGTATCTTCAAGTTAGAAGATTACAACAGTTCGCTGGAGATGGCTCTCTTCGGGGATGACTACGTTCGGCTGGTCCAATACATTGAGGTAGGTCGTTTTCTGCACATTACCGGCAAGACCCAGAATAAGTGGGGTTCAGAACAACTGGAGTTCAAGCCAACGAGTATCCGGCTACTGAACGACATGCGCGAAAAATTCTGCAAAGAACTTCGTGTATCCCTAACCATCGATGCACTGAACGCGCAACTTGTGGCCAAAATCAATGAGTTGGTCAACGCTCACCCCGGCACCTGTACCCTATCGCTGAACGTCATTGACCATAACGAGCGCATCGAAGTCAGCCTGCAGTCGCGCACGTTAAAAGTATCACCGGCCAACACCTTTCTGCGGGCGCTAGAGGCTATCGATGGCGTGACGTGTAAGGTAGCATAACGGTTATCTTATCAACCGTTATGCTACCGCATCGTATTTTATGTGCAGCCGCAACGCTTTCAGGTTGGAAACGCCTTGGAGGGGCTCTATATCCAGGTATTCCATGTCTGGCTGTAGTAGACCGCGCTCCTGTAGTTCAGCAATAAATGGCAGATAATCTGTCAATTCCATACTATGGCTGTAAACCACGGCAATGGTGTCGGGTTGCGTCAGGCGCTCGCGAGTACCGTCGATATAGGCCTTGTCGATCCGTTTCTTGAGTACTTCGTACCGAATGCTATAGGATCCTTCTACGTCAAACCGGCGCTCGTCCTGCCGAAAAGCGATGTTAACAGGGTGCGTATGAACGAGAATCAATTGAGTCGTTTGCAGCGGTAAGGGCAGCAACGGAACCAGCCGATGCGTCAATTGGGCCATTTCCACCATCGACGTTAATTGCCATTCGGATAACCTTCGGCGGTAATCCTGATCAAATGGTTGCATGGGAGCAATGGATTGGCCCACATAAACGGTGTACTCCATACCATCCGTTCGATACCGTTCGAGGTAGTGCGGATAAATGGCCTGTAACTTTTTTTCCTCCTGGTTAATGTAATCGTTTATCGTTGCATTGATCCAGTTCATGCTCCGCTCGTATACGTTCAGCGCGTAATTGAATTGTCCCGTCTGAGGATCAGTTCGGTTAAAATACTGCTGAAGCGAAACGCCCCACTCCTCCTCGTACGGCAGCAACTGCCGCAAAAAGGGGTGTAGCTCCTGCACCAGGAAATCAGTAATATTTTGCTCATCATTAAAGTTAAGACTGGCTGCCAGCTTTGTCTGCCAGCGCTGACATTGAGTCAAAATCCGGTTGAAGTGATCTGTATCAGCGGGAAGTGGCATCTGGCTAAACAGTTCGTTCACAGCGGTCAGCTGATCCAGCAAATCCTGCCGAACGGCTTTGTGCCGCTCGATCGATGAGTCGCGAATGTCAATAGCACCGTAATAGGGATACACCTGCGAAAATTCGACCCGCATACTGCTGCCTGTGGCGGCCAGGTTCTGCCTCGACCGCAATGCCTCCCAGGCAACTTCATAAAACTTCCATTCGACAGCGGGTTGCAGCGACGTAAACTGCTTTTTTATCAGCCCTTCCAGTGTGTCATGAAACTGGCGCAACTGGTATCGCAGCAGTTCCTGGATCAAGGGCATGATACGCTCAATTTTCGTCAGGACCTCCTCATTGAGTGCATTACGATGCCGGCTACCCATTTCCAGAATACCGAGCACTTCATTGGTGGTCGTAATCGGATACATCAAAAAACTACGAATGCCTTTCTGATGCAGTAACGCCCGTTCTGGTTCGGGGATCCCATCAAGATCGGGAAACAGAATCGGGATCGAGTGCTGAATAAAGTTTTGTATTTTTTGCTGGGCCGTCGTATCGCTAATAGCTCCCCGGAAATTGCTACTGGAGTGGCGCAGAAAAACACTTCGCGAACGTAGCTCAGGATGATCAACAAATAATCCATTCACCTGCGGCAACGGAACAATACTGATCTGAAGATCAGGTTCTCCGCATAAATTACGTAACGCTTTTTCAAACCGTTGGTAAATAGCGGCTTCGGTGTCTGATTGAAGATGGGCGAATACCTCCTGCAACTGCTGGATAGTCTGCGCTTCGGTTATATCCTCGATTCTAAAAAACGCAAAACCCTCAAAGATGAAGTCACTGACGACTAAAGGATCGGCTACCGGAGGCATTTTAGTAATACCATTGGCAAAGTCAACCCAGGCACGCTGCAACGGGGGCACTACTCCATTGGCCCTCACGTTCATGAACGATAGGTTCACATCCATCCGGTAAGACCTCGTTAGCCCATTTACGTCGCGCTGGAAGTCAACAGAAAGAACGGCCTGCTTGGTCGTTCGGATGCCGTAGATTTTTTCCAGAATGAGCTGATAAATTAAAAGTTGTTTGTTTGTGGTTTTGGCGTGATCACGTAACCCGACTAACAGATCCGGGAACTGCTGGGCTAGGTCTGAAAATGCGTTTGACTGGTAATACATCGTCAGAGGCTGAGGCAGGCCGAACGCAAAGGGTATGTTCTGGCTTGAGCCCGTCAAGGGTAATACCGCAACCGTTGCCAGTTGAAAGAGCTCCTTGAGCTGGTCGGCATCCAACAAATCGGTTGGTCTATCGGACAGTGAAACGGGCGTAAACTGGTCAATCAGATAGCTGTAGAACTGGGCAAGGGCGGTGGAGGGTGCCTCATTACGCTGATCGTTCAGATAGTCTACAAATGGCTGAAAGGATAACTGAAAAGTAATCGGCGGGCCAACCTGATCAATATCGTACAATGGTTCCATGGCAATTCATGATTGGTATCGTGTAAGCTGGCATTTTATGAAGTAGGCCAGATCAGGTCGATACGGTAATGCCACAGGGCGGTAGCCAGACCGCCCTGTGGCATTTAAGCGAAACACATAAACAATAGGATCAATTCCCAGTGGTGTTCTTCGTCTGGAGCCGAACACGTGAAAATGGGACAGGATTTAGGTAACTGAACTTTAACAAAGCTGATAATTCTGATCAATAAACAACTAGGAGTACCAGCTTTGTCAGAGAATCCTGCTTAGTAACGAATATTTTACTGATCACAAATCGGCAGAAATATCCTTTCTAAGGCCGAATAGGCCGGTTTCGCCAGTGATCTGTACGATTCTTCTATTTCGGAAAAGGTATCGGTCAACTCAGCAATCAGCGTTTGCATGGCTAAGTGCGCCTGTGCAAGTTTTCGGATAAGCTCTTCATTGGTTAGGTCAACCCGAAGTTGCGCCACTTTTTCGGTCAGCAAAAGGGCTAACTCACCAAAAAACTGACTGCGCTGGTGCATACACTCGCGCAGGTACTGGCTCAATGGGCTAAGGTCGGCGTGTCTTTTCCCGATCTGAACAAGCTGACGGTCATAAGTACGGATAATGGACCTCGACACCGTTACAAAATTTAACCAACGTTCATAATCGGCCAGAAGTACTGCTGTCGAGAGCTCTGAATGCGAAGTTTCCATTCGTTGATTGTTAAGACTTGTTAAACGTTCTAGCCTATACGTTATCTTCTGTACGGTTGATGCATTACGTAAGCGAACCACCATTGAAAATCACTTCGCCAGCAAGGTAGGTTTTTAACTGACCAACTGTTTGAATACGCCACCAGTCTTCATCGGGAATACGAATGCTGAAACTGGTTTCAATCTGTAACATTAAATCGGTACTATCCAGCGAATCGAGGCCCAGATCCCGACTGAAATGGGCCTGGTCAGTAAGAGCGGTTACACTCAGGCCAATGCTGGTGAATACGTCCAGTAAGCGATTGTTTAGTTGTTGACGTGTCATGATGGCAACTGATAATTAAATGTTTACAGAGTTACACGAAGCACTTAATACGACCGGTTACTGAAATAGTAACCGGTCGATTGAATTTTTAATGAACGGGCTCGGCAACAGTCACCGGCTGATCATTAGCCCTCTTTGCCTTACCACGGAAGCTGGCCCATTTTTCCTGTATCCGGTCGACGATGTAATACATCATCGGTACCAGAAAAATCGTCAGGATCATCGAACTACTCAGGCCGCCAATCAAGACCCAGGCCAGCGAGTTTTTCCACTCAGCACCCATCCCTTTGGCCGTGGCAATGGGAATCATTCCAATCACCATAGCGATGGTCGTCATCAGAATGGGGCGTAAGCGTTCTTCACCGGCATGCAGGATAGCGGCCCGAAAAGGTACGCCTTCGGCTTTCTGCTGGTTGGCAAAATCGACGATCAGAATGGCATTTTTTATCACCAGACCAATCAGCATCAGGAAACCCAGCATGGAGAAGATACCAATGTCGGACGAGGTAAGCGCCAGTACGAGCAGGGCGCCGACCACCGCCACCGGCACGGAGAACATAACCACAAACGGATAGATAAAGCTGTCGTAAAGCAGTACCATGATAAAGTAAACCAGCATCAGACCGATCAGCATCGCCAGCCCCAGCGAGCCGAAGCCATCGTCCTGATTTTTGGCATCGCCACCCCAACTCACCGAGATACCGGCGGGCATTGGATTTCTGATCAAATCGGCCCGAATCGCACTAATCAGCGTACCTGATCCGGTACCCAGCATATTGGCCGTAATCGTTACGGCCGAACGCCGATTTTTCCGTTCCAGCAGTGAAGGGGCATTGCTTAGGCTTACGTTGGCAAACTCAGCCAGACGTACCGAACGGTTGGCCGTGGGACTGAAGAAGTTGATGCTTTTCACGTCATCCGGATTCTTCCGATCAAAGGCATCGAGCATCACACGGATGTCGTAATCTTCACCCTTATCGCGAAACTTAGAATCGTCGTTCCCTGCAAATGCATTTTGCAGCGTTCCACCCACGGTCGCTATGTCGAGTCCTAACTTGGCCATTTTCTCGCGGTCTATTTCGACCCGAACCTCCGGGTTACCCGACTCGATGGATACGTTTACGTCGTTGGCACCCGGTGTTTTGGCGATACGGTTCGCCAGATTCTGAGCGGCTTCCAGATTTTGATTCAGATCGTCGCCACTGAGGAAAATCTCGATAGGCGACCCGGTGTTCACCATACCTATGATGGATGAGTTGAATTCGATGGCCGGAAAACGGGCCTCCAACTCCTTCCGAACGTTGATCATGTACTGTTCTGTAGGTACGTTACCGGGCCGTTCGCTGGCTTCGGCTATTTGTACTGTTAGCTCAGTCCGGTTCGTTTCGCCCTGCCCGGTACTGTTGACACCCGTACTGGCTCCGCCCACATTGGCAAATATGTTTTGTACTTCCGGCTTCTTTTGAAGGTATTCTTCAATGCGTCGGGCTGTCAGGTTGTTTTGTTGAAGCGACGCACTTTTGTCGATTTTCATGGTCAGCAGAAACTTACCCTGATCACCCTGTGCAACGAATTGCGAACCGATAATTCCCAGACTCATTACCCAGGCAGTGGCCGCAAAAATGGCAATCAGAATACCCGTGAAAGCCAGTTTGTGGCTTAATACCCACTCCAGACTGCCACGATACCATTTGGTCAGACTCGTTAATTGCCGTTCAAACCAGAGCAGAAACGCCTGAAAAGGATTTTTCGGATTCAGGGTTTCGAGTTTGGCCAACCGCGAGGTCATCCAGGGAGTTAGCGTGAAACTGGCCAGCAAGCTTACCATCGTAGCAAAGGCCACTGTCAGCGAAAACTGGCGCAGTAAGTCGGCAATGACCGAGTTCACGAACGTAATCGGAACGAACACCACCACAATGACCAGTGTGATGGCGACGGCGGCAAAACCAATTTCTTTCATTCCGTCCAGCGTAGCCTGCCAGCGATTTTTCCGACCCGTCGGACCGTCCATTTCCATATGTCGCTGAATGTTTTCCAGCACCACAATTGAGTCATCGACCAGAATCCCGATTACCAGCGATAGGGCCAGCAGGGTCATCAGATTGAGCGAATAGCCCATCACGTACATGAACAGGAAAGCGGAAATCAGCGATGCCGGTACGGATACCATTACGATAAAGGCGTTCCGTAGGCTGTGCAGAAAGAGCAGCATCACAATGGCAACCAGGGCAATGGCCAGAAACAAATCGTGCGTAACGGCTTCGACAGACGCCAGCGTGGTGATGCTGGTATCGTCGGCTATAACAAACTTCACATGGTCTTTGGCATTTTCTTTTGAGATTACAGCCAGCTTTTCCTGCACTAATCGACTGATATCGACCGCATTGGCATCGGATTGTTTTTTAATGAATATACCGATACCATTTTGTCCATTGTAACGGCTGATACTGGTTGGTTCAGTCAGGCCGTCGGTTACGTCAGCTACGTCGCCCACGCGAATGGGGCTACCATTGGGCCGGCCGGCCGATGCAGGGGTTACAATCACCAGCTTCCGGATATCGTCCAGCGAATGGAATTTACCCGCCAATCGCAGCGTCATGTTCTCGGTCGTACTCTTCACTTTCCCCGTCGGGAAATCGACATTGGCCTGGTTGATGGCCTGCGTGACCTGCAGGAGCGACAGGCCGTAGTAGTTCAACTTATCGTCATTGACGTTGACACGAATCTCACGCTTATCGCCACCTACCATTGTAATTTCGGCAACACCGCCAATTTGTTGAAGCTGGGGCAAATACCGGTCTTCCATCTGTTGGTAGAAAACTTCGTTCGGCAGCGTCGATGTTGCCAGCAGTTGCATAATTGGCTGATCGCTAGGCGATATCTTAGCCAGCGAAGGGGTCTCTGCATCCTCTGGCAGATCGCTTTGCATTTTGTTGATTTCCCGCTGTGCGTCCTGCATGGCCAGCTCAATATCGGTTCCCGCCTTGAGCTGAACGATAACAACCGATGCGTTCTCGTACGAGTTGGATTTTATGTCGTCCAGATTATCCAGTCCCGACATCGCATCCTCAATCTTTTTACTGACTTCGGTTTCCACCTCCGACGGTGCGGCTCCTGGATATACCGTAGTAATTGTGATGGTTGGCACCGAAAATTCCGGCAGCAACTCGTAGCTCAGCAGTTTATAGCTGAACAGGCCACCAATGGTCAATACCGCAAACAGAACGATAATGAGCGAAGGGCGTTTGATGATCGTTTCTACAAAATTCATTCGTCAAACAGTCAAAGAGTGAATGTGCGAAAGAGCGAGTGCCGAAATGAGGTTGCACTCATTCACTCTTTCGCTCTTTAAATTATTGGGCGACAACCGGGGTGCCGTTTTGTAGGTTGATCTGACCGCTCGTAACCACCTGATCGCCTGAATGCAGCCCCTTCGTTATTTCGTAATATTCATTCGTTGTTGTACCTATCTCCACGGATTTCAGCACGGCCTTACCATTTTCAACTACGTAAATCTGCGGCTGTTTTGCCGATCCGAGGATAGCCTGACGAGGAACGGCTAAGGCTTGTGTCTTCAATTTATCGGTATTGGCAATTGAGCCATACATACCTGCTTTTAATGGGTGCTTACCGGAGTTATTCACCGTAATCTCAACGGGATAGTTGTGGGCCGCGTCGCCCTGAGCCGCAATCATCGAAACCCGTCCGGTGAAGTTCGCATTAGGATATACTTCGGTTAATACAGCGATCGACTGTCCCGTACGGAATTGGTTAATTGCTTTTTCGGGCACATCAACGACCAGTTTCAGCGACGAAATATCCGTGATTTTCGCAATCGGCGAGCCAATAGAGACAACTGAGCCTTTTTCAACCATTTTCTCGGTAATGATCCCCGCAAAAGGAGCCGTGATGGTGGTGTTGGCAATCTGCTTTTTAAGTTGTTTGATTTGTGCTTCGGTAGCCCGAATATTCAGTTGGGCCCGCTCTACGTTGACGGCTGGGGTAGCGTCTCCTTTCACCAGGTTCTCATACCGCTTGAGGTCATTCTGGTAGCCTTCCAGGGTCACCTGCAATCCTTCTACCTGATAGCGAAGTTGCTCATCGTCCAGTTTGGCAAGCAGGCGGCCCGTTCCAACAAGCTGGCCTTCTTCAAAAGGCAATTGAATGATCTGTCCGCCTGCCTGGGGCCGGATTTCAACCTCGCGGTTTGGCGAAAAAGAACCTAAAAATTCGGTTTCCTGCGCCAGGTTGCGCAATTCGGCAATGGCTGTGCGTACTCCTACTTTCTGGTCAGGGTTGGGTTTGTAGATTTTCGCTTCTACTTCTTTCTTATTCGTCAGAAGTGTCCAGGCGGTTAGACCGAGCGTTCCGACCAGAGCAAGTACGATAACAATGCGTTTCATAATCTTGACAGGTTGTGTTTATTGTTTAGTAGCAATGAGATTGCCCGTGGCTTTCTTCCAGTCGAGTTCGGCTGAACGGAACTTCACGAGTGTGCTTAAGTAGTTGTTTTGTGCATTATGGAGTTCGTCTTCGGTTTGAATCACCTCACTCACACTCACGGTACCTTCCTTGAACTGCAGCTGTGTCTGGCTATAGATTTTTTCGGCCAGACTAACCTGCGCGCCATTCGTTGTCAGGTTTCGTTGTTCTACCAGCAGTTTATTCCTGGCATTCGTGATGTCCATCGTAATAGACTCACGGGTTTGCTGTAGTTGCGTATCGAGTTTCTGATTGTCGAGCCGCTTTTGCGTCAGCTTCGCTTTTCGGGCAAATCCATCAAATACGCTCCAGTTGAGTTGTAGCCCCAGCCAGTAGCCCGGTACATTTTTGATGTATGAATACTCACCACCCGTTGCATACACGGTGCTGTTGGCAACGCCATAAGCCGATACGATGGGCATAAAACCAGCTTTAATGTTTTGCTGATCCAGGCTATTGAGTGCTTTCTGCCGATCCAGCAGCAGCAAATCAGTTCGGTTAATGGCTGGTGCGTCCAGTGTGACCGCCGGAATGGTTTCGTCAATGGTTGTCTGAACCGTAAGCGGCTCCGACTGGGGCGTTCCGGTCAGATACTTCAGCATATTGAGCAATTGATTGTAGGTAGCCTGCAGCGACTCGATCTGTGTTTCGGACGCTGTTTTGCTCAACCGCAGCCGGTCGACATCTACGCCTTTCGCCAGTTGATTCTGCCGTTGCAGGTCGGTGATCTGAATCAGCCGATCCGACGAGACAATGTTCCGGCGCAGGAAAGCCATTTGCTGTACTGTCGTTTGCAGGTTGTAATACGTGGCGGCCACATTATAAGCAACGTCTTCTTTTGTTTGCCGGGTTTGCAGCGTCGATACCTCCCGACTCGTTTTGGCGGCCTTCAACCCAATCGTCAGAGATGGATTATAAATTGCCTGCGACGCCTGCACGGACGTGGAGAGATTGTAAGGCAATCCGAAGGCAAGCACCTGATACGTTCCTTCCTGCCCGCCAAAAGCCGATGCGGGTACGACTTGTCCAGGAATTTTCAGATACCGTTTGTAATCACCTGTCAGGTTAACTAATGGCAGAGCCCCGGCTTTTACTTCGGCGATCCGGGCTTCTGTTTTCGCTTCGTCAAATCGGGCAGCCTGAACACTCAGGTTGTTAGTCAGCGCCTTATCAATCAATTGCTCGAGCGTAAGGCTTTGGCCCTGAGCGGCCAAACTAAGCAACAGGCTTAAGGCACTTAACACTTTCGTTAACGGCTTCATGTTCATTTATCAGATTGATTTAACTAATCATTTAATTTAAACATTTGATTAAACGTTGGGCAAAAAAAATCAGGTTTTCCCCTGGGGCGCAAAAAGATACTCACAGATCATTTCTTTCACGTAGCCCATATGTTCCTTAGCAAATTTGTCAAAACCGGCTTCATCGAGACCCTGAGTTAACATGGTCATTGGTTTAGAGACGAACAGAAACTGAATGTTGGCAATGATCATCGTCATGATATGGTGAGCACTAACTGGCGCAATTTTACCCTCACTGATCGCCTGGTCGACCTGTTGCCGAAAGATGGATTCAGGTATTTTTTTGGCCATGCCAATTGTAGCGGCCATCCGCTCGGGATTCTTGTGCAACTCATTCATAATGAATATGGTGAGATTCGGGTTGCACATCATCATCTGAAACTGGTGATCGATGAGGGCCGATATTTTTTCCTTCAAGCTAATCGGCTGATTGAAAGTGTCAATCATACCGGCAAACATTAGATGACACAAGTCGTCGAAGATGAACTGAAACAGCTTCTCTTTACTCCGGAAGTAGTAATTCATCAACGCACTATTGATTCCGGCAGCCTGGGCAATATCCCGTGTGGTTGTACCATCAAATCCCTTCTCAAGGAATACCGCTTTCGCAGCCTCTTTGATGCGTTCTTCAGTGGATAATACTGTATCGTTCATGTTGTGCTTTGTTGTTAGGTCAAAAGTAAATGAGCAAGTGAACTAAACCAAACGATTTAATCAAAAAATTTAATCATTTGATTAAATTATAAGTTTTATTATATTACATAACCAAATAAGTAAAACTGGCCTTGTTTATAACCTTCATATAGTTCTAATTATTCATTAAAAATGCTGCGTCTATTGAGAAACAGCCATTTAGTAACTAGTTAGCGGAGAGATGAGTTACGACAAACCGCAAAAAATAAGTATACTAAAAAGCCGTTAGACATGATTCTTGATTGAGCAAGCGCGCAAATAAACACACAGACTCGGGTTAAACAACGCCTTCCCTAGCCTTACAGGCAATAGATTCGAGTAGAATTCGTCTACTTGGACAGTTTATTCCTAAAACCGGCTTCACTTCAGCTATAGCGCCTTCATAACCACCATTCATTAAGTAAGTTTGCTTCGACAAGTTTCCTATTCCGTACCCTTACTGTTTATGTTTCAATCAATCCGTATGCCGAGCTTTGCAAAGCCCTTTGTTACTCTCCTGCTGCTAAGCTGGTTATCTATCGCTGGCAGCATCAGCCTAGCCCAACCTAAACCCATTGAAATTCGGGTTGATCTGACTAAAACTAAAGAACCACTGAAACCGATCTGGGCCTGGTTTGGCTACGACGAGCCGAATTATACCTACATGAAGGATGGGAAAAAGCTATTATCTGAAATCGCCAGTCTGAGCCAGGTTCCGGTGTTTGTCCGGGCGCATAGTTTGCTGGTTACGGGTGATGGCAAAGCAGCGCTGAAGTGGGGTTCGACCAACGCCTATACCGAAGATAAGAACGGCAACCCTGTTTATGACTGGACAATCGTTGACAGGATATTCGACACGTATATTGAGCGAGGCATGAAACCGATTGCTCAAATCAGCTTCATGCCCGAAGCCCTCTCAACAAAGCCCGAGCCCTATAAACACAACTGGGGCCCCGGTAACCAGTACAACAACATATTCACCGGCTGGGCTTACCCGCCAAAAGATTACAAAAAATGGAGCGAATTGGTCTACCAGTGGGTCAAACACTCGGTGGCCCGGTACGGCCAGAAAGAAGTAGAAAGCTGGTACTGGGAACTCTGGAACGAACCCAATATCGGCTACTGGAAAGGCACGGTTGAAGAGTATATCAAATTGTATGATTATACGGCTGACGCCGTCAAGCGGGCGCTACCTACCGCCAAAATGGGCGGTCCCGAAGTAACCGGGCCGGGAGGTGAAGGCTCTGCCAAGTTTTTTCGGGCCTTCATGGATCATATCGTGAGCGGTACGAATGCCGTTACGGGCAAAACCGGCGCTCCGCTCGATTTTGTTACCTTTCATGCCAAAGGCGCCCCCAAACTAGTAAACGGAGTGGTGCAGATGAATATGGGAACCCAGTTTCGTGACATTGATAAAGGCTTCGAAATTGTAGCTTCCTACCCTACCCTGAAAAATCTGCCGATCATCATCGGCGAGTCGGACCCCGAAGGATGCGCGGCCTGTTCGGAAGACCTGCACCCGGAAAATGCTTATCGTAATGGCACCATGTACGCCAGCTATACAGCGGCTGCTTTTGCCCGAAAATACGATCTGGCCAAGGCGCGCGGGGTCAATCTGCTGGGCGCCGTAACCTGGGCGTTTGAGTTTGAGGACCAGCCCTGGTTTCGGGGATTCCGGGACTTAGCCACGAATGGTGTTGACAAACCCGTGCTCAATGTGTTTCGGATGTTTGGTATGATGCAAGGCAATCGCGTGGAGATCAACACCGATCTGGCTTATGATTTCAACAAAATCAAAAAGGAGAGTGTCCGCGGTGAACGCGATATTAATGCACTGGCAGCTAAAGACAGCAAATCCGCTACAGTACTGGTCTGGAACTACCACGACGACAACGTATTGGGCCCCAATGCACCGGTGGATGTACGGCTAAAAGGCATTCCCGCCCAACGGGTACTTGTTCAGCATTATCGCATCGACCAGCAATTCAGTAATTCCTACGAAGTCTGGAAGAAAATGGGTTCCCCTAAATCGCCAACCGCCGAACAGGTTGCCGAGCTGGAAAAGGCCGGGCAATTGCAGCTCCTGACTTCCCCTGCCTGGCTCAACGTCAAAAATGGCGATTTACACATTCCCTTTACGCTGCCCGGACAGGGCGTTTCGCTGGTAAAGTTGACTTGGTAACGCCGAGCAGGCGGTCGGCATGAACAGGACCATTCCCTCACTATTCCATCTGTTACTCAACAAAGTTCGCTGTAGAAGGTAAACGTCCGATTACAAATACATTACGGTGAGATACACAGCCGCTGTCTGATTAGATAGCGGCTGTTTTTTTAGACTTGCTGGCACGCTAGCCTATATGTGCATACTTTCTGGCCAATTATATAATCCATGTTGTAGCCTTTCCGAGTTAGTTTTTCGCGAACTATTATAAATTGGCATGGTTATTATAACCCATTCATTGTTGGGTACCGCTCAGAAAATAGACCTTAACCCTTCCCAATATCCTCTCATGAATATAACAAGAGAAGCCTACGACCGTCAACCCTTGTTGATCCGACAGGGTGCCTTAAAACTCTGGGGTGTTCCCCTGGCCAAACGTTCTGACTTATGTCGAACTCGTCAGCTTTACAGTTTTAATGATTTTTTTGCCGAAGCCTGTTACGATAACACAAATGGCAAATTAACCTGCGTCTGCTCATTTACGCAGCTAAAACGGTTAGACCCTTACTTAGATCAACTGGATCTCAACGAAGCAGATCCTTTGCCATCTATTCAGTAAGGAATTTCCTCCCTAGGCGAACCCGGGGAGGAAAGCATTCAGCCGTTAGTTTGCACCATTTATCGGTAGCGTTGGCAAGGCTGAGATCCAGGAAAGGCCTAACCGGGAGCCAGGATGACATGCGTAGGAAATCCTGGCCTGCTTCTTTTCATGACATCCGCCAACTTCCTCACTGTCATGCTAAAAACCGCGTTTCAAAATGAGCTACTCTTTACGTCCACCATTCAGAAAGGAAGCACCGGAACCGATGTTCGACGGGTCCAGGAATGGCTCTGCCTCAATGCCTTACGCTATCCAAACGCAGCCCTCTCAACAAGCCTCGATAGTGAGTTTGGACCAGCGACTAAACGAGCCGTGCAAAATTTTCAGTCGCTGTTAAAAATGCCTCAAACGGGCGTAGTATCGCCTGATCTCTTCAATAAACTAAGTACTCCACTGGCTACCAGCTTCCAGAAGCAGCCAACCGGTGCTATACGCAAAGCCGTCGTAGCGCTTGCCCAAACGCATCTGAAACAGCGCTCAGCAGAGTTGCGAACCAATGATGCACAAAATCTTGGTCCCTGGGTACGTAGTTACTGCGATGGGCTTGATGGATCACTTTTCAAGTGGTGCGCTGGTTTTGTCCAATCCATTCTGGACCAGGCAGCCTCGAACCTTGGGCGCAATTTTACCGACATTATGCCCCGTACATTAAGCTGCGATGTGCTGGCCCTGAGTGGTCAGAAAAATGGTCGACTGATGCCTAGTGAGACCGTACGAAAAAATCCCAAACAGATTCAGCCAGGCGATCTGTTTCTGCTTCGCGCCCACACGCATGGAGCAACCCAGCCAACCGACTGGTTTCATACGGGACTGATTACGGCGGTATCGGGTGATACCATCGAGACAATCGAGGGCAATACGGATACGCAGGGCGGCAGCAATGGAACAGGCGTTTATGCTCGCGTTCGAAACATTCAAAAAACAACGCTGGATGTTTTTTCCATCGACGGTTTATGAACTCAGACTATCCATAAATAGCCGGCTAATTTCCAGACTGCCCTTGTTATCTACCCCAGATTTCCGTAAATTAGCCAGATTCTAAACGGCAATAATGGACTTTAAACTAACCTCTGAATTTCAACCAACCGGCGATCAGCCAAAGGCCATCGAACAGTTGGTTAAAGGTATAAACGAGGGCGAACCAGCACAGGTACTCTTAGGCGTAACCGGTTCCGGAAAGACCTTTACGGTCGCTAACCTCATCGCGCGAACCAACCGGCCAACGCTCGTATTGAGCCATAACAAGACCCTGGCAGCGCAGCTTTACGGTGAATTCAAACAATTTTTTCCGGAAAATGCGGTCGAGTATTTTATCTCTTACTACGACTATTACCAGCCGGAAGCCTTCATTGCTACTACCAATACGTACATCGAAAAAGATCTGGCTATCAACGAAGAAATTGATAAACTTCGGCTGGCGGCCACCTCGGCCCTGATGAGTGGTCGGCGCGATGTCATTGTAGTAGCTTCGGTATCGTGTATCTACGGCATGGGCAATCCCGAAGAGTTCAAACGAAACGTGGTGACGATTGGCGTCGGTCAACAAATGAGCCGCAACCAGTTTTTACACCAGTTGGTCAGCATCCTGTACAGCCGCACGGAAGGTGAATTTCAACGGGGCAACTTCCGTGTAAAGGGCGACACGGTCGATCTCTATGTCGCCTACGCCGATTTTGCCTATCGTGTCATTTTCTTCGGCGACGAAATCGAAACCATTCAGCGAATCGATCCCGGCACGGGCAAAAAAATATCGGCCGAAAGCATTGTGACCATCTTCCCGGCCAATCTTTTCGTAACTGGCCGCGACACCCTCAACGATGCCATGTACCAGATTCAGGATGACATGGTAGCGCAGGTACGTTATTTTGAATCGGAGTTTCGTGAACAGGAGGCTACCCGCATACGCGAACGAACGGAGTTCGACCTCGAAATGATGCGTGAATTAGGCTACTGCTCTGGTATTGAGAACTATTCGCGCTATTTTGATAAACGAAAACCAGGCCAGCGCCCCTTCTGCCTGCTCGACTATTTCCCGGATGATTACCTGATGGTGATCGACGAAAGTCACGCGACAATTCCGCAAATCCGAGCCATGTGGGGGGGCGACCGCTCCCGGAAAACCGCCCTCGTCGATTATGGTTTCCGCCTGCCCTCGGCCATGGACAACCGCCCGCTTACGTTCCAGGAATTTGAAGATTTATCCGGCCAGGCCATTTACGTATCGGCAACACCATCGGATTATGAACTTCGGAAAAGCGAAGGCGTGGTGGTCGAACAGCTCATCCGGCCAACGGGCTTGCTCGATCCCGAAATTGAAGTCCGTCCTAGCCTGAACCAGATCGACGATCTGCTCGAATCCATCGACAGCCGCATCAAAAATGGGGAACGGGTTCTGGTTACTACGCTAACCAAACGCATGGCCGAAGAACTGACCAAATACCTGGACCGGGTGGGCATAAAAACCCGCTATATTCACTCTGAGGTAAAAACCCTGGAGCGAGTCGAGATTCTGCGGGATTTACGGCTGGGTAATTTTGATGTGCTCGTGGGCGTCAACCTGCTTCGGGAGGGGCTTGACCTGCCCGAAGTATCGCTGGTTGCCATTATGGATGCCGACAAAGAAGGCTTCCTGCGTGACATTCGGTCGTTGATTCAAACCATCGGCCGTGCAGCCCGAAACGCGAATGGTAAAGTGATTATGTATGCTGACCGAATCACGGGTTCGATGGAAAAAGCCATCGATGAAACCAACCGACGCCGGGCCATTCAGTTAGAGTATAACATGGACAACGGGATTACACCGACAACGGTGCTGAAATCGCGTGAGGCCATTATGGGTCAAACCAAAGTGGCCGATTCGAAGGCCAAACATTTCTACGTAGAGCCCGAAGAAATCCGGATTGCTGCCGATCCGGTGGTGCGCTACATGGGTAAAGGTGATCTGGAGAAAATGATCAACGAAACCCAATCGAAAATGGAGCGTGCCGCCAAAGACCTCGACTTTATGGAAGCGGCCCGCCTGCGCGACGAGTTGTTTCAGTTGCGGGACAAGTTGAAGAAAGAAACGGTGTAGGATTCACCCTCTGGTTTACATTTCGTTATCAGTTAACCCAAGTCGCGAGATACGAGGGCGGTCGCAATCAAATGTTTCGGGTCCACCCGTGCGGTAGAAGAGTTGGCTTAGAAGTAGTTTGGTCGCGTAGCGATCAGGCAAATGACCAGTTAGATCGCTACGCGGCCAACACCTACTTCAAGATCACCTCTTCTACAAACATTCAGTCCCTATGGGACTATAGCGCGACTTGGATTAATATTTATCTTTGCAGCGGATGGGGTGAAAGCCTCGACCCCTACCTTGAGGTGATGCGGTTCGACCGTGTCACCTCATTGTATTTTATGCTCAATCGTACCAATACGGATATCAGCGGGCTTAATGCGATTTTTACATAACCGCCAGACGGCTCGGTTTCGTCCTTGCGAGAGTCTGGATAAATGAGCGGGTACTCGATAAGGGACATTCTAACCCGGAGGAAACTATACGAAAGTTCGCAAGTTATAAAAACTTCATACCTTGCAATCCGTCAGAATCAAATCACTGAATAGCCATGAAACGCATCCTTATTATTCTCGGTGTCATTGCCGCAATAGCCCTGGTTGGCTTTTTTACGCTACGTAGCTGGACCAAATCCAGTAGCCCCGAAGCCATAGCGCAGATTGACCAGAACGGCTTGCAAATCAAGGTTGATTATTGCCAGCCCTACAAGAAAGGGCGTAAAATATTTGGCGGCTTGGTACCCTACGGTCAGGTCTGGCGCACAGGAGCCAACGAAGCCACGGTTATTGACTTCGATCAGAATGTGATCGTGGCAGGCCAACCCTTAGATAAAGGCGAATACTCGTTGTGGACCATTCCTTCGCAGAATGGCTGGATTGCCATTTTTAACGGAGAAACGGGTCAATGGGGCACTAATTACGACCAGACAAAGGATGTTCTGCGTGTGCCAGTCGTTTCTCAAAAGCACAGCCCCATGTCCGAACAGTTTTACATCACCTTCCGTCCAGCAACCAACGGAGTCGATATGGTCCTGGCCTGGGAGGAAACAGAAGCCGTTGTGCCCATCCAGAAGCGGTAATCGCGACAACAATTGTTAGCCGAAGCTACTGGTGGAAACTGGCGGCAATAAACCGGAGCGCATCGGGCAATCCGGTGCGCCAGTATGTCCAGGTGTGTCCACCATCACGAACCCGATACTCGTGCGGAATTTTACGCTCGAGCAAGGCCATATGCAGCACGGAGTTACCTACGGTTAAGGCGTCGTCGTCGCCACAATCAATGTACCAGCGAACTTTTGACAGATCGCCTTCCGGTGCCGATTTGGCCAGCGTAATAGGGCTATTTCGTTTCCAGGCAACCGTCAGTCGCTCATCGCCTTTAGCAGGACCGCTGAAAACCGGGGCAAAAACAAGATTGTATCGATCGTCGGGTATGCTCATAAATCCTTCATCCGTACGAATTCCTGCACTGAGAGCTGCGCATGAGCCAAACAGGTCGGGGTGGTGCATAGCTAGTGTTAATGATCCAAAACCACCCATCGACAAACCAGATATAGCGCGAAACTCGCGCTGGGTTCGGGTCCTGAATGTCGAGTCTATGTGCGGAATCAGCTCCTGCACAAACATATCTTCGTATCGAACTTTGTTCTGGTAGTCGTTTACAAAAAAGGTTGCTCCACCGTTAGGCATAACGATAATCATGGGTGGTAACTCGCCCGCCTTAATGTTTGTATCAGCAATGCGGTCAGCTTCACCGAATTGAACCCAGCTTGTTTCGTTATCTCCATATCCATGCAGCAGATAAACGACCGGATAGCGCCGGTTAGACACATAGTAGTCGGGGGGAAGGTAAATAGAAAATTTAACAGCCCGGTTCATCAATGAACTATTCATTGTCATGCTTTCCAGCAACCGGGCTTGTGGAGCCGCTACTACCGGAACAGGCCCATTCGTTTGTGGGGCCGTCAGTTGGGCACGTCGGCGCGATTGAGCCGAAACCGCCTGAACCATCAGGACCATTATTAAGCAAATCAGCAACCTATGCACAGCCATTAATTTCAGGAAACGGTTGAATTCGGATTCAATTTAGAACGAAATAACGGCTATGCACAAGCCGACTCTTGAATTGGTAGTTTATTTATGGGAAATAGATGTAGCACCAACCGATTGGTCTTGGCCAGCCACCGACAAGTTATGTTTACAACTTCTGCAGTTTAGATCCCTTCATATTTATATACGTCTAAAAATGGACTGCGTGTATAGTATGGGCGTACTTTATAAAAAAGAACGGAGATTTTAGCAAATTTCAGACCGAGTATAACGTATGCCGATGCAAAATCCCCTATTTTCGGGCTATACTAAGTAGTAGCGAATCGTTACTTTATTATAGAATTAATTGTAACTATCTGGTTATCAACGACTCTTTAACAAAGTACGTTACCGGATACAGCCCGAATTCACTACCGCTAGCTTTACTTACTTAAAACCAATTGTTTAAATTTACTCCAGTTGTATGGCCAAACTGATTATCGTGGACGACGAAAAACCTATTCGGGCGGCTCTACGCGATATTTTAGAGTATGAAGGCTACGATGTTGACGAAGCGAAAGACGGCGAAGAAGGACTGGACATGATCATGCGCACCAGCTACGATGTAGCTTTATGCGACATCAGAATGCCCAAACTGAATGGGCTGGAATTGCTCATGAAAGTCAGCGAAGCCGAAAAGAGTACGCAGATCATCATGATCTCGGCTTACGGTAATGTCGAAAACGCAGTTGAAGCAACGAAACGTGGTGCCTTCGATTTCATCACCAAGCCACCCGATTTAAATCGGCTGCTGATTACTGTCCGTAACGCTATTGACCGGGCAAAACTGGTTCAGGAAACTAAAACACTCAAAAAACGCATCTACAAACTGAACGAGATTGTCGGCGAATCCGAATCAATCAAGAAAGTTAAAGATACGATTAATCGGGTTGCCGCTACTGAAGCACGGGTGCTCGTGACGGGTGCCAATGGTTCTGGGAAAGAAATGGTCGCCAAGCAGATTCATGAAAAAGGCAGCCGGGCAAACCAGCCATTGGTTGAGGTGAACTGCGCTGCCATTCCAAGCGAACTCATTGAAAGTGAATTATTTGGCCATGAAAAGGGTGCCTTCACGGGCGCGGCTGCCCGGCGCGTCGGTAAGTTTGAACAAGCCGATGGAGGAACCTTGTTTCTGGACGAAATTGGCGACATGAGCCTGTCAGCACAGGCGAAAGTGCTTCGGGCGTTGCAGGAAAGCAAAATTACGCGCGTTGGGGGCGACAAAGAAATCAAAGTCAACGTACGGGTTATTGCGGCCACCAATAAAGATTTGCGGCAGGAAATCGTTAATGGCAATTTTCGGGAAGATTTATTTCACCGACTGAGTGTCATCATGATTCACGTTCCCCCACTGACCGAACGGCGGGGTGATATTCCACTTTTGGCCGATAAATTCCTTCACGACATAGCCACCGAATATGGCTCCCCTGTGAAAGAAATTTCACCCGACGCCATGAGTTTCCTGCAATCGCTGCCCTGGTCGGGTAACGTACGCGAATTGCGTAACGTTGTAGAGCGTCTGGTCATCATGTGCGGAGACGAAATTATGCTGGACGATGTGAAGTTATACGCCTAAACGATCCTAACGAATAAACGGGTAAGCCGTAAGACTAAACAATCAGAAACTTACGGCTCACCCATCTGTTTTTTTTACAGGAATCAGTTTATTACCAACAAGTTACACCCTCTAACGTCGGAATTGTCGAAACGGCCGATGACCCGGAAACTACCTGGTACCAGCCCGTCTTCTTCGTCAACGTATTGACCTAAATCCTGGGTTTCGATGAATGAACACGAATCCAGATTAGCCAGATCAATAACATTAATGCCGCCGGTCTGGCGTGACCCGGTGCGACGCTCGCCGGTCTGGCGGGAGTCATCCGGATAAATGAAGAAGGGGTCGTTGATGTCACGCAACAAGACACGTAGGGTTGAACTAGGTTTGAAAATACCCTCACCCGCCGAATAAGCCTGCGAAAGTAGCTCGGTCATGCCGTATTCGGAATGTATGGCCTTGACGTCTAATCGCTTGGTCAGGATTTCATGTACCTCTTCGCGGAGGAGTTCTTTCCGGCGGCCTTTCATGCCACCGGTTTCCATAATAACCAGGCCGGGAAATTGGCCAAGAAATGACAAATCTGGCTCCGACTCGGCCCAGTCCAGCAAGCCAAACGTAACGCCAATGAGTAAAATCTGTTTTTGGTCAGGCTGTTGAGAAAGTTGCCGGAGTCGTTCCGTCAGTTCGGTGTGATTATGGAGAAAAAAACCAGACTGATTTGAATTAGTTTGCTCCATAAATCGCTGAACCATATACACGAGCGAGGAGTTATTTCGTTCAAGATAAGACGGCAGCAAGGCCAGAATGTGGAAATTGCTGAGTGGGCCATACGTCTGCTCGAAAATTCGGGTGCTAATGGCATCATATAGGGCTGGATCAGGTACCACATGACGGCTGGTTACGACAGGTCCAATGCTACGATCTGTAGTACCACTGCTGGCAAAAGTGAGCATTGAATCAGGTGGAGCTAGTTTTGAGTCCGTGACGATACCTGTAAGAACCGTATGCGTTTTAAAAAAACCAATCGGCATGAACGGTATTTGCCTGACTTTGGTAACGTTTTCGGGCGAGACGTTCAGGTAACGTACATAGGCTGCGTAAACCGGGTTATGAACCGCCTGGTAGCGGAAAACGGCCAAAGACAGTGCGTCGAATGACTCGCGGACAGGCTGACCAGCGTTGAGCGTCAGAATTTGTTGCCGAAGCGATTGCCGACGTGCAGCGGTCTCGGCTGAGAGTGTTGATAAAAAAGACAAAATACCAAAAGCGTTTATTGCACAAGGAATACAACAGTATGCGACGGCAACTAATTCAACCGTATATCTTCGTAGTGGGCATTGCCCTCACTTTATCGTCTTGCTTCAACGAGCCAAACTACTCCGATACGCCGGCCATTGATTACAAAGGGATCTTTAAGTATACAATTGAAGCCAGTAAGGGGGTTGGTAAAGGGAAACGGGACTCTGTGGTGATCACCATCGGGTTTAAAGATGGCGATGGTAACATTGGCAACAGCATCCCCTTGCCCAGAGCCGATTCGCTCCAATACGCCACAAACGGCAACTGGGGTAGCTACCGCATCCGTACGTTTCGGTTGAGAAATAAAGTGTACGAAGAAGTGAATTTGGCCGTCAACAACGCGCTTTTTATTCCTGACTTGACAAAAGGAAAGCCTAAAGGAGCTATTGAGGGATCGCTCGACTTCAATCAAATCTATCAGTATGGTTCTGGTTACAAGTTTTTCCCGACCAAATACCAAATTGAAATTCGCGACCGTACGCTCAACGTCAGTAACACTGTCGAAACCGATACGATTTCGGTTCCCTGGACCAATGAATAAGCCGTCTGAATGTTTATTCAGAGTCTTTCAAATCTTGTAAAAAGAGAGCCATCCACGTCAGTTAGTAAAATGTATTGTTAAGCTGGCCTTTGACAACTGAACAGCCATGGTCACAGCTTTGTCAAAGGTTTCTACCTGATTACTTAACGGAAATTACTTCTTACTTTTTATTCAGGATAATTCGAAACGTTGTGCCTTTGCCCACTTCCGAGCTTTTGACGTAGAGTCGGCCGTTGTGGTACTCTTCAACAATGCGCTTGGCCAGCGTCAGGCCCAATCCCCAGCCCCTTTTTTTGGTGCTGAAACCGGGCGAGAACACCTTCTGCATATTAGCTTTAGAAATTCCCTTGCCGGTGTCCGTAATGTCGATGGCTACCTCGTTATGCGGCAACGGAACCATATTTAGCCGTAACTCGCCCACGCCTTTCATGGCATCAACGGCATTTTTGCAGATGTTTTCAATTACCCATTCAAACAATAACTTATTAATTTGTACCATCTGGTTGGGCGGCAACTGACTGGTAACACTCATTTTTACTTTCGTTGAGATCCGCTTTCCCAGGTAATCGGTAAACTGCCGAACAACGTCATTCACATTCTCCTCTTTCAGAGTTGGCACGGAGCCAATGCTCGAAAAACGAGCCGTGATGGTTTCCAATCGCTGAACATCCTTCTCAATTTCATCTGTGATCGACCCGTCAAACTGGTCAGGATCAGAACGCATATACTCAATCCAAGCCATAAGCGACGACATGGGTGTGCCTAATTGGTGCGCCGTTTCTTTCGCTAATCCTACCCAGACGCGGTTTTGCTCCGCCCGTCGCGACGAACTAAAGGCCAGATAGGCCAACACGCCCAGTGCGGCCAGAATCAGTAGTAAAACATAGGGAAAATACGTCAGTTGCCGTAACAAGTTCGAGTTGGTATAATAGACGAGTCCACGTACACCATTTCCCATCTCCACCACCAATGGCGGGTGTTTTTTACGCATGTCAATAGTTTTCTGCCGCAGAAATTTCTCTGTTTCCTCCGGGGTGTACTCAGCCGGAACTTCTATATTCCGCTTCATGGCTACCTGACCATCGGGGTCTATATAAATAGCCGGAATCGTGCTGTTGGCTTCCAGAATCTCACTTGTCACAAAGGTTAGGTCACCGGCATCGACGTGGCTCGAATCGACCAGATACGCAATACTTTTGGCATAAAGCTGCACGTACTGCTCTTCGCGGTCTTCCAGCTTATTGATCAGTCGGTTTGTATAAAGTACGGATCCCGTTCCAACCAGAAGTAGATTGAGGGCCACAATAATTTTCAGAATATTATTCTGATTGTAAATATCAAATGACTTCAGCATAGTGTTTCGCTGCTTTTTTGTACCAATGATCGAAAGGATCATTGCCTAAAAGCCGCTCGTGTGGTCGCGTAAAAGTAGGCGTATCCGGCCACTAAACAGATCGCTTTTTTCAGCGATGAGTGCGCCTGTCCCTACCCTTACTTTATAAACGGCAAAAGCGCTTTAATTGTGTAAAACCGAACCACCAGCCGAACCATTACGTTACAAATTTGAATAGGATTGAACAAAGAATCCGGCCAACTATTTGGACGAATTCTAAATAGCAAATTCGATTGCCGTTGGTGTGTTCATGTACGGCAATAATGCCGTAATTTTGTCAAGGCTACAAGCCAATTTGCGTGATTTACCATAATGTTAGACACCTTCAAAACAATTAGTTTATCGCATAAAACGGCCCCTCTGCAGGTACGTGAACTAATTGCACTTAACGAAGACGAGGCTAAGCGGCTAATGCTTCGGTTGCGAGACTTTTTTGGGTTAACCGATTTGCTGGTTATTTCAACATGCAACCGTACGGAGGTCTATTACGCCTTTGAACAGGACCTGAACGCCGATATCGCCCGGTTGTTGCTTATTGAAAAAGGCCTGACGGATACCGATAACTATTTGCCTTATTTCCAGTTTTTCGCAGCTCATGATGAGGCTGTCCGGCATCTGTTTGAAGTATGCGTTGGTTTGCATTCGCAGGTTGTTGGCGATATGCAGATCCCTAATCAGGTGAAGCAATCGTATCAATGGTCGGCTGATTTAGACATGGCCGGGCCATTTTTACACCGGCTGATGCACACAATTTTCTTTACCAATAAACGGGTAGCTCAGGAAACTCCGTTCCGCGACGGAGCCGCTTCGGTTTCTTATGCGGCTGTTGAGTTGATCGACGAGCTGATCGGCGAGAAGCAAAACCCGAATGTTCTGGTTATCGGTCTGGGCGAAATTGGTACTGACGTTTGTAAAAATCTCGAAGCCCGAAAATTAACGAACATCACCCTGTGCAACCGCACGCAGGCCAAAGCCGATGTGCTGGCCAGCCAATACGGATTCCGCGTTGCTGACTTCACGAACCTAACCGATGAGATTCGTCGGGCCGACGTGATCATTTCGTCCATCATGCGCGATGATCCGCTGATTACGCCCGACCTTCTCCGCGACGTGAACGTACTGACGTTTAAATACTTCATCGACTTATCTGTCCCTCGCAGTGTCGATGCGGCCGTGGAGCAAATTCCGGGTGTACTTGTTTACAACATCGACCACATTCGTAACCGTGCCGACGAAGCCCTGAATCAACGTCTGGCGGCTATTCCGAAAGTTGAAGCGATCATTACGCAGGCCGTAGCCGAGTTCGGCGACTGGTCTAAAGAAATGGTCGTATCACCAACGATCAATAAATTAAAGAATGCGCTGGAGCAGATTCGTCGCGACGAAATTGCCCGCCATATGAAGCATCTTACCCCCAATGAGTCGGAGAAAATAGATAAGATCACGCGGGGCATCATGCAGAAGATCATCAAACTACCCGTTCTTCAACTCAAAGCCGCCTGCAAACGGGGCGAAGCCGAAACGCTTATCGATGTGCTGAATGACTTGTTCGACCTGGAAAAGCAACCAGTCGACGAACAGAAACACACGTATTAATTCCTACGGTTTTCCGTTAATAAAACTCCTGAATCGGTATCGGTTCGGGAGTTTTACGTTTTATAGAGCTTAAGTAAATCCCTACACGCTTACCGGTTCACCACTCGATTATGTCCCCACTCATCAATACGTTGTTCCGCCTGTTCCTCATTGCCGTGCTCGTAGCTGGCCTGATTGCCATTTGGGAGCAAATACGCGGGAATATAATGCTGAGCCGTTTCCGGCGGGGTGACAACACAACGCAAAGTATTGTCCTGAAAGAAATTAAGGCGCTGGGTAAACTGGAACTGGTGCGCTACACGTTCAAAGACATTGTTGAACACGAACAGGTCAACACGTTTTTGCCCAATGCAAACGCCGTTTTAATTGTGGAAGGAGAAGCCACGGGTTGCCTTGATCTTACCCAAATTAAGCTGGAAAACATTACGACCACCGATGATTCGATTACGGTTCAGTTACCTAAACCGGAACTCTGTGGTTGGAAAATCAACCATGACCGATCGAGGGTGTATGACACTCACTTCTCATTCCTGAACGAATCGCAGTTGGTAAGCGATGCCTACCGCAAGGCTGAGCATCAGGTCAAACAATCGGCCTTGACTGGCGGCATTCTGAACCAAACCCGGCAGAACGCCAATCAGATGCTGCGTCCGTTACTGGAACGCATTTCTGGCAAAAAAGTAGGGCTGACCTTTCAGGATCAGGCAAAATAATACATGATCCAGATCATGTCGCTTGTCAGTAAACCGGCGTAGAAAATATCGGACTGATAGAAAGCAATCCGCTCTTTCTCCCGTTTCATGTACCACCAAAACAGCGCAAAGGTCAGCAAAGCGGCCGGAATGGCTCCCTGCTGGGGCGTAATGACGTGCATGAACACCAAACAGACTGGGGGCAATTGAAGCAGAAAGAAACGCAGCAAGGCGCTGCCAATTCCATTTACCGAGACCGTCATATCATGGTCTTTTACCTGGCCGGTCCGGCGGTTAAAATAAACGCTGAGCAGTGCAATCAGAACCGAACCAATCACAAAAATCAGGAAAACCCGATATAGGAAATTGAGGGTCAGACCGAAGGTTTCCCGCACCCAGGCTGAGTTGACCAGCACATGATCGTATAACCAATCGCAGCCAAAGCCAATAAACGGCGAACTCATCAGGACAATAACGGCGGCCTTTGGGTTGGTTTTTCGCCAGAGTACGCCCCAGAAAAAGACAACGACCAGACCAGGTTTTAGATACGAGGTTTGGTTTGCCAGAATCAGAAAAAAGTTATCCGACGACGTTGGATCGAAGGTCGTATACGCCAGCCCCGTTGCAATGACGCACATGACAAAAACACCCAGTTGCCCAAACCGAACCGTTGATTTATCGGAGGCATTGGGTTTCATGTACTTGCGGTACACATCGTAGGCCAGCATGGTCGACACGGAGTTCATCATGGAATAGATGGCCGAAAAAATCGCGCACATCAGCCCAGCCAGAATTAGCCCCACAAAGCCATAGCCCATCGGCACAACGGTTCTTAGGAGCGTCAGGAACGTATCATCGGGCTTGATTACGTTTTCGCCAAACCGGCTCCTGAACAGATAAAAGGCGGCCGTACCCGCTCCGATCGAAAAGAAAGGAATAATCAGCTTCAGAAAACCGGCAGCTATCGAACCTAACTTGGCATCGCGTTCCGTCTGAGCGGCCAGCACCCGCTGCACCTGGTACTGGTTGGTTGTCCAATAGAAAAAATTGAGGATCGTCAGCCCTGTAAAGATGCCCAGCCAGGGTAGCTTCGGATGGTTAGCGGGCAGATAGAGGTGCATCTTGTTCGCTTCGGCATGATCTAGGGCAAGCAACCCCGAGAGACCGCCGATTTCGGGCTGCCTGTACGTTAACGTCCCCATCAACAGCACCGAGATAATCATCACAACGGTGAGGATATTATCAGCGATAACGACGGACTCCATACCGCCAAATACTGTAAAGAGGATAGTAACCGTAGCAATCACCAGAATGCCCTGAAGGTAAGTTAGCTCCCAGCTTGTGCCCTGAAACAGAATACCCAGCGTCCGGCTACCAATATAAAACCCACCGATCAGCTGGATCATAATGAACGCAATCATCAGCACGGTATACACCAGGCGGGTCTGGCTGCTGTAGCGATTTTCGAGGAACTGCGAAAGGGTGAAAAACTGCCGCTTTCGGTAGATGGGAATGAATAAATAAACCAGGACCAGAATAGCTGGTACAGCCCAAACTTCGTAGTGGCTCTGGACAAAACCGATTGAATAACCGATCCCCATCATACCAATTATTTGCTGGGCATGAATATTGGTGCCGAATATAGACCCGGCTACGGAATACCATTTCAGCGAGCGGCCAGCCATGAAGTACTCCTCCGAGCTCTTCTTCTTAAAGCTGGAATACATACTGGCCGTCACCAAAAACAGCAACAGCAACACAACCACGACCAGATCGAGGGTACTCAGGGATTGAAGCATGCTAACACGTATCGTTCGGTCAACTCGTCATAACACGAGCGTGGTCTCATACCCGTAAGTCACCGGTTGTCAGGGGAGTAACGGGCGTGGTCGCGGGGGTTCTCCCCTGCTCCACGGATAATTTGACGTTTGGCAAATGCGGCAATACATGCTTACCGAACAGTTCACACTCCTCAATAAGCGGGTAACCCGACAGAATAAACGCCCGAATGCCCATGTCCATATACCGGTTCAACTTGTCGATGATTTGCGCCGGTGTACCTACTAAAGCACCGCCACAGCCCGACCGGGCCCGACCAATACCCATCCAGAGCATCGGTTCAATAAAATCGTCAGGGTCGGCCTGCGACCGCAGCTCATTCTGCCGAAGAACACCCGCCGACTGTGAATCCTGCGCCCGGCTTTTGAGTTGTTCACCCACGCTCGCGTCGAACTTCGACATCAGGGTTTTCGTGTAGGCCTTAGCCTCCTCTTCCGTTTCGCGCACAATGACATGAATCCGCAGCCCAAAATCAATGGTTCGACCATGCCGGGCAGCTCGTTCGCTCATGTCCTGCATGGTTGCGTAGATGTTGTCTTCGGGTTCGGGCCACATCAAGAATACGTCGCAGTGTTTCGCGCAGACCTCCTTTGAGCCGGGCGAAATACCCCCGAAATACAGGAGTGGCCCCCCGTTTTGCTGGTAGGGTTTGACGGGGTCCGTTTTCATACTGATTTTCCCGTAAACTTCCCCGTCAAACTCAATCCGGTCCTGGGTCCAGGCCTGTTTCAGGATGTCGATTACTTCCTCGCAGCGTTTATACCGAAACGCAGGATCTTCTTTCAGTCCCGGCAAGTCGGAGTTGATGATATTTATCGTTAATCGGCCTTGCAACAAATGGTCGAGCGTAGCAATGTGGCGAGCCAGCATAGGCGGATGAATTTCGCCGGTACGAATGGCGGCCAGCATCGAAATATTGGCCACCTGAGGAGCCATAGCCCCCGCAAACGGAATGACCTCCTGCCCCACAATGTAGGAGGTCGGCAACAGAATATTCTCGAAGCCCAGGCGGTCGGCCGTTTTCATTATATCGGCACAATGGGCATAGTTACTGCGTCGGTCGGGATCAAGTGTACCCAGAAAGGCCGTATCGCCCCCGCATAAATCATCGAACCAGGCGACTTCACAAACGCGCTTTTCAGTTCGAGCCGCTACAGCCTGAATAGGTTCACTAAGCATAAGTAAAATAGTCGTAGCCGACCCAGAGGATCAGTTGGAATAAGCTATTGAGGCAATCTGTACCATTGAACATCTTTCAATGGCTGACGCCGGAAGGTATTGATATTTGCTGCATTTTCGGGCCCATAATATTTTTCGAGATAATCCAGGACCACTTTTTCGGACTCGCCCAGATCCCAGAGTTTATGGTATTTCTGCATCCAGCGAATACGTTCCTGCCAGCCCGCCCGTGTAAAGCGATGCTGCAAAATAAGCTTGGATGAATGGCAGGCCGTACACTGCGCTTTGACCATCATCAGGTTAGGGTCATTAATCATTCCCGATTCAGCATCAATTTTTACCGTATCGGCAGCCGACATTACTGAGCTGGTACCCAATGGCTTCTGGCGAATGGAAACGTTTCGAAAACTGGCCAGGCTTATGACCAGGACGCCTATCAGAAAAAAAGCGGTTACATGCTTCATGGTGTTATAGGTTGTTCATTAGTCTATAAGCTCACAGGCTACCCTTGAGCAGACGAGCTAGCTTGCTTTCACGGCAATTCGATGGCAGGCATTGTTGAGGTAACCACCAGGATTCCATTGCGGAATAACTACCGGCTGTGCAACACCACTACTATCCGTAGCCCGTACCCACACTTCGTAATAACCCGGCTGGGGAAACGTCAGTTCGGTTGACCAGTGCTGCCAGGCAAGTCGATTCCTGGGTGCCTGGAGTTTACTTTTTTGCCAGGTAGCGCCATAATCGATGGATGTCTCCACGGCACTCACCGTTCGATCGCCCGCCCAGGCATGTCCCCGTAAAGCGAGGGGCTTCTTCAAATCGACCATTGCGCCCGTTTTGGGATACGTGATCAGCGACTTAACCGGCATCGACTCAATGATGCGGAAGTTCTCGGGCGTCTCTGGAATTTTCTCGCCCGGTTGTACAGGCCGAATGGGCATTCTATAACTGTGCCCTTCCATTTTGGCCCCATCGTGAATTTTGTCCCGCACAGCAATCGTGTGCAGCCATTTGCCCGATACCGACGCTGGCCAGCCCCCAATCACTAACCGAAGTGGGTAGCCGTGCGCCAGCGGAATATCCTTGCCGTTCAACGCCCAGGCAATGAGGGTTTCGTTTTCGAGGGCTTTTTTCATCGGTACGCCCCGTGAGATCGCCACTTTGGTGGGGTCCTGACTCAGATGCGGATCTTTGCCATAATAACCAATGTAAACGGCATCATCTTTCAGCCCCACATCGTCCAGAATATCCTTCAGCCGAACACCAGTCCATTCTGCGCAGCTAACAGCCCCCTGACCCCAGGGGTTACCTGTCGTTTGCGGCTCGAATCCCGAGCGGCCGTTGCCCCCGCATTCAAGCACAAGCTGATAGGTGTAGGGCTTGAATCGTTTCTTAAGGTCGTTGAGCGTGTATGTTTTTGTCGTTTTTACCGACTCCCCTTTTATGGTCAACGTCCAGGTTTCAGGGTTAATGGGTTCGGTGGGAATCAGGCCGTTGTTGCGTATAAACATTTTTTCGACAGGCGTAACCGCGTCGTCCAGCAAATGAATGGGTGATTCCACATTCCAGGGCTTATCACCCAGCACTTTCATATCGGGGCTTTTTTCCTTCAGCGGGTCGTAGTCGAACCCCAGCGGTGTGTAAAAAGGCGGTATCCGGTCGGCAAAAACGATGTGAGAGCCAACCAACGTTGTGAGCGTAGCCAAAGCACTTTTCCGGAGAAACCCCCGCCGGTCGTGAATCTGGTGGTGCATAGATTCAGTTTAGTTTTCTTGAGTAGACAAAGTTGGCGAATACCAGCTTAACTATACGCATCCAGACTTTCGACTTTTTTGTTTTATGGAGCTTTAGCCCAACAAATCAAAAGGAATGCGTTGGTAGAGCGCTGCGCCAAGCCCTGTCGATAATTTTTTATCGCAAACTCAGCTAATACCGTATTATTAACGGGTTAACCAGCGTATTTAACAGTTCTTAACCAATATCATCCCTAGGAAAGGCGTTTTGTAGTATCAATCGTTAACTGCTTTATGACTCATGGATACGTCTCCGCAACCTGTTAAGAATGGCGATCTGTTGATTGCCGAACCCTACATGGGCGACAATAATTTTGAACGTAGTGTTGTCCTGATTTGCGAACATAATGCAGTTGGCACATTTGGCCTGGTACTGAATCAGCAGACCGATATTCACCTGGGCGATGTTATTGACGATATTCATACGGATTTACCGCTGTTTGTCGGTGGTCCTGTTCAGCAAAACACGCTTCATTTCATTCATCGCCGGCCCGATTTAATCGACGGTTCGATTCGTGTCGTTGATGATTTATACTGGAGTGGCGATTTTGAACAAATTAAACAGGCGGTCAACCTGGGTACCCTCACCGAGCGGGATATCCGTTTCTTTATCGGCTATTCGGGCTGGAACGAAGGTCAGCTCAATAGCGAATTAGTGCAAAAAGCCTGGATTATAAGCCGCACAAAAGCTGATTTTCTGTTCGATACGCCAACATCCGAATTCTGGCGCGAAGTGTTGAAACGCAAGGGAGGTGAATACAAAGCCATTGCCCATTATCCCGTCGACCCCCGGCTCAATTAGCCTGTCAACGCAGCCGCACACCAAGGGTCTACAACGATTTCTTAACTTTTTTCACCAATTTTACGGCGGTCCGACGTTTCGGGCGGGCCGCCGTTTCAGATAAAAACTTGTTATTGAAGGCGACTCGCCTGTCAACAGTCCTGCATGTATACATCTCGCTTACTATTTTTCTTTTTTTTAATGACATCTCCCCTGCTCATCCGGGCACAAAGTGACAAACCGATTGGCGGCCATTTTGGAGTAAAGTTAGGGGCTTCATTCACTCAGGTGTCTATCTCGGGAACGACTGTCAACATTCCCAAGCGAGCGTTAGAGCCTAACCTCGGTGTTATGTATCGATATCGGTATAACCGGTTGGTGCTGCAGCCCGAAGTGCTTCTGGCAGTTAAAGGCGGCACGTTTCAGCAGGAACAGGTCGGCGGGCGGTCAACCTCAAGTCATTCCTATTATTATGTGAGCGCCCCTATTCTGCTTGGGTATATTCCAACCGAGGGCCTAACCATACAGGCAGGTCCAGAGTTTAGTTATGCGCTCAATTCGGGCTCAACGAACGGGCCTGGAGCTCAAAACGATCTGGGTGCCGTGTTGGGTGTTCATTATGATTTTCTGGATATGCTGAGCAAATTCAGCCTGCACATTCGCTACGTATACGGGTTCACCAATGTCTCCAATGAAGCAACAGCTTCTTATTACAACCGGAACTTACAGGTGAGTCTCGTTTATAACATTTTCCCTAAGAAAAAGAAAAAGTAGGTCAGTTTGAGGGCGTTTCGATCCTTACGAATGCTACTTCTGATAAGCAAACCTGGCTGATGCAAAAGTGGTCCGTGAGGACACGAACCACGGAACGGGAACGCCAACTGCACAAATCACGGAAAAGCTTGCCGTGATAATGGCCCCCCTAAACCGTAAACGACAAACCACAAACCGTCAAACGCCCCCGCATGCTTTCTGACTTCGGCATTATTCTTCTGTTTATTCTGGCGGCCTTCGCCTTTATTGCCGTCGTTCTGTTTGTGGCGCGTATGCTGCGCCCTGATAAGCCAAACATCGAGAAAAACAGCACCTACGAATCGGGCGAAGAGCCTGTCGGCAATGCTAACGTGCAGTTTAACATACGGTTTTACATTGTGGCTCTGGTTTTTGTTCTTTTCGATGTCGAGCTGGTTTTTCTGTTTCCCTGGGCTACAGTATTTGGCCAGGAACGGCTCATTGCTGAGACAGGTGGTTTGTGGGGTTGGTTTGCGCTTACTGAAGTTTTTCTGTTTGTTGCTATCCTGGCCTTAGGCCTTGCCTATGTGTGGGCAAAAGGTTACCTTGACTGGGTAAAACCGCAACCCAAGATCCCATCGGTGGAAACTAAAGTACCAGCTCAACTGTATCAGCAGGTAAACGAACGCTACAAACGCTGACGCGCTACGCACCAGTCAGGATCGTATTTGCGGAAGCGTTAGAGCTAACAGAATCGACAAGAACTTATTCATCGTTTGCCCAAGTATGCCCCCTCAGACAACCGACAAAACCGGCGAAGCCAGCGTTATTCTGATGCATTCAGAAGACCTACTCAACTGGTCGCGTGAGAAATCAATGTGGCCAATGAGCTTTGGACTGGCCTGCTGCGCTATCGAAATGATGCAGGCTTTTGCCGCCAGTTACGACCTCGAACGGTTTGGTATTTTTCCGCGCCCTTCTCCCAGGCAGTCCGACATTATGATTGTGTCTGGCACGGTAACCTACAAGATGGCCGACCGTATCCGACGGCTCTATGAACAAATGGCCGAGCCTCGGTATGTTATTTCCATGGGCTCCTGTTCTAACTGTGGCGGCCCCTACTGGCAGCACGGGTACCATGTCGTAAAAGGCGTAGATCGAATCATTCCAGTCGATGTATACGTACCGGGGTGCCCACCCCGACCGGAAGCGCTGATTGATGGCTTTCTGAAATTGCAGGAAAAAATCAGGACCGAACATCCGCTGTCTACGAATAAAGACGAGCAGGCTAACTTCTAGAAACGTGAACGCACTACGCACATCCCTTCAACAAACACGACGTTCGTTTCGGCTACTATGGCTGATTTACGGCATCACGCTAGTGATGGGGTTGCTGGTTGCTTTCCCGTTTTACAATACCCTTAAGGTAGAAGACCAGAATTCACTAGCCTTCATGAATCTGTTGAAGGGCTTCGATTACACGATCTACTCGGACTTCATGCACCGGAGCGAACGCACCATTTCCCCGCTTATGAGTGTAGGTCGCTGGCTGGGCAGTCTCTATGTATTTCTGAGTCTATTTTTCGCAGGTGGCATCCTCCTGCGCTTTTCTCAACCGTACAATTTATTTAGCAGTGGGCTGTTCTGGCAGGGATGTGCGCATTATGTAGGTCGGTTTTTGCGCCTTTTTGGCGTCACAATGCTCTTTGTCGTGATTGGGGCTGGGCTGTGGCTGGTCATTGGCTCATTGGTCAGTGTCGCGGTCAACGATAGCTTTACCGAACGTGGCCTGTTCTGGATTGGCGCGGGCTTCTTTGCGCTCTTCGCCCTCACAGCTACCCTGTTTCTGTGCATTGGCGACTACGCAAAAGTGATCATGTTTCGGGAAGATGAGCACAACGCCTTCCGCGCTTTCGGGCAGGCCGGGCGCCTGGTTCTAAAAAACCTGACCCGAACGTATGGCCTCTACTGGCTAACGATTTTAGTAGGAACGGGCCTGTTCGGCATCTATTTTCTGCTCGATGACTTGATTCTAATGAGCAACTGGCCTACTATCCTGATCATGTTTGTTATTCAGCAGACGTTGATTTTTGCGCGGGTAGCCCTGAAAGTTTGGTGGTTAGGCACAGCGCACACCAGCTACGAGACGCTTCCCAAACCCCTGCCTACCCCTCGGCCATCGCCACTCGCCGTGCAAACGACCGAGCCCGAACCGGAGCCGCCATTGAGTCCGCGGCTTCCTGATTAGTCGCTCAGCAACGCTTGTCAATACGATCTAGATACCCCATTTCGTCAGAATCGGTATGGGCAAACCGGTGTAAACCGTTATAACTTAAGCGGCCTTTGGCATTTACAGCCGGATTTCGATTTCCTGAAGGCATTTCTACACAATCTTCTTTGGTCATTTCGTATACTTGCAGAACTGTTTCGCCTTTTAACTTCTGCTTTTTGCCGTATGGCTATTCCTGCTGTTTCGCCTAAACCACATCCTCCCACCGTTGGGTACTTTGGCCTGCCCGTCATTGTAGCCGCCCTGGGTTACTTCGTCGATATTTATGATCTGCTTCTTTTTGGGATCGTTCGGGTGCCCAGTCTGAAAGACCTTGGCCTTACCCCCGACCAAATCTCGACCGTTGGGGCTAGCATCATCAACTGGCAGATGGGTGGGCTGCTGCTCGGTGGGATTTTATGGGGCGTTATTGGCGACAAACGTGGGCGTCTTTCGGTGTTGTTCGGTAGTATCATTACCTACTCGGTTGCCAACATCGCCTGCGGCTTTGTCAAACACGTTACCTTTATGGACCCGGCTATGTACTACGCGCTGATGCGTTTCGTCGCGGGTATCGGGCTGGCTGGTGAGTTGGGCGCGGGCATCACGCTCGTCAGTGAAGTGCTACCTAAAGAAAAACGTGCGATCGGCACATCGCTGGTAGCGGGTATTGGTCTTTTTGGCGCAGTAGTCGCTTATTTCACCGTAAAATTATTCGATTGGCAAACGGCTTTTTTTGTGGGCGGTGGCCTGGGCTTTGGTCTGTTGTTGCTGCGGGTAGGCGTGGTTGAATCAGGTATGTTCAAAGATGTGTCCGATCAGAAACACGTCAATCGGGGTGATTTTCTTTCATTTTTTACCAATGCCAGTCGACTGAGCCGCTACCTCAAATGCATTGGAATTGGGTTACCAACCTGGTTTGTGATCGGCATTCTGGCCACCTTCAGCAATGAGTTTGGCAAGGCGTTCGGCATTACCGAAGAAATTCAGCCAGGACTCGCCATTATGTGGTGTTACGTTGGGCTGGCCACCGGCGATCTGGCCAGTGGATTTATCAGCCAGGCGATGGCTTCCCGCAAAAAAGGAGTTGCCCTGCTCATGGCCATCGCGCTGGTATTCAGCCTCATCTATTTATATACAGGCATTAAGTCGTCTACCGTATTGTATGGTCTTTGTCTGGCCATGGGGTTTGGCATTGGCTACTGGGCCATGTTTGTCACGATCGGGGCCGAGCAGTTTGGCACCAACCTGCGCGCTACAGCGGCCACCACCGTGCCGAACATGGTACGTGGTCTGGTGATTCCGATGACGCTAACCTACCAGTACCTCAAACCGTCGCTGGCGGTAATCAATGCCGGAGCCGTTGTTGGTCTGATCTGTTTCATCATCGGCTTTTACTCAATCTTGACCATTCCTGAAACCCACGGCAAGGATTTAAACTATCTGGAAGAATAGTACCTAATCCTGTAAATCCTGGTTGATAAATGCAAACTCTTTCTCCTCCCCACGTTTCGTTCCGCCCGTTGTTTGCCTTGCCTGTCATTGTTTCGGCGCTGGGCTTCTTTGTCGACGTTTATGACATGCTGATTTTCAGCATCGTTCGGGTGCCAAGTCTGCAATCGCTGGGGCTGTCGGAAGCGGAAGTTTCGCAAGCGGGTACGTTTATCCTGAATTGCCAGCAGGCGGGTCTGGTGGTAGGTGGCTTTTTGTGGGGTGCTCTGGGTGACAAGCGCGGCCGAATGTCGGTCCTGTTTGGCAGTATCATTACCTATTCAGTCACAAACATTGCTTGTGGCTTTGTGCAGGATGTCAATGTGTATGCCTTATTGCGGTTCGTCGCGGGTATTGGGCTGTCCGGCGAAATAGGCGCGGCTATGGTGCTCGTATCGGAAATACTCCCGAAAGCCATCCGAAGCTATGGCTCGTCGATGGTAGCGGGCATTGGGTATCTGGGCGCGGGTGTAGCGTATCTGACGGTTGAGTATTTTAACTGGCGAACGGCATTCTGGGTGGGCGGTGGCATGGGCATTGCCTTGTTGCTGCTGCGGGTAAGTGTGTTCGAATCCGGCGTTTTTAACCGCATGAAGACCGACCACAAAGAAGTCAGCCGTGGTAATTTTCTTTATTTCTTCAGTAGTTGGCCACAATTTATCAAATACATCCGGTGCGTATCCGTGGGCGTTCCAACCTGGTTCATAGTCGGCATTCTGGCCACGTTTGCCAATGAATTTGGTCAGGCGCTGGGCATTGAGGAGGTTGTAAAGCCGGGTCGTTGCGTCATGATGATTTATGTTGGCTTAGCGGGTGGCGATCTGCTGTCAGGGCCCATAAGCCACTGGCTGCAATCACGCCTGAAAGCCATTACGGGGTTGTTGATTATGAGCGCCTTATTGAGTGGCATTTATTTGTTTGGCGGCATCAGGACAGCGAGCGGACTATACACGGTTTGCTTACTGGCTGGTTTCTGTACGGGCTATATTGCTATGTTTCTGACAATGGTTGCTGAGCTGTATGGCACCAACCTCCGCAATACGGCTACCACATCAGTGCCGAGCGTTGTCCGGGGCACCCTCATTCCAATGACCCTTTTGTTTCAATTTCTAAAGCCGTCAATGGGCGCTTTAGTGGCGGCCGGATTACTGGGTGTTGTGGTGTATGGCCTGTCTTTCTGGTCGCTCAGCCGCATGGAGGAAACATTCGGCAGGGATTTGGATTTCGTAGAATGACCATGAACCGCTCATCATTTTTCTAAACCGTTGCTCCAGAACAACGGCGTTTGACGAGCCTACCGACATCATTGGGTTGACAGCTAAAGGTTTCCATTTAATCTTATCAATCCCATGAAAACGTCCATCAAATTACTCGCTAGCGCCCTATTTGTAGCCCTAACCGTCTCTGTTTCATCGCCTGTTCTGGCCGATGATCACAAATCACAAAACAAAGTATTCTCAGCCGCCATGTTCCCGGCAGCCAATGCCAACAAGCTCTGGTTATGCCTGGAGAAATACAAAGCGGAGAACAAAATCAATCTGACGCTGATCAGCGAAAAGGGCGAGACCCTGTTTCAGGAAGTTCTGTGTGGAAAAAATAGTAAGCTAAATGCTTACCGGCAACAATTCGACATGGGCGCACTTACCGATGGGAACTACACCTTTCGTATAACGGCAGGGACTCAAAAGGAAGAATTCTCGTTTAAACTCATTACACCTGCCGTAGAGGCTATACAACCCACACGGCTTATTGCCATAAAATAAGCGCTTCCTCCTTACATACTATAGCAAAAAGGCACGGAATTGCTTCCGTGCCTTTTTGCTATAGCTGATACTGACTGCGAGATGGTTTTGGGCTAACGGGCGACGGGAAAAGTCGCCCGATTCTGGCTGAATGCCTGTTGTCCCCTGGTACTGGTTCTATAAATCTGCAAATGATTTTATCCAACAGTAAGCCTATTTGGAGAATTAATTGCTTTTTTACAGGCTGAATCCAAAACTAATTCTATACGTGCTGAAATGAACCAACTCAAACAAATAGACTACATTATTTTCCTCCTGTATTTCATTGGTGTCTCCTCCTACGGCTACTGGATTTACAAACGAAAACAAACAACAAAGCTTGACACCAAAGATTTTTTTCTGGCCGAAGGGTCGTTAACCTGGTGGGCTATCGGAGCTTCAATGATTGCCTCCAACATTTCGGCTGAACAGTTCATTGGCATGTCGGGGAACGGCTTCACCTTCGGAGTGGCCGTGGCGGTATATGAGTGGTTTGCGGCTATTGCACTAATTATTGTGGCGGTCTGGTTCATGCCGATTTATCTCAAGAACCACATTTATACCATGCCGCAGTTTCTGAAAACGCGGTACAACGAAACGGTGAGTCTGATTATGGCCATTTTCTGGCTGTTCCTCTACGTGTTCGTTAATTTAACCTCTATTCTTTTCCTGGGCGCATTGGCCATCAGCACCTTAGTTGGGGGCGAATCGTTTCACCCGATTGTTATTGGCCTGAGTATCTTCGCTATCGTCATTACGCTGGGGGGTATGAAAGTCATTGGGTATACCGACGTTATTCAGGTGGCCGTTCTCATCATTGGCGGGCTGGTAACGTCTTACATTGCGCTGACGCTGGTGAGTCAGAAGTTTGGCCTGGGCAACGATGTGCTTGCGGGTTTCTCGGCCATGATGGGCGATGCGGACGATCACTTCCACATGATTTTCGAAAAACCAGGTCCCAATACATCGCAGGTAGACATCAACAAATACCTGACGCTGCCCGGCCTCGCAATGTACTTTGCGGGTATCTGGATTGTAAACCTGAATTACTGGGGCTGTAACCAGTATATTACCCAACGGGCGCTCGGTGCGGATTTGAAAACGGCTCGTACGGGTATTCTCTTTGCAGCCCTGCTGAAAATTTTTATGCCGCTGATCGTGATGCTGCCAGGCATTGCCGCTTACGTGCTGTATAAGAACGGAAGCCTGCAAAATGAAATGGCACCCGGCGGCAAACTCCTTGCCGACAATGCTTATTCGGCCATTCTTTCCTTCCTGCCCAATGGCCTGAAAGGTCTCTCGATGGCTGCTCTGACAGCGGCTATCGTCGCATCGCTGGCAGGTAAAGCCAACTCGATTTCGACCATTTTCACCCTCGATATTTATCAGAAGTACATCAAAAAAGACGCTAGCCAGACCCAACTGGTTTGGGTGGGCCGAATCACCATTTTCGCAGCGATGCTGCTCTCTATTGCCCTGACGTGGCAGGATGCGCTGGGTATTGGTCGCGAGGGTGGTTTCACCTTTATCCAGAAATACACGGGTTATCTGAGCCCGGCCATCTTCGCGGTGTTCATTCTGGGTTTCTTCTGGAAACGCACCACGGGATCGGCTGCCGTAGCGGGTATTCTTGGTGGATTTGGCTTGGCGGTGCTGTTCAATAACTTCGCACCCGCTTTGTTTGGTAATGAAACGATCCTGTACACGGCTTACCCGAATGGCAACGGTGGTTACGAAATCCCCTTCCTGATCTGTATGGGCTGGGCATTTTTCTTCACGGTGCTGATGATGGTGGTTATAAGCCTGGTTGGGCCACGCATCAATCCAAAAGGATTTGCGATTGACGCGAGCATGTTCCGTCTGAATCCATCAGCAACGGCGTTAGCGGTTATTATCATGCTGCTGATTACAGTTCTCTACGTCCGACTCTGGTAAGACGTTTCAAGTATACCAATTTAGCGGATGGACCGGATTGTCACTCGTAAAGCTTGTGATCGATCCGGTTCATCCGCTTACGGTACCCGGCTAGTTATCAATTCTCGTTCATTGCTTATGCAAACCTCCCCCACCCAGCCTGTTTCCCTCCGTCCGTTATTTGCGCTGCCTGTCATTGTAGCCGCTCTTGGTTACTTTGTGGATGTATATGATCTGCTCCTGTTCAACATTGTGCGGGTGCCAAGCCTGAAGGAGTTGGGCCTGTCGGAAGCAGACATTTCGTTGACTGGTGGAAAGATCCTCAATTTTCAACAGGCAGGTTTGTTACTGGGCGGCATTCTGTGGGGGATTCTGGGCGATAAACGGGGGCGTCTGTCGGTGCTGTTCGGCAGCATCATCACGTATTCACTCGCCAACATTGCCTGTGGCTGGGTGCATGATCCGCAGGTATACGCTATTCTTCGCTTTGTGGCCGGACTGGGTTTGGCCGGGGAGTTAGGGGCCGGTATTACGTTGGTAAGCGAGATTTTACCCCCGCATCTGCGTGGCTACGGCTCGTCTTTGGTGGCAAGTGTTGGGCTGCTTGGCGCCGTAGTCGCCTACTTCACCGTCACGCTCTTCGATTGGCGGACAACGTACTTCATTGGCGGTAGCCTGGGACTGGGCTTGCTGATTTTGAGGGTGAGTGTGTTTGAATCGGGAATGTTCAAACGGGTACAGCAAACGGGCGTGGTGAGAGGTAATTTCTGGGCGCTGTTCCAGGGAGGTGAGCGGCTTCTGCGTTATCTGCGGTGCATGGGCCTTGCCCTGCCCACGTATCTCGTCATTGGCATTTTGGCCACCTTTGGCAATGAATTTGGTAAAGCACTGGGCATTACCGAAGCTATACAACCCGGTCGCTGCGTAATGTTCACGTATGTAGGCACCGTTGTTGGCGACTTAACGAGTGGATTGCTTAGTCAGTACCTACAATCCCGTCGGAAAGCCATTGGCCTGATGATGAGCCTGACGTTCGTATTTGTCGTTATTTATTTGTTTGGCGGCATTAACTCATCCGGTGCTTTTTACGCCATTTGTGTCGCCATGGGCTTTGGCATTGGCTATATCGCTATGTTCCTGACCATTACGGCCGAAAGCTTCGGAACGAACCTTCGGGCTACAGCGACGACATCCGTTGCCAACAACGTGCGGGCTACGACCTTACTAACGATTCCGGCTTTTCAGGCAATGAAACCAAGCCTTGGCGTCCTGGAAGCAGGCGCCGTTGTCACATTTTTTTGCTTCGCCATTGGCTACTGGTCATTGGCAACAATGGAAGAAACCTTTGGTAAAGAACTGGACTATAGTGAATAGCTGATGAAGGTAAGCGCGTAATTAGCTGCATAGTAGCCTTTAGCAGTAATAGCATAGACTTTATAACCCCGAAAGACATGGAACGATCAAACGTAATGATGTAATTATGCAGCTAAGCCAACTAAAAGCAGAAGTAAAGGCGTTTCTGAATGCCGTGATTCGAGGCTTGATCAAGATTGACGTCGTTTAAAAAGCAGCTCATCAACCCTATAAAACCGCCGTTTTATTGAACCAGGGGCGTTCCTGTTCCAACTGTCCGGCCAATCGAAGCAGGGTGGCTTCATCACCCGGCCGGGCGGCAAACATAACCCCAATCGGCAAACCTGCCGAATCGCCTTCATTCGACCAATAAAGCGGCACTGACATGGATGGTTGTCCGGTCATGTTGGTGATAACCGCAAAGGATATGTAGCCCAGCGAGCGTTCGGCCAGGTCATTCACTGTTTTGCTGCCTTTCATGTATTTCAGCCCACCGAGCGAATCCACCAGTTTGAGCAAGCGCTTTTCTGATTCTGTGTTCTGAAACGTTCCAATAGCAATAGGCGGACGGGGCAGCGTTGGCGTCAGGAACAGATCGTACGTCTCGTGCAATTGTCCCATACTCCGATTGAGCGTGTTCCAGCGACGTTTCTGGTAAGCGGCATCAGCCGCCGAGAAACCTTCGGCCAGCCGGGCCTGCGCCCACGTATTTAGTTCCACATCGTCACGCCGAACAGGTCTGCCCAGGTAATTACCCAACTCCCGAAGGGTAGCGGCCGTTTCGCTTAGCACATTCAGGAAAAAGGCCTCCGTGACCAGTGTCTTTTCATAAGGCAACGGCACCTCGTCAAGCGTATGACCCAGGCTTTCCAGCAAACGGGCGGCTTCCTGAACGGCCTTGATACAAACCGGGTCGATGGTTTGCGAAGGCATGAGCGCCTGTGTTGAGAAAGCAATTCGCAAAGTTCCCGGCTCCCGATCAACTTCGTCGGCAAACGGGCGTACGGGCGGAGCAATACCGTACGGGTCACCCGCCAAAGGTCGATACGTTGGTCCACCCGCCACCACATCCAGCAAGCGGGCGCTATCCCGCACACTACGCGTGAGCGCATGAGCCGTCACGGCACCATTCCATAACTCGCCATACCGTGGACCAAGGGTAATGCGCCCCCGTGACGGTTTCAGGCCAAACAAGCCGCAACAGGACGCTGGAATACGAATGGAGCCCCCTCCATCGGAAGCCGTTGCCGCCGGAACGATTCCCGATGCCACCGCCACCGCCGATCCGCCACTCGATCCGCCCGGTGAGTGAGTTGTTTTCCACGGATTTCGGGCAGGGCCGTACAACTTCGATTCGGTATAGGGCGTCAGGCCAAATTCGGGCGTATTGGTTTTACCGAAAAAAACGAGTCCGGCGGCTTTTAACCGCTTGATGAGTTCACTATCGGTTGTCGAGATATAGTTCTTGTAGCCTTCGCAACCCGACTTCATCGGTGTTCCGGCCCATTCAAACTCCAGATCTTTCAGCAAAAAGGGTACCCCACGAAAAGGCCCTGTCTCCGGCAGTTGGTTCGCCATCGCTCTTCCTTTGTCGTACAAGGGCGTAACGATAGCATTCAGTTGTGGATTGACGGCTTCGGCACGCGCAATGGCCGTTTCCAGTAGCTCCCCAGGCGACACCTCACCTGCACGAACCAGTTCAGCCAGCGCCGTTGCGTCGTGTTTAACATATTCTTTAAACGGCAGGGTTTGTGAGCGTGCTGGGTGCATATGTTTAGTGTTTTAATGGCGCAAGGCTGGAGCCTTGCGCCATCGTTTAGGCTACTGTTTCGCGACGGCTACACCGATTTTAGAATCGGCGGTGCCATAATAGAGGAACCAGCGACCCCGAAAAGGAACCATTCCTTCCAGAAAACAAACCTGATTCACCTGCCCAACCATCTCATAAGGCTGGTCAGGCTTGATAAAATAGGTTTCCGACCGATCAAGCAATTTGGTTGGATCCTGTGCATCAAACAGAAGTTGGCCCCCAGCGTAAGCGCCTTCGGGCAAGGTTTTGTCGCCATTTTTAGCATCGTTCATGCCATTATAAATCAGCAGGATACCCTTAGCGGTTAACATAGCGAAAGGACCCGGCTCAATCAACCGAACATCGTGCTTTCCCTTTCTCGACTCAGCCGCTACCGTGGGCTGGCCCGTGCTGGATTCAAGCGGTGTCCAGTGCAGTAAATCGCTGGAAGTAGCCAGGCGAAGCTGCGGCTGATCTCCCCAATACATCCAGTATTTTCCATTGATCTTCTGCGCAACGAGCCGGCTACCGATTCGTTTACACACAATAGCACCCGATTTTGACCAGCTATCGCGGTACTTACCGTTATCGACATCCCCAAAAATAAGTCCCTGTTTCGTCCAGTTCATCAGGTCGCGCGATGTTGCGACACAGAGCCGGGCTTTATCGCCGTCGTAGGATGTGTAGGTCATTATATACACACCATTAGGGCTTTCGACAACACGCGGATCTTCGCAACCGCCCTCCCATTCATACACTTTCATAGCGTCGTTGTTGGGATAGAATACCGGCTTCGGCATCCGCTTGAAGTGAATCCCGTCGGAACTGACCGCTAGCCCCAAACGTGACGTACCGCCCACACTCCGAACGGTATCCTCCGCCCGGTAAAGCATGTACACTTTATTGTTGCGAACCACCGCTGCCGGGTTGTACACATCTTTTTCTTCCCAGCGAACGTTCTTCTTTCGAATTGGGCAATAGAACTCGGTATTGGCTTTAGCCTCTAGAATTGGGTTCTGTGCATTCTCCTTTCGAAATGGACCAAGCATCCAGGGCTTTTCGGGTTTGGGCTGAGCCAGCAGTAAGCTTGGCAGGAGAAGGAAAAATAAAGACGAACGATACATCATGAAAAGATAAGGGCTTATTGATTAAAGCAAATAGTTGTCCGTAGATACTAGGAGAATGGCTTCGATGGCACAAGGTTAGAGCCTTGCGCCATCGCATCTCAATTATTCCGCCACCACATTTTTACCGAGCTTATCTTCAGAGACAGCCTGTACATGGCCATCTGACGTTGGTTTGATAAATGTCCCATTAAACCAGCGCGCCCGTTGCTGGCGACCTTCCAAGTCGTCTAATTCCAGCAAGCGAATACCGCCAGGCTGCTCAGAAGTAGGCTCTTCATACCCGATGAGTAAACCTACCCAGGCTAAGTATTCATTCAGTTTGGCTTCGAGGGGCTGGTTACCGAAGATGCAGAGATCATAATACCAATTCAGCGGTTCGCCCGCTACGAACTCGGTCACAGCGCGGTAATCATCCAGCGTATAGCCAATGAATGGCTTCCCAAAACGCTCCCACATGAGTCGCATGACATCGTCTAATGAGCGGGCGTGGTTGGTCAGCTGCCGTATGTGTAAGTCCAGAATCAGAGCCGCAATGGCGCCTTTATGATAAACCGACACTTTCCGGTCGGGAACGCCCTTATCGTACCCATCGAGCCACAAATCCCAGGACGATTCGGTCAGCGACTGAAACGCCTGCCCGTTGTGCTCAAAATGCCGTTTGAATAAGACCTGCAACTCTTTCAGGTACGCTTCATCCGAAAAAACGCCCGACTGCCGAAGCATCAGGTCACCGTAATAGGTCGTTACGCCCTCAGCGACAAAGCAGGTGGAAAAGTAATTTTCCTTCGTGAAATCGTACGGAAGCAATTCAGTGGGACGGATACGGATAATGTTCCAGGCATGAAACAACTCATGCGACGACACACCCAGTAAATCCTGATAAAGCCCTTCTCCCTCATCATTTGGGCCAAGCACCAGCATGGTCGAATTCCGGTGCTCGACGCCATGATAATGAGGAACTGGCAAAATGAGCGTCAGGAAATGGTATTCCCGCTCGGGAAATTCCCCATAAAGTTCGAGTTGCCTGGCTGAAAACCGGCTGAAATCGTCAATGATGCGCTGGGTATCGAAGGTAGGATTGCCGTCCGTTCGGCGACCACCCTGAATCCAGACATGAAACAGAATCCCATCTACATCGTACTGAATGTGCTGAATCACCGGTGCGGCAATCAGCGGACAGTCGACCAGTTCATAAAAATCCGCAGCCTGTAGTTGTCTGGTTCCGGTAGGATACGGGCTGGATTCGGCTAATCCACAAGCAATTGTCCAGCTATCGGGAATGGCTAATTCGAGGGTGCACGGTTCCTGGATCCGGCCTTCTGCGTACAAACAGAGATTTACCGGGTTGACATACAGGAGCGTATCACTAATAAAACTGCTGCCTGCATTTAGCTGATTAGGCGCAGCCAGCAAGGCATAATAATTGTACCGGACCACCAATTCAGAGACACCGTTCGTCTGCACCCGCCAGCGATCTTTAGTCAGTTTATAAAAAACCAGGGGGTTCCCATCGCCATCAACCACCTCAAATCGTTGAATATTTTTGGCAAACTGCTGTAATTCATAACGACCAGGGCGCCAGGCAGGCAATTGTAAGTCAACCGTTGGTGTGGTAATATCCGTCAATCGGGCATCAACAGCGATATAATGGGCGGCATGAGAGTCGGCAGACAAGCGATAGTGCATACAGGTAAGAGCGAGTAGATTCGTACAAAAGTAACTCCCAGCTAATCAAATCGTTTTTATGAATTGAGGCTTGGTAAAATCGGAGCATTCTCCTATCTTTGCGGACTCATTTGGAAAAATAAAGGTTTTAGGGAACATATATCATGAAAAGAACGTACCAACCATCGAACCGGAAGCGGAAAAACAAACACGGCTTCCGCGAGCGGATGGCCTCTGCTAATGGCCGTCAGGTTCTAGCTCGCCGTCGCGCCAAAGGCCGCCACAAGTTGACTGTCTCTGACGAGAAAAAAGGCGAACGCTTCAAAATTTAATCTGTTTTTGGTTTTCGGTTTATGGTTGACAGTACGACCAAACGTATGAACTACCGTAAACTAGAACCCTCAAACCGAATTCATGCCACAAACCTTTGCGAAATCTGAACGGCTTTGTAGCAAAAAAATCCTGAGTGAATTATTTAAAAAAGGTAGTACTTCCGTGCGGACGTTCTACCTTTTTCCGTTTCGGATGCTTTATATCCCCCAGTCCGAAACCAATCCGGACAGTGAGACATCCCCACCCGCCATTGTCATTACCGTTCCCAAACGTATCTTTAAACGAGCCGTTGACCGCAACCTGATCCGTCGTCGGGTTCGGGAAGCCTACCGCCTGAATAAAGATAAACTGGGGCCAGAAAAAACCCCACCCGCCTACATTGCCTTTCTTTATACGGCCAAACAAATAATTTCGTTTGAAGAGATAGAAAAAGGTATGAAATTAGCTTTAAAGAAAATGTAATGCGGATGGGTCGCCGATGCGGCCCGTGTATTTAGCTAACTGCGGGTTTCACTCGTACTACTCCTATGCGCTTCTCGAAACGCCTTACCCTGTTAGCCTCCTCGGCCCTTGTGGCGGGTGGCATTGGCTTTTTTTCGTTCAAGACCGATGACCGGTTTTTCGAGATAGCCCGTAACCTCGATATTTATGCCACGCTGTTTAAGGAACTCAACCTCTATTATGTCGATGAGGTGAACCCAAACCGCATGGTCAAAACCAGTATCGACGCCATGCTGAAAGCCCTCGATCCTTACACGAACTTCTTCGCTGAAGACGAGATTGAGGACTACATGACCATGACCACCGGCCGCTACAACGGCATTGGCGCCCTAATTGGTCAGCGGCAGGGTAAAAGCATTGTCTTGATGGTATACGAAGGGACCCCCGCCGAAAAGTCCGGCCTGCAAATTGGCGATGAAGTAGTCAAAGTGGATGGCGTGGACCTGAAAGCTCGCAAAGACGCCGATCCCGGAAAGCTGCTAAAAGGGCAGAATAACACAGCGGTGAAACTGACCGTTCGACGGTATGGGCAAAAAGATCCGGTAGAGCTTAGTGTCATCCGCGATGTGGTAAAAATGACGAATGTGCCCTACTACGGCATGGTTTCCGACGATGTTGGCTATATTGATCTTAAGGATTTTACCGCCACAGCCTCTCGGGAGGTACGGACTGCGTTTCAGGAGCTGAAGGGCAAGGGCATGAAAAAACTCATTCTCGATGTCCGGGAAAACCCAGGTGGCTTGCTCAACATGGCCATCGACATCTCCAATATTTTTATTCCGAAGGATTCGGAGGTGGTCACAACGAAAGGGAAAGTGACGGAGTGGAACAAGACCTACACGGCCATGAACCCACCGCTGGACCTTGAGATGCCGATTGTTGTACTGACAAATAGCCATAGCGCATCAGCGGCCGAGATCGTATCCGGAGTAATTCAGGATTACGACCGGGGTGTATTGGTTGGCCAGCGCACGTACGGAAAAGGCCTTGTTCAGACCACCCGCGAGTTATCGTTTAATACCAAATTGAAAATCACCACGGCTAAGTACTACATTCCCAGCGGGCGTTGTATTCAGGCCATTGACTATAGCCATCGCAACCCGGATGGTAGCGTTGGCAAAATTCCGGATTCCCTCAAAACCGCGTTTAAAACCAAAGCGGGTCGGGTCGTTTATGATGGTGGGGGTGTACTTCCCGATGTGGTTGTAGAAGCCCAAACGCCTTCGCCGGTAGCGCTCAGCTTAACCAACAAAGGCCTGATTTTTGACTATGCGGTGAAGTATCGCCACGAGCACGCCAGCATCAAGCCCGCCCGCGAGTTTCATCTGACGGATGCTGAATACAGCGAATTTGCCAAGTGGCTGGGCGATAAAGAGTATGATTACACCACCCAGGTAGAGAAAGACCTCGGCACACTCGAAGCGTCGGCTAAGAAAGAAAAATACTTCGATCAGATTCAGGATCAGCTCAAGTCGCTTAAAACGAAAATGTCGCACAGCAAAGATGCCGATCTGAACACGTTCAAGCTTGAACTGAAAACGCTTCTGGAGCAGGAAATAGCGGGTCATTATTATCTGCAAAAAGGGCTTAAAGAAGCCTCGTTCTCAACAGACCCCGAAATGAAAGCGGCTCTCGACTTATTTAAAGACATGCCCCGCTACGGGACAATTTTGAAAGGGAAATAAATTAGAACACAGATTCTTATGATTTTTAAGATTAGTTATGATCTTTTCGATCGTTGGTAAAAACTTTGCGTTTATGCTGCGGTTGACGACCAAAATTAAGTAGCAGGCCCACTTCAATATTAGTGGCTTTGAGATAATTAGTGAGCTGCGCTTCATGTTCAGGCGCTAGTCCATCAGCAGCTTTTAATTCGACTATAACGCAACTATTAATGATTAAATCTGCATAGTATACACCAACTTTCTCGCTATCATAAAAAACATCAATAGGCTGTTGGGCTATGCAGACTAGCCCTATTTTGCGCAGTTCAATACGCATTGCATTTTCATAAACCTTTTCTAAAAAACAATATCCCAGGGTGTTGTAAACCTTATAAAAAGATTTTAATATTAATTGCGTAATGTCAGAGTGCTGGTAGTTACTATTCATAACTATTAAGATACTTACTAAAAATCATAAAAGCATCTTAACAATCTTAAAAATCAGTGTTCTATCCTATCAAGGCAATAGATACACCACCAGCGAGCGGGCACCGTGGGCACCAATGACCAGACTTTGTTCAATATCAGCCGTTTTAGACGGGCCACAGATAAACGTTCCGAAGCCGGTATCATCGACAGTCAACAATTTGTATGCGTCGTGCATGTTGGGCACAATAGTCGACTGCCGAATGATGATGACCAAAAACTGGGTAATCATCGGCACGGCCCGCTGAGGAATCTGACGTTCATCCACCCAGATAGCCGCGTTCTCTGCTACTGCCAACGGCCCTTCGATAATGGCCAGATTTAACCCGGATAGCTCATGCGGATCACTGACGTTCATGGTCACATCGGCCAGTTCAGACAGTTCCGGGCAGGCCGTCGCTACATTCGTCAGATTAGGATACTTCTTCCGTATATCATCTTTAATCGCTTCATAATTAGGCACAATGACCGCGGCACCTCCCACAAATGTGAGTACGTCGATAAATTGCTTCGTCAGGTCTGGAAATACCGACGTAAAGGTGAACTGAGTGGGAATGGGGCGTAAGTCTGGCTGATTAGCCTGAATATTAGCCAGCATCTGATCGCGGGTGGTCATGCTTTCTTCTGATTAACGTACCAATCATGGAAACTTTCGGCGGGGGGCTCGGGCATATCCCGTTGATTGTACCAGGGATTAAGGCCGTTTTCGACCGTGATCGGCGCGAACCGCAGGACACCCCGCCCTACTTTACCCGCCATCCGGTATAAGCGGGGCGACTCCAGCACGGTGGCCATCGCTTTCATAGCCACGGTTTTGGTCGTAGGGCCGTAGCCTTCCTGCATCAATACCTGCCGCCATTTATACAGTTGCTCATGAATATCAATCTTAACCGGACATACGTTGGAACACGACCCGCAAAGCGTGGAGGCAAATGGCAGATCGGCATTTTGTTTCATGTCCAGATTCGGAGCCAGGATAGACCCGATTGGCCCGGCCACGGCGCTGTGGTAACTAAACCCACCTGACCGCCGATAAACGGGACAGGTATTGAGGCAAGCTGCACACCGGATGCATTTGAGCGAATTACGAAAATCAGGCCGACCCAGTTGGCGACTCCGCCCGTTATCCACAATAACGATATGCATCTCCTGGCCCGACCTGGGCCGGTGGAAATGACTGGAAAATGTTGTAATAGGCTGGCCCGTAGCCGAACGAGCCAGCAACCGCAAAAATACGCCCAGATGTTCAGCACGGGGGATGACCTTTTCAAAACCCATAGCGGCAATGTGCACATCGGCCAGATGAGCGCCCATATCGGCATTGCCCTCGTTGGTACACACCACAAATCCACCCGTTTCGGCAATGGCAAAGTTGACGCCCGTCAGCGCTACTTTTCGCGTCAGGAATGTCTCCCGCAGGTGTTGCCGGGCCGCTTCGGTCAGATATTGCGGGTCGGTCGCGCCTTTGTCGGTACCCAGATGCTGGTGAAAGGTTTCGCCCACATCGGCTTTGGTCAGGTGAATGGCGGGCAAGACAATATGGGAAGGTGGTTCGCCCCGCATCTGCACAATTCGCTCGCCCAGATCGCTGTCAATGACGTCGATTCCCTTGTCAATCAGGTATTTGTTCAAGTGGCATTCTTCTGTCAGCATCGACTTCGACTTCACCAGTTGAGTAGCGCCTGCCTGCTGAATGATCTGGTGGATGATCGCGTTGTGTTCCTCACCGTCGGCTGCCCAGTGGACCTTGATGCCGTTACGGATCGCATTTTGCTCGAACTGGATCAGCAGATCGTGCATGTTGGAGAGCACATGGTTTTTTATCTGCGAGGCAGCCTCGCGTAGCTGCTCCCATTCGGGTATCTGGGCTACAGCCCGGTCGCGTTTGGTGCGCACAAACCAAAGCGTTTCGTCGTGCCAGTCGACTTTGGCTTCGTTTTTATTGAATTCGACAGCTGCGTCGGCATGATCTAAGGTAAGCTGTTTGTTCATCAGGTTTTGTTGTTTTAAAACCAGTTGACCACCCCCGACTCCCTCCTTTTTTCAAGGAGGGAGTCGGGGGTGGTCAGTTTCTAAAGTGTCGCTGTCAAAATCTCTGCGATGTGTTTGACCTGTACAGTTGAATTTGCCCGTTTCAGAATGCCTTCCATGTGCATCAGACACGAGACGTCTACGCCGGTAATGTAGTTTACACCATGACGCAGGTGATCGGCCACGCGATCTTTGCCCATTTTTACCGAAACGGCTTCTTCCGTTACGCAGAATGTGCCACCAAAACCACAACACTCATCGCGCCGGTCAAGCTGCACCAGCTCCAGCCCGTTCACCAGGTTGAGTAACTGCACGGGCTTCGAAAAGGGTGGTGCCACCAGCTCCGACATTTGCGCCAGCCCTAACCCACGCTGGCCATGGCAACTCTGGTGCAGGCCCACCTTATAGGGAAACGTAGCGTTCAGCGCCGAAACGTGCAGAATATCCGTCAAAAATTCAGTAAGTTCATACACTCGCGACCGGATGCCCTTGGCAACCTCTTCGTTGACCGAATGCAGGTGGTGTTTAATATGCAACGTGCAACTTCCCGACGGCGAAACGATGTACTCATAGTCGGCAAAATTGCGAACGAAGTTCTCGTTACAGCCCCCCGTCAAATGCTCAAAGCCAGAGTTTGCCATGGGCTGACCGCAACAGGTCTGCTGGAGTGGATACGACACCTCGCACCCAACTTTTTCCAGTAGATTAAGCGTAGCAATCGCTACTTTTGGATAGAACTGGTCAATGTAACAAGGAATAAACAGGCCAACTTTCATGTTCGATTCAGACTAACAGTTCCCAAAAAGCATCGGGTAAAACAGGGCGGCTTTACTCAACAAATGTAAAGAACATAAAACTACATCCTTCCTGTACTTTCCCAGTCAAAAGGCATTCATAAAGAAACGTTACTCTCTGCCCGCTATTACTTAGCTTGCCCTCGGTTGCTCTGCGGTTGTAGGGACAGAGCAACCGTCAGGTTAAAGATTTGATTGACTATAAGGGTGAGCTTTCCTTGTCTTTGTCCTCACTTAAGTACAAGGCAAAAGTGCTATGACCGTTTTGTAATCAGCCTGATTGAGCTACATATCCTGCAAGTAGTCTGGTTTCCAGCAAAACATACTCAGACACCATAACCAACGGCTGGATCGGCATAGAATCGCCGGAGAAAGCGCATACATAGCTGGAGTTTTTTTATATCGATTCGGTTAGCTAACGATTCGTTCCAGGGCACGGCTTTAAGGGCTCAAGCCAGCATGGGAGACATTGAGCAAGGCGGTGAGCGACTGACCTAACAGGCGCAGTCGTCGTTAGTCGATGGGCACATGGAGATTTACTTGGCGCACAACGCTTGCTGTCTGTCTTGTATGAGGAGAGAGCCTAAACATTCTGCCGGGCCGCCGGGCGGTTCAGACTACCACGTAGCCTCTCGCTTATCATGCCAGAATTTACCGGTTTCAGACTGAGGAGCTTCCGTAGCCAGCCATACAATCGTTTCAGCTCCCTTTTCAACAGGCCGGCTGGCGCTGGAACCGCCCATGTCGGTGCGTACCCAGCCAGGATCAACGCAGTTGACAGCAATGTTCTGTCCTCTTAGGGCACCGGCGAATTGCCTGGTTACGGCATTGAGCGCCGTTTTGGAAATGCTGTAAGCGGGTGCATAGGTACCCATGCCAGCTAATGAGCCAGCCCCACTCGAAACATTGATGACTCGGGCGCCAGCATGACTTTTCTGTAAATGCTCTAGAAAATACTGAATGACCATAATCGGTCCGGAAACATTCGTTTTCAAGGTTCGATCCAGCATTTCCGGATTCAGGTCGATAATATTCTCGCCATGATCTTCCAGAACGGCCGCGTTATTGATCAACACATCCAGATGATCAGCCTTTTGGGACAGGGTTCCACAGGCTGTTCGGATGCTAACTGGGTCTGTTACATCGAGTTGAATGAACGTTACCTCATAGCCTTGTTGACAAAGCTCTTCGGCGGCCTCCCGCCCTTTGGTTATGTCGCGGGCACCGATAAAAACGGCAAACCCATGCTGGGCTAATTGCCGGGCAATTTCTTTACCGATTCCCTTATTGGCTCCCGTAATGAGGGCAGTGCGCTGGTGTTCCGTTTTCATAGTTACTGATTTACTCTCCTTTACTTACTCCACTTCCGGGTAAAATGTTTGTAAAAATAACCGTATCCTCAAACTCATTAACCGTTCCCTAAGTGCTGTTGTATAAATTAGTAGATTAGCAGCTAATCTTACAAAGTCAATTCCTAATGAAGTATTTAATGAATTCGCTTTCTTGTTTTTTGGCGCTTACACTTCTGCCTGTTGGACTATCCATAGCACAGAGTACATCAACGACGCCAACGAGTACGACCACATCGGGCAGTACAAACCGCATGCAGGATCTATACGATGAACATCACGGCATTAACAGAAAAAAAGCAACGACAACCAATGCGCCCGCTGTTTCGCCAACTGAAAAGTCTGCTACTGACCAATCAACTGTGGACAGGAGTCCGTCGAGCCAGGCATCGATGGATGGGAGTACATCCCGCACCCGAATTGGTATTCGGGGTGGTGTAACCTATCCGTTCTTCACGGAAAAGCCAGTAGGTGTTGATCCAGTTCTGGGCTTTGTGGGTGGACTAACGTTTAATTTTGGGACTGGTACTGTATCGTTTCAACCGGAAGTCAATTATACGCGATACAGTCAAAAAGTAAACGCATTTGGCTTCACCACAAAAAGAGCGAATGATGTTTTAGAAGTACCTTTACTCCTAAAAATATCCTCAGGAACTTATGCAGGAAACCGTTTCTTTCTGAATGTAGGCCCTTATGCCGCCTACGCCATGAGTGCCAGTGAAGACGGCAAGAAAATATCGCTCGATGGGACCAAAGGGCGATTTGGATTTGGCGCGGCAGCCGGTGTTGGCGCAGCTATAAAAGCTGGTCCAGGTCACGTGACGGTCGAAGTCAGAGGTTTGTATCCGCTGGGTAATACCGATAGTGGATTCAATACCGATTCAAAAACAATTTTTGGGCAAGGAACGCTCGGTTATATATTTCCCCTGGGTGGTCAGTAAATAACGAAATTTCTCATAGAGTGGGTTTTAAAATGGCGACGACCGGTTGATCGTCGCCATTTTTGTTTTTCCATGAAAAAGTACAGGCGCTCAGCTTTGCTTCCGAATCTTCGATAGGCCCGTCGCTTCCTGCGACGTTACTGATGGATTACCGGTGTAATTGACGGTACTAACCCCATCGGCTGAAGCTGACAAGGTTTCCGTAACATGAATATCGGCCCGGCTAGCTCCATCGGCCCGGACGCTGGCGCGGGCAATCGTTAATTTGTCAGCGTTTAGTTTACCCGCCCCCGACAATCGGATATCAGCTTCAGTAGCCGTTCCCTGTAAATTAGCCTGCGAACCTTCTTTCACCGTTAACTTCAGACTTTTCGTTGAAACGGGTGCGGTCAGGCGACTACCGGTTTCAACAGTTGTCGTTAATTTGCTGCTCTCGATCGGCAAATCAGACTCGACGCTGCAGCCTGTGCTAACCAAAAGTTCATTGAGTTTAGCTACGTGAATGGTTACGGTCACCCCTTTTGTTTGATTGAAGCTTTTGTTTTTGTCCAGCATAACCGTCAGTTCGCCGTTTTTCACTTCTGTCACCACATGCTCTAGGATGTTGCTTTCTCCTTCCAACTCGGCCATGCTGGCATTACCGGCTGCGATGTGAACACGCATGCCTACCCGGACTGTTAATTTGTTGAAACTACCGATGGTGCGTTGCTGCTTTACAATCTGGCCATTGCCGGTGATCGTATTTTGGGCATAAACGATCTGCGTCAGAAACGTAGTTAAGGCAATAAAGAAAGTTGTTGTTAGCGTTTTCATATCCGGGAAGCTAAAGGTTCTATTTATATATACAGGGTAAAGATGATCATTATAGACTGGCGTTGCTTCGTTGGTGAAAAATAGAACGAAGTCCGGTGGATGTTTGGGATAACATCAGGCCGCTCACACAAACTCCATACTCTTATTCCATAAGTCAGCGGCCCGTTTGTTTGTCAGATCATTGTGTTTAACTGACTTAGGTTTTGCATCAGCGAAAAAGCCACCTGAGCCACCCGATTTTCCATCTGTTTTACTTAGTACCGCCAGTGGTGCCGTCGCTAAATAAACGGATGTTTCGGCTCCCCGCTCCGGTGTCCGCATGAAAGGGCGCGCCAGGCTCATAAGCAAGCTAATGCCACCCGTAAAATTGCTACCGAAACCGGAATTGACTACGCCCGGATGTACGGAATAGGCCGTAATACCGGAATCGGCATATCGGTTGGCCAGCTCTTTTGTAAACAATATATTGGCCAGCTTACCATCGCCATACGCCGATAGAATGGATAACTTTGGGTCCCGCTGAAAAAACCGGGATGCATTGCCCAGACCATACGCAGCAGATGACAGGTTAATGATACGAGCCTCGCCGGATGCCTTGAGCAAATCAAGCAGGTGATACGTCAATATAAAATGACCGATGTGATTGGCATAAAACGATTTTTCGACGTTATCAACAAATTCAATTCGATCTGGCGAGTAACCTGCATTATTGATCAGTACATCCAGCGTCTGGTGTGTCCGCTTGACCTGCTCGGCCGCCCGACGGACGGAGTCAGCATCGGTCAGATCGGCCAGCAACAGGTCAACCGTTATAGCGGAGTTAATCCGTTGCAGAACATTCACAGCCTCTTCTCCTTTCGCCTTATTGCGGCAAAGTAAAATTAGGTTGAAACCTTTCCGGGCCAACGCTTTTGCCGTTGCCAGACCAATACCCACGTTTGCGCCTGTAATCAATGCCGTTTTCATGAATAGCGATTTATGAATAATTCCCGTATAAAAAAACAGATTCGAGCAGACTAGTTCATCGATGAACTAGTCTGCTCGAATCTGTTTGAAAAGGCAGTGCTCTTACTGGAAATGCTAAACGGAGGTGGTCATGGATGAAAACGGACAGTCTAGGAATCTACCAATAAAGGACGGTATCCAATCTGCGTTGTTTCTCATGTATGTTCGCAAAGCTCTGAGCGACACGCTAGAACATCAATTTCCAACCATTAAAGAACAGGTCTTTTCCTGGCTGACCCGACCAGGCGTGCTGATCAGCAGGCTCCTGAACATCGTGTTGATTCGTGTCCTTTTGCACAACAATGGCCGAAATGCCTTTTTTAGCCAATGAGCGGCAAATGTCTTTCGTGGTTTCCGTCGCATTACTGCTGACTAGTCCAATAGTTTCTTCGTTCGTTTTCATGGCGTTTGGTTTGTTGTATGTGCAAACAATCTTTTTAGTAAATTTTATTGCGGCCTAGCCCAGTGCCTGAGCCGCTTTAAACACCTGTTGCGTTAACCGGCAAACATCCGTTTCTCCGATTAGCTCCGAGTAGTGTTTTCCTACCCGATCCCAGGCTTCAGCAATTTCCGGTTGAAGGGCAATGCCTTCACTTGTTGGGTAAATCAGCGTTTTCTTTCCTTCTGACTCCCGCCGGACCAACTGTTTCTGTTCCAGTTTCTCGACCAGGCGAGTAATCGTTGATGGCGTCAAATAAAGCGTTTCACTTAATTCGGATGGCGTTATGCCTGGTTGACCAACTACTTCACACAACATATAAGCGTGCGAATAGCACAGACCAAACCGACCAAATTCTTCATCGCCGATGGCCGTAATAGCTCTCGATAGTGCATTGGCTGAAAACAGCAGGCAGGCACTGAAGCGCGTTACGGATTTTTCTTCATCGGCAAGGATAACTGTTTTTTCGTCCGTCATTACGTCCTTCTAAAAGTATGCTACAAAGATAGAGCACGTTATTTGTATGTGCAAACAAGAATTAGAAAAAATTTAGTAAATAATAAGTGGTATGTGACGCACATGAGCATTATCGCTTAATTACCAGCCACTTACTATTTACAGTCATAAAGCCTAAACTCTTTTTATTTTCTTGGCAAATGAATTTCTGCCATCATGCAGCGGGCAGACCCGCCCCCGTTACCCTCAATCATAGACAGGTCGAAGTGAAATAGGGTAGCATAGTCGTCCAGCAGATCAATCTGTTTGGGCGTTAGGGACTCATAAGCCCGTGTAGACATAACCAGTAATTTCTGGCCTTTCTGCGTTTGTACCATAAGCATGTTCCCGGCAAAACTGGCCATCTGCTCCAGCGAAATATCGATAACGCGCTTCTTTAGCTTCTCCAGTTCCTGACGTACCATCAGTCGCTCGTCGGGGTCACTTATCGCAGCCAGGCAGACCACGGCAAAGGTATCGGCAATGCACATGAGCACGTTGGTATGGTAAATAGGCTTCCCACCTGCATCCGCTGAGTGGAAGGATACCGTCCGATAGCCAGTCTGTTTACTAAACTCAGCCAGTACGTCGGGGTGCGTTCGGGGAGAGAGACTGGCGAAAGCGACACGGTGCATCCGGTCAAGTACCAGACTGCCGGTCCCTTCCAGAAACTTACCTTCCTGTTCAAAATGCGTCAGGTCAACGACTTTAGCGACATGGTAGTGTTTGGCCAGATCGTCGATGATATCCTGCCGACGTTCGAGACGCCGGTTTTCAGCTTGCATCGGATAGAGGACGACTGTTCCGCTGGCATGAAAGGAAACCCAGTTGTTCGGAAAAATCGAATCGGGTGTATAGGGCTCAGCCGTATCGTCATAGATCACTATGTCCACCCCGATGGCCCGAAGCTGACCAGCCATTTCATCGAATTCACGTCGGGCATCTTCCTGAGCTATGTCCTTTGTTTGGGCAGCCAGTTTAATATCCTGAAATGCATTCGACTCGGCCGTTTCGGTGTTAAAACCAAAATTGACCGGACGAATCATCAAGATTCGGGAAGTAGCCTGTGATTGCATATACTGAGTAGTAAATGAGTAGGAATCGTAAAGTTGTTAGGCCAATAAAGGCTAAATCTTCTGCAAATTAGCACCTGGCTGGCATTTTGACAATGATTTTCGAAGGGCTAGCCCATTCATGAAATCCCTCAGCCGCTTTCCCGGCTTCTCCCCTCATAGCTCCTCCCGAAAAAGGGGTAAGCTCATGCAGTGAGAGCCACCCCGCGCCCGGCTTAGCTCGGCCGACGGCAGCATGATAAATGTATTTTCAATGGTTTCGGGAGAGGATTCGCCCCGTTCAAACCGGTCGAGCAGTTTAGCCGCGCCAATCACTTCGAAACCCGCATTTCGAAACGCATCGGCGGTTTTCTCATTCCGATCGTACCCCACAACGACGCCATCTTTGAGCGCCAGAAGGTTGCACGAATCGGTCCATTGCTCACGGGCCCCAAAGGGAAACTCGTTATTCCCGGAATAGATAAACTGGATCGGTTCGGTGGCTCCAAGGTCATTTTTACTAATGTCGGCCAGTAGATCTTCGAGGTTTTCAATTTCGACGGGCTTATGTTCCTGCCCTTTGCGGAACTGCATAATCCGCAGATCTTCCGATACATCTTTCGGCGCAAAGAAGTGAATAACATCGCGTTTTTGGCCTTCATCGCCCGTACGCGCCAACGACCCCAGTAATACCCACACATTTCGTTTTACCTGCGTAAAAACGGTGTCGATGTGCATGTAATCACGCTTCTTGGGAATCTGAAGAATCGTAACTTTATCAACTACTCCCTTATTGAATACAAGTCGCATCACCTGCTGAGCCGCGTATAAGGTCGTCCGTTCGCTAACGCCAACAATCAGGTGTCGCTTCCCAATCATCATCACGTCGCCCCCTTCGAGGGTTGTGCGGGTAACATCGCGCTTTGTATCTGCATCTGGGAGCAAAAAGGCGTGCTCATTATCAGGAATCTCCAGTATTTTATCCTGATAATCAACAAAGAGTGGATGATTGAAGAAAATATACTGCGCCAGCAGAGCCTCGCGGGTGCGGGCCAGTTTAGCGGGTTTATTAAGCAGAATATGGTCGTTAATAACAATACCAATGTCGCGCGTAAAAATAAAATTAGGCAGGGGTGCAAACAGCATCGTCAGATCAGGCAGCGAGCCGGAAATCATGATTTTCGCCAGTTCGACCGGTTCATACTGACTCAGGTGCTGCTGGGTTCGAAACGACGTCCGTTCGATTCCGCATATGGCCGCAATCAGCCGGGTTTTGATGACTTCGTCCGCGAGGATATCGGAAAGCAAGCACTGAATGTCAACGACTTTATCTGACTTAAAATAATTGGCATGGTCGGGCTTAAAAAACGACCGATCAGAATCAGGCCCAAGATCCGCAATTTTCCCTTTTACCTTATCGGGGTCCAGAAAGTATAACAGAATCTTAACGTAATAATCGTATTCATGACGGCGCATCATATCCAAATGCACGATGTCTTCAAAAAGCCAATCCTGCGCCTTTGACGGTACTACTTTGCCCAACCCCCGATCGGGGCTATGGATAAGCAACCGCCTTAACGTACCAATTTCCGATGATACATGGATGCGTGACGCACGATGAGCCTGCTTATCGTCCTGTCTAGTCACCAGTTCGGTAACAGCATTAGTTTCTCGGTTCTCCATATATCCATTCGACTTTATACCCTTTAGCAGGCTTCAATTGCAAGGTACTCGTTTGCATTAGGAAATAAAAAGCTCTGGGCATGCCGTCAACTTTTTGTCCATAAAGATGTGCCAGGAATTACTGGAGAGTCAATATATATAGCTCCATACTAGCTTTAGCTACGAACTAGAGCATACTACAATATACCATATAACATATTTAGTAACACTAAAACGCAGTTTTAATGAAGAATGGCACACAGTTTGAGTGGGGGTACGCATAGCAACAATTTCATACTGTGTTATACATATCTTTCATGAAAATACACATCAATAAGGTAGGGCCGGCCAAGCAAACAGGTTCTTTTGCAATGGATTACCGGCACACAAATGGCCTTTTTAGAACGTATGAATTAAATTTTTTCCTTAAAAGATTGGTGCTCCTTTTTAGCCTGTTAATAGGCCTGAGTAGACCAGCGGGTGCCCAAACCACGGCGAATTCCGTTACCCTAACCAATTTTGCCGACAAATCGCAGGCCACCCAGGGTCAGACGATCACGCATACGTTGGTTTTAACAAACACGGGCACAACTACTGTAAATGGCCTTGTTGTTCGCGATTCGATTTCAACTGGCCTGCGTTACGTACCTAATACGTCATCTACCCCTCCCGGCACTACGTTCACAGTTGGCGTACCTATCAGTACATGGTCGGTAGCATCGTTAAGCGCAGGGCAGAGTCTAAGTCTGACCTACCAGGCAGTTGCCGATAGTTCAGGCGTATTGTATAGCCTAGCGACCATCCCCGGCGATACGGCGGCATCGTGCACATCCATTCCAATTAAAGTTTGTGAGGGCGATACGTATCTTTTTCAACTAACCGCCCCGGCCGGACGAAGCAGTTATCAATGGTTCAAGAATGGAGTAGAAATTACCGGTCAAACCACGCGTGTATTGAACGTAAGCGCACCCGGTAGCTATAGTTTGGCCGTTGATAATACGACTGGTAAATGTCCGGACTTTTCCCTTTGTCCTTTTATTATCGAGCAATACGCATTACCTGCTTTTCAGGCCAGCGTGCTACCAGCAAGCTGTTCGGGCTCTACAGCACAGGCTAATGGGCAAATCAAATTAACGGGCTTCGGTGCTACGAATACCTATCAGTATTCTGAAGGAACAGACTTTAATCCGTCGGCGTCTTTGTCTGGAACGCCAGTTGTTATTCCTTCTGATGGCCTAATTGCATCGAATCTACCAAACCCAGTAACGAACAAAACGTATACCATCCGGGTCTACAACGAATCGGGCTGTTACGTAGAGAAAACAGTAACCCTGGTTCCAGCATCCTGTTGTAGTCTTGTCGCCACAGCGACTCCCGGTACCTGTGATGTAGTGACTAACACGTTTTCCAATACGGTGGCTGTTACCGTCGTCAATCCCACGGCAGGTGTCCTCACCATCAATGATGGGCCGCTTAGTCAAACAGTAGCGACAACGGGCAGCGGTACAGTGACGGCTGTTTTTACGGGTATTACATCAGACGGGAGTACTCATACCGTAACAGCCAGTCTAGCGGGCTGTTCCAGCACTTCAGCCACCTACACCGCCCCGGCCTCCTGCTCGGTGGCTCCGGCCCAGCCCAGCCTGGCCCTCAGTGTGAGCCCAGGCACCTGTGTGCCGGCCACTAACCAGTACACCCTCTCGGGCACCATCAGCCTGAGTGCTGCCCTGGCCGCCACCCTCACCCTCACCGATGGGACCAGCTCAACCACCCTGGCCGTGACGGCCGGCCAGACCAGCGCCCCCTTCACTCTGGATGGACTGCTCTCAGGCTCAGGCTCCCACACCCTCACCGTCAGTGGAGCGGGCTATGCCCAAACCTCGGCCACTTACACCGCCCCGGCCTCTTGCTCGGTGGCCCCGGCCCAGCCCAGCCTGGCCCTCAGTGTGAGCCTAGGCGCCTGTGTGCCAGCCACTAACCAGTACACCCTCTCAGGCACCATCAGCCTGAGTGCTGCCCTGGCCGCCACTCTCACCCTCACCGATGGGACCAGCTCGACCACCCTGGCCGTGACGGCCGGCCAGACCAGTGCTCCCTTCACCCTGGATGGACTGCTCTCAGGCTCAGGCTCCCACACCCTCACCGTCAGTGGAGCGGGCTATGCTCAGGTAGCAGCTAGCTACACCGCCCCGGCGTCTTGCTCGGTGGCTCCGGCCCAGCCCAGCCTGGCCCTCAGTGTGAACCCCGGCGCCTGTGTGCCGGCCACCAACCAGTACACCCTCTCGGGCACCATCAGCCTGAGTGCTGCCCTGGCCGCCACCCTCACCCTCACCGATGGGACCAGCTCAACCACCCTGGCCGTGACGGCCGGCCAGACCAGTGCCCCCTTCACTCTGGATGGACTGCTCTCAGGCTCAGGCTCCCACACCCTCACCGTCAGTGGAGCGGGCTATGCCCAAACCTCGGCCACTTACACCGCCCCGGCCTCCTGCTCGGTGGCTCCGGCCCAGCCCAGCCTGGCCCTCAGTGTGAACCCCGGCGCCTGTGTGCCGGCCACCAACCAGTACACCCTCTCGGGCACCATCAGCCTGAGTGCTGCCCTGGCCGCCACCCTCACCCTCACCGATGGGACCAGCTCAACCACCCTGGCCGTGACGGCCGGCCAGACCAGTGCCCCCTTCACTCTGGATGGACTGCTCTCAGGCTCAGGCTCCCACACCCTCACCGTCAGTGGAGCGGGCTATGCCCAAACCTCGGCCACTTACACCGCCCCGGCCTCCTGCTCGGTGGCTCCGGCCCAGCCCAGCCTGGCCCTCAGTGTGAGCCCAGGCGCCTGTGTGCCAGCCACCAACCAGTACACCCTCTCGGGCACCATCAGCCTGAGTGCTGCCCTGGCCGCCACCCTCACCCTCACCGATGGGACCAGCTCGACCACCCTGGCCGTGACGGCCGGCCAGACCAGTGCCCCCTTCACCCTGGATGGACTGCTCTCAGGCTCAGGCTCCCACACCCTCACCGTCAGTGGAGCGGGCTATGCTCAGGTAGCAGCTAGCTACACCGCCCCGGCGTCTTGCTCGGTGGCTCCGGCCCAGCCCAGCCTGGCCCTCAGTGTGAACCCCGGCGCCTGTGTGCCGGCCACCAACCAGTACACCCTCTCGGGCACCATCAGCCTGAGTGCTGCCCTGGCCGCCACCCTCACCCTCACCGATGGGACCAGCTCAACCACCCTGGCCGTGACGGCCGGCCAGACCAGTGCCCCCTTCACTCTGGATGGACTGCTCTCAGGCTCAGGCTCCCACACCCTCACCGTCAGTGGAGCGGGCTATGCCCAAACCTCGGCCACTTACACCGCCCCGGCCTCCTGCTCGGTGGCTCCGGCCCAGCCCAGCCTGGCCCTCAGTGTGAACCCCGGCGCCTGTGTGCCGGCCACCAACCAGTACACCCTCTCGGGCACCATCAGCCTGAGTGCTGCCCTGGCCGCCACCCTCACCCTCACCGATGGGACCAGCTCAACCACCCTGGCCGTGACGGCCGGCCAGACCAGTGCCCCCTTCACTCTGGATGGACTGCTCTCAGGCTCAGGCTCCCACACCCTCACCGTCAGTGGAGCGGGCTATGCCCAAACCTCGGCCACTTACACCGCCCCGGCCTCCTGCTCGGTGGCTCCGGCCCAGCCCAGCCTGGCCCTCAGTGTGAACCCCGGCGCCTGTGTGCCGGCCACCAACCAGTACACCCTCTCGGGCACCATCAGCCTGAGTGCTGCCCTGGCCGCCACCCTCACCCTCACCGATGGGACCAGCTCAACCACCCTGGCCGTGACGGCCGGCCAGACCAGTGCCCCCTTCACTCTGGATGGACTGCTCTCAGGCTCAGGCTCCCACACCCTCACCGTCAGTGGAGCGGGCTATGCCCAAACCTCGGCCACTTACACCGCCCCGGCCTCCTGCTCGGTGGCTCCGGCCCAGCCCAGCCTGGCCCTCAGTGTGAACCCCGGCGCCTGTGTGCCGGCCACCAACCAGTACACCCTCTCGGGCACCATCAGCCTGAGTGCTGCCCTGGCCGCCACCCTCACCCTCACCGATGGGACCAGCTCAACCACCCTGGCCGTGACGGCCGGCCAGACCAGTGCCCCCTTCACTCTGGATGGACTGCTCTCAGGCTCAGGCTCCCACACCCTCACCGTCAGTGGAGCGGGCTATGCCCAAACCTCGGCCACTTACACCGCCCCGGCCTCCTGCTCGGTGGCTCCGGCCCAGCCCAGCCTGGCCCTCAGTGTGAACCCCGGCGCCTGTGTGCCGGCCACCAACCAGTACACCCTCTCGGGCACCATCAGCCTGAGTGCTGCCCTGGCCGCCACCCTCACCCTCACCGATGGGACCAGCTCAACCACCCTGGCCGTGACGGCCGGCCAGACCAGTGCCCCCTTCACTCTGGATGGACTGCTCTCAGGCTCAGGCTCCCACACCCTCACCGTCAGTGGAGCGGGCTATGCTCAGGTAGCAGCTAGCTACACCGCCCCGGCGTCTTGCTCGGTGGCTCCGGCCCAGCCCAGCCTGGCCCTCAGTGTGAGCCCAGGCGCCTGTGTGCCAGCCACCAACCAGTACACCCTCTCGGGCACCATCAGCCTGAGTGCTGCCCTGGCCGCCACCCTCACCCTCACCGATGGGACCAGCTCAACCACCCTGGCCGTGACGGCCGGCCAGACCAGTGCTCCCTTCACCCTGGATGGACTGCTCTCAGGCTCAGGCTCCCACACCCTCACCGTCAGTGGAGCGGGCTATGCCCAAACCTCGGCCACTTACACCGCCCCGGCCTCCTGCTCGGTGGCTCCGGCCCAGCCCAGCCTGGCCCTCAGTGTGAGCCCAGGCGCCTGTGTGCCAGCCACCAACCAGTACACCCTCTCGGGCACCATCAGCCTGAGTGCTGCCCTGGCCGCCACCCTCACCCTCACCGATGGGACCAGCTCGACCACCCTGGCCGTGACGGCCGGCCAGACCAGTGCCCCCTTCACTCTGGATGGACTGCTCTCAGGTTCAAGCTCCCACACCCTCACCGTCAGTGGAGCGGGCTATGCTCAGGTAGCAGCTAGCTATACCGCCCCGGCCTCCTGCTCGGTGGCCCCGGCTTTATCGGGCTTAACGCTGAGCGTGGTAGATCCCGGCGTTTGCAATCCAGGGAGCAATCTTTACACCTCAACTGGCGTCATTGCCCTCGCGAATGCCCCAGCAGGCATGGCTACCGTAACCGATGGGACAACCACTACGTCCGTTTTGATTAGTGCCGGTGCTACCTCAGTGGCTTATAGCCTAACCGGTTTACCGAGCGGTTCGGGGGCACATACTGTGACGGTCTATTTTGTCAGCCAATCCGCCAGTACTACCTATGTTGCTCCTGAATCCTGTACTGTTGCTTCGTCAGTTCCAGCGGTCGTTGCTCTTAAGCAAGTAGTTGATAAATCAAGAGCTAAAATTGGTGAATTGATAAGCTACACCATTGTGCTCACCAACACAGGTGTTGGTTCAGCGACTGCAACAACCGTTCAGCTAACAAAAGCAGCCGGATTAGTTTATGTCGCCAACTCGGCTATTCCACCAGCCGGTACTACCTTTAACCCAGGGGTCACAGTCAGCAGTTGGACAATAGCCTCAATTAGCGCCGGGCAAAGTCTAAGCTTGACCTATCAGGCTATGGCTGACAGCTCAGGTATCTTCCAGAACACAGCTTCCATTCCCGGCGATACGGCCAGGGTCTGTACCTCTATACCCGCTAAGGTTTGTGTGGGGGAAAGTTACCTATTCCGGCTAACAGCCGCTCCGGGACGCAGTCAGTATCTGTGGTCCCGCACCTTCCAAGGAGTGACTACCCAACTGACGAGCTTCACCACCAACGTGCTCGAAGTCACCCAACCCGGAGAATACAAGCTAACGGTGGATAATCAGGTAGGGCAGTGTCCTGATTTCAGCTGTTGTCCCTTTATTGTGGAAGAAGATAGCCTGCCCACATTCCAGGCCAGCGCCCGCCCTGCCACCTGTGTCGGCAGCACCGCACAAGCCAACGGCCAGTTGGTCATCAGTGGCTTTCAGCCCAGCTACACCTACCAGTACTCAGTAGGCAGCAGCTTCAATGAAGCAGCCTCTTCGTCGGGAGTCGCCAAAGCCATACCGGCGGGTGGAGTGCTGACCAGCGCCCTGGCGAATCCGGCCACTGCACAAGCCTACACCATTCGGGTCTACAATGCCTCGGGCTGTTATCGAGACATAACAGTATTGCTGATACCGGCGGTGTGTGGTTGTCCGGCCGATGTGTGTGTGCCGTTCGTCATTAATCAGACGAAGCGAGCCCGGCGCATTAGCGACCCACATTAATCAAGCGCTTACCCATAAGCGACTTGTCAGAGTCCTCAATAAACGTAAAGGAGTAAAAACTCCTGCTGTGTACGATCCAAGACCGTTTTGGTCGGTACACAGCAGGAGTTTTTTGATTATCAATCAATAAGCTGAATGTAGGCCAACTTTTAACTACCCGATTTTGTTATCCAACAGCACAGATGCCATTTCATCTGTTAACTTTGCGGCTTTATTTAGCGCGGTCACGATACAACCTATTATGTTATCCATCAGTAATTTACATGCCTCCATCGGCGAAAAAGAGATATTGAGAGGCCTCAACCTGGAAGTCAACCCCGGTGAGGTTCACGCGATTATGGGACCTAATGGTGCTGGAAAAAGCACATTGGCTTCGGTACTGGCCGGTCGTGAAGACTATGATGTAACGAGTGGCAGCGTGGTATTTGATGGCAAAGACTTATTAGATATGGCACCTGAAGAACGGGCCGCCGAAGGTATTTTTCTAGCTTTTCAGTACCCAATTGAGATTCCGGGCGTCAGCACAACCAACTTCCTGAAAACAGCCCTTAACGAAATTCGTAAGTACCGCGGTCAGGAATCACTTGATGCAGTCCAGTTTCTGAAGTTGATGAAAGAGAAGATGAAGTTCGTCAACATCGACCAGTCGCTGCTGAGCCGCTCCCTGAACGAAGGCTTTTCGGGTGGGGAGAAAAAACGGAACGAGATCTTCCAAATGGCGATGCTCGAACCGAAACTGGCTATTCTTGACGAGACGGATTCAGGTTTGGATATCGACGCACTACGGATTGTGGCCGATGGGGTCAACAAGCTTCGGTCACCAGAACGGTCAACCATCGTTGTAACCCACTATCAGCGCTTATTGGATTATATTGTGCCCGACTATGTACACGTGTTATACAAAGGTCGCATCGTCAAATCGGGACCGAAGGAATTAGCCCTTGAATTGGAAGAGAAAGGATACGACTGGATAAAGGCGGAAGCCGAAGCCATCTGATGTATGATCTATTATATATGATGTATGCTATAGTTTATATAATACATCATACATCATACACTCTTATACATCATATTTAAAAACGAATGACTCCCTCTTACGCATCATATAACGATTTTAAAGAGCAGTTGCTGGCGTCTTTTCGGGACAACGAAGAGCGCATGAACGGCGAACGAAAATCGCCTTTACACCAGCTTCGGCGGTCGGCCCTGAAACAGTTTGAGCAGCTGGGATTCCCGACAATTCGGCACGAAGAGTGGAAATACTCGAATGTCAACGGTCTGCTTAAAGAGGAGTTTGGCCTCGATACGACATCTACGCTGACAGCCGAAGACCTTAGCCCGCTTGAAATACCGAATCTCGACGGTAATATTCTTTATTTTATCAACGGCATTTACCATCCTGAACTGTCGCGCATCATTAGTCCGGCCAATCAGGTAAAGATTACAAGTTTTGCTGAAGCGATAAAGACTGACCCTGATTTTATAGGTTCGCATTTTGCCAGCTATGCCGATTATCAGGACAGTGCGTTTACCGCCCTGAACACCGCCATGGCCAGCGATGGTGTCGTTATTCGGGTTCCCGATAATACCACCGTCGAGCAGCCCATTATCCTGCGTTTCATTACCGACACACGCGAAAAAAATATTGCCTCGCAGCCTCGTAATCTGGTGGTTATTGGCAAGAACGCCGAAGTGATGATGGCTGAGTCTTACCGGACACTGGGCGAGAAAACCAGCTTTGTCAATGTTGTAACGGAAGTCGTGCTCGAACGCGATGCCCGGATGCAGTACTACAAAGTGCTGAATGAAACGGAGAATGCCTATCACATTGGTACCACGCAGGTGAGCCAGTCCGATAATAGCCACTTCTATTCGGCTTCGATAACGCTTAATGGCAGCTTCGTTCGGAACAACCTGAACATTGTCCTGAACGGCCAACACGCCGAAGCCTTTATGTATGGTCTATACATGCCCAACGGCCGGCAACACGTAGACAACCACACCCTTGTGGACCACGCGATGCCAAATTCGTACAGTAATGAACTCTATAAAGGCATTCTGGACGATAACAGCACGGGCGTTTTCAACGGTAAAATCTTCGTTCGGCCCGACGCGCAGAAAACCAATGCCTACCAGTCGTGTAAGAACGTGGTGCTGTCGCCGGGTGCTTCGATGAACACCAAGCCGCAACTGGAAATTTATGCCGACGACGTAAAATGTTCGCATGGCACTACAACCGGTCAGTTGAATGACGAAGCGCTGTTTTACATGCGTTCGCGCGGTATTCCAAAAGATGAAGCCAGAACGTTATTGCTATATGCCTTCTCGCAGGACGTGCTGAGCCAGATCAAAATTGCACCTATTCGCGAGTATCTGGAAGGAGTTGTTCGTGAAAAATTGACGAAATAGGTCCGTTTTCTAGTAGTTTTTGTGGTGTCGGGTTCGTAAACCCGACACCTTTTTTATTTCCCATGCGACTTCTCTACCTACTTGTCTGCTTATCACTCACCTGCTCCATTCAGGCGCAGAAGGTTCAGTTTGTCTTCGAGGGCGACTCGATCACGATGCCGCTGGTGCGTGATAGTCTGCGGGGGATTTCGGGTCTTGAAATTGTTTCAACTACGGGCGAGTGGCATCTGGTGAGCGACCGAGGCTGGCACTACACCTTTTCGGCCATCAAGACCATCCGTGATCTGAGCGATGGTAGCCATCTCATAAAAGCAAAAAAAACGCCTTATTGGTTTGAAAGCGTTCGCTTTAATGCCCAGACCGGAACTTACTTCTGGACCGACGAACACGAATATGTCACGTCTGTTCAATATGGAAAAACCATACGCGACAGTGCCGCACAGGTGCTATTGAAAATCCCGTTACCTGGCCCCAACAAAGGGCTCGAAGGGCTGGCATTGACGCCATTGGGAGCGCTTTGGGTTGCTCCAGAAGCGGGTTGGGAAGGCGAAACCCATATGAGCCAGGATACAATCACATTTTTCCGATACCCGAATCCACTTGCTTCCGATCCGGTTGTAGAGCGGTATGCCTACCCCATCGATCGGTGTCCTTTTGCACAGGGGGAGGAACGCATCGGCGGAATTTCTGAAATCATAGCGGTTGACGAGACTCGCCTGCTGGTCCTGGAACGATGTTACGATGCCGCCCAAAAACGCGTGACGGCCAATCTCTATCTGGCAACGCCGGATCAATCTACCCATACGCTACGCAAAGAACTAGCCTTCGATTTCAATCGTCAGTTTCCGGGCACCGTTTGTAATCTGGAAGCAATGGCTTGGGCCGACGAACAGCACCAGACGCTGGTTGTCATGGCCGATGATAACTTTCGGGTCAACAAGACCCTGCGCAATCAGGTCATCGTTTTAAAAAGACGGTAGCATTCATACGAACCTAACAGCCCGCTATTTACGTTTTAAGAGTAACCTTTGGGTGAATGGCTCAATCATTCAACCTCTTTTCGATACGAACACATTATGCAATCAGCGATAGAAACAACCCTCGATATTCAGCAGATCCGCCGGGATTTTCCCATTCTCGATCAACAGGTGAACGGTCGGCCGCTGGTTTATTTCGATAATGCAGCCACGAACCAGAAGCCAACAGCGGTAATCAATGCGCTAACCGGCTATTATGAAGGATACAATGCCAACATTCACCGGGGTATCCATTACCTGGCCGAAAAAGCTACGGCCGCCTTTGAAGCCTCCCGGCGGGCAGTGCAGGAGTTTCTTAACGCCAAACACTGGCAGGAAATTATTTTCACCCACGGCACCACTGATAGCATTAATCTAGTAGCGCAGAGTTACGGACGCCGGTTTCTGAAAGAGGGCGACGAGATCATCATCTCAACAATGGAGCACCACTCCAACATTGTGCCCTGGCAAATGCTGTGCGAAGAAAAAGGATGCATCCTCAAAGTCATCCCCGTAAACGACGCCGGTGAACTGATTCTGGAAGAATACGAAAAACTTCTGTCAGAACGCACCAAATTCGTTTCCTGTGTTCACGTTTCCAATTCACTCGGAACGGTCAACCCCGTCAAAACGATCATCGACAAAGCGCACGCCGTTGGCGCGGTTGTGTTGATTGATGGCGCACAGGCCAGTTCGCACCTTGACCTCGACGTTCAGGCACTCGACGCTGATTTTTACGCCTTGTCGGCCCACAAGCTTTATGGCCCAACGGGCATGGGTGTTCTATATGGCAAAAAAGAACTTCTCGACTCCATGCCTCCCTACCGGGGCGGTGGCGAAATGATCAAGGAAGTGACATTTGCCAAAACGACCTACAACGAGATCCCTTACAAGTTTGAAGCGGGGACGCCCAACATTGCGGATGTTATTGCCGTTAAAACGGCCCTTGAATACATGGCTGGTTTAGGAAAAGAGAACATTGCAGCTCACGAAAACGACCTGCTTCAATATGCTACTGAGCAATTGAGCGAGTTGGATGGACTGCGTATCATTGGGCAGGCAAAGCATAAAATCGGCGTAATTTCCTTTGTCCTGGATGGCATTCACCATCAGGATACGGGCGTTATTCTGGATCAACAGGGTATTGCCGTTCGCACGGGCCACCACTGCACGCAACCGCTCATGCAGCGCTTCGGCATTGCCGGAACTACGCGGGCGTCATTTGCGGTTTATAACACCAAAGATGAAGTTGACCGGCTTGTTCAGGGTCTTCGCCGGGTTCAGAAAATGATGCTTTGACATGGTACAGCTAAACGACCGGCCTGAAATTGAAAAGAAATAAATGACTATTAACGAGAAGCAGGACGAGATTATAGAGGAATTTGACTTGTTCGAAGACCAGCTCGACAAGACACAATACATTATTGATTTGGGCAAAAAGCTACCGCCGATGCCTGATTCAAAAAAAACGGATGAGAACCGGATTATGGGCTGTCAATCAAAAGTTTGGGTCGATGCTGAACTGAAAGATGATGATCAAACCGGCGCCCGGCTGTACTTTTATGGAGACAGTGAACAAACAGCCCAAATTTCGAAAGGATTAGTTGGCTTGCTGATTCGGGTTCTTTCGGGCGAAAAACCCGAAGACATCGCCAACGCCGATTTGTACTTTATTCCACGCGTAGGAATGGGCAATCTGATTACATCGTTACGGGCTGGTGGATTAGCTTCGATGATTGAGCGAATGAAAGCCTTCGGCCGCGCATACACTGAAAAAACTGTTTAACCGTTGTCATGACAGACGAAGAATTAAAAGAACAAGTTGTACTAGCCCTGAAGGGTGTTTACGACCCTGAGATCCCGGTAGATGTGTATGAGTTAGGCCTCATCTACGACATCAAGATATTCCCGGTCAACAATGTGTATATCCTGATGACACTGACGTCACCGTCGTGTCCATCGGCAGGCTCCATTCCGGCTGAAATTGAAGAGAAAGTACGGGCTATAGACGGCGTTAGCGATGTGAGTGTTGAACTGACGTTCGATCCACCGTATTCAACCGAGCTGATGTCGGAAGTAGCAAAACTGGAACTTGGCTTTATGTAAAAAAACAGTTGTAAGCCTGCGCAATGCATAAACTTATAACTCACTAACTTCGACTAAATTTAACCAATTATGTATCCTCCTCATTTGCTTATCCCCATGCGGGAAGACCTGACAAGCGTTGGGTTTGAAGAATTGACCACTGCCGAAGACGTAGTGGAGACAATGGAAAATACCCCGGGCACCATGCTCGTTGTGGTAAACTCGGTTTGTGGCTGTGCGGCCGGCGCTGCTCGCCCAGGTGTAAAAGCGGCTCTGGCAGCCAGTCCGGTTAAACCAGACAAAATGGTGTCTGTTTTTGCGGGTGGCGATCTGGAAGCTACCGCTAAAATGCGGGAATACTTACTGCCTTACCCGCCATCGTCACCAGCAATTGGCATTTTTAAAGATGGTGATCTGGTACATTTCATCGAGCGGCACCACATTGAAGGTCGTTCGGCGCAAATGATTGCTCAACATCTCGAAATGGCGTTGGAAGAGTTCTGTACGCCAGCAAACGCATAAGGTAATCATTGCAAGAATCCGATGCTAAGCTACATCTGTAGCTTAGCATCGGATTCTTGTTTTAGGTTACGGCAAAAATTTTCGCCAGAAACCGCGACAGCGGTAATAGGCAAAATACCAACATAGCCAGCGGAAAAGACGCGAAAGAAGCCACCCAGGCCGCATTCATGACAATGAGCGATAGCACCCCCGCCCGCACTGCCAGGCCGATATTTCGCCCAACGGGTTCTTTTACAGCCCGCCAGAGTGGCGGAAAAATATAGTAACCAAACAAAAGCAGGAAAGGTAAAGCCGTACCCAACTGTTGTTGCCGTTGAGCCAGAGCCGCTACACAGCCAATGACAAGGGCATACAGGATACCGGCAAACCGTAAGGTAGTGGGACTCCCCCCATGCACCTCCCCCCGACTAATCATGGTAATTGCGGCAATGTAGGCGATCGGTACGATCCCGACCCACGCCCAGGGCAATACCTGATCGGGCAAAATACTGACGCCGAGCAACAGATTCAGTCCCCGACAGAGGCCCATGTTGACTGGACCCAGCCAATTGTGATGTTTACCAAACCGGTCATACACAAGCGATGCCACACTGATTCCAATCGCGAGGAAGCCTGCCGTTTGATTGACTAGAAATGAGCAAACAATACCAATGACCAGCAGCAAAGCCCCCAATAAAGCAGCGGTAGATTTACTGACAATTCCACTCGGAATAGGGCGTTCCGGACGCTCGACGGCATCCAGTTCAGCATCAAAAACATCGTTGAATACGACCCCCCCGCCATATAATCCAACGGTGGCCAAACAAAGCCAGCCCACTGGCGCCGGAGCCGGGTCAAACACCTGAAAATAACCCGCAATAGCCATACCCGCCAGCACATCGGCAACGGCCGTAACCAGGTTAGCCGGGCGGGTAAGGGAGAGAAGCGCTTTGAAATTTTTCAAGGATGAAGGGTGAATGATAAATGATGAACGATAAATGATTTTAGATTCATCATTTGTCATTCTATTTTATGATTGTGGATTCTTTATCAACCCGTGGGGCCTGTCCACCGCGCAGGATTGAGCTGCCATTGAAGCGTTGACTTTGATCGACACCCATTGGCTGGGTGAGTTCGTCGAGGCTAAGCTGCCCGCTTTGGGCAAAAGCCGTGATGGCATTGGTGAAGGTAACCAGCTTAATGGCCTCGTCTGAAATACCCCGCTGTTTCATTAAAGCGGCCGTTTTGGGCACCGCCAGCGGGTCGCTGATGCCCCAGTCGGCGGCTGAGTTGATCATAATCCGCTCCGGGCCATACTGCTTTACAATGTCTACCATCCGCTCATTTCCCATTTTCGTAAACGGATAAATGGTAAAGCCTGCCCAGAAACCCCGGTCCAGTACTTCGCGCACCGTTTCCTCATTATTATGATCGACAATCACCATGCCGGGCGCAATACCGTGCTCGATGGCAATATCCATACTGCGGCTGGTTCCCTGCTTTTTGTCGCGGTGGGGGGTGTGAATCTGAACCGGCAGATTGGCTTCTTTGGCAAGCTCCAGCTGAGCCCGGTAATATTTATCTTCGGCGGGTGTCTGGTCATCGAAGCCAATCTCCCCAACGCCTACCACACCTTCTTTATAGATAAATAAAGGCAGGATTTCCATAACCTGCTCCGCTAATTCTTCCTGATTGGCTTCTTTGGAGTTTAATCCAATGGTGCAATAATGCCGAATACCGAACTGAGAAGCCCTAAACCGCTCCCACCCGACCAGACTGGCGAAATAATCGCGAAACGAATCGATACCTGTCCGGGGCTGACCTAACCAGAAAGCCGGTTCAATTAGGGCCACCACACCCGCATCGGCCATAGCCTGATAATCGTCGGTGGTCCGGGAGGTCATGTGGACGTGCATGTCGAAAAAAGACATGCCACGAATTGAATCCATAAAATCCATAATTGTACTACGTTAAGGCATTAAGCAAGCGTCAATAGCGTTGTAAAGTTCCGCAAAAAATAGCCCCCTTCTGCACGTTTTTTAGCAACATTTAATCCTGATCAACAAACTTCACTCTAGTCTATTCGTTTTATAGATAGAGCTTTTAGGGAGTCATTCTCGCGTTGGCCGTCGGCTTATACAAGTAGTAAGATTCTTTATAAAAACTCGACAATTAACCGTACAACAAATGCAACCATGAAGACGCATCATCAACGTAAAGTAGGAAAGTGGAAACTTGGGGCAGTTTTACTGCTTCTGGGCGTTGGCGGATTGACATCCTGCCGCGAAAATGCGGTCAACGACCTGAGCCCCGCCGATAGTCCAGTTTATATTACAAACTACGACCGCTCGGTTAACTTCGGCCAGTATAAAACGTTTAGTCTGCCCGACTCGGTCATCATTGAGTCGAACGATTCGTATAGCATGACTCAAACGGATGTTTCAGGCCGATTTGTAACGAATGTAGCCAATGCCCTGACAGCAAAGGGATTCCGGCGGGTAAATCGAGGTGAAAACGCCGATTTGGGGGTAGCTATTATTCGGGTCAATAACCAGTATACGGGCGTTGCCTCCGACCCTTATTCGTACTATTCGAACTACTGGGGAGGGGGATTCGGAGGCTTTGGCGGGTATGGCTATTACCCTTATTACCCGAGCTACTACACCTACCAGGTTACGGATCAATACTGGGAAATTCAGATTGTCGATCTGAAAAATCGCCCCGCAACGGGCACCACGGGCTCAACACAAGCCCAGTTAAATGTCATTTATGACGCCACTATCCGCGGCACCGACATCACCGATCAGCAAGCAGTCGACACAGCCGTGACCGCTATTTTTAACCAATCGCCTTATTTGAAGGCCACAGAATAAGCACGTATGAAACCGATCATAGCCTTCGTTGCCCTGATGGCGTTAACAACAACGACCTGGGCACAGTATCAGAACGACAATAAAGGAAACTACAATTTCCCATCGCCTTATCAGGAATATGTAACGTTCAACATTTCGGCCCGGTATGGGGTCGCTTTCCCGATGGGCGGCACTAAAGGGTATATTGATAAGGTATCGCCAACGAATCTAGCGTTGGACGGTGAATGGCTCTTTCCGAAGCGATTCTCCATTGGCCTCAAAACGGGTTACCAATACAACAAGCAGCGTCTTCCTCGTCAGGTCTACGAATATGACAATCAGTCTATTTCGGCAGTGCAAACGCGTACGCTGTCGGTCATTCCGGCCATGGTTTCCCTATCCTATTACTTTGCCGATAATGCCGCAGCCCTCCGGCCGTATGTGCAGTTTGCTGGTGGTGGTGCCTATGTGGATTACACAAACTACTTCGGAACGCTGGCCGATCAATCGCATGGTTTTAAAGGTGCGATTGCACCCGCTGTTGGTGTAAAGTATTATGGCAAGCGTGAACAGGGTTTAGGGGCTGAGATTCAGGCCCAGTACCAGAATGTTTTCTTCAACTATGACCTGTTGAAAAATAACAGCCCTTCGTTGATGCTGTCGGCCGGCATATCGTACCGGTTCTATTAGGTTTTTGGTTTGTAGTTTACGGTTGGCTAACGCATTTGTATTGCCTTCGACCATTCATGGCCTGTGTCCTCACAGGCTATTTTTCGAACCAAACTAATGCTGACGCAAGAATGGCCCGTGGGGACACAGGCCATGGATATGGTAACACTCCGCCGTCATTTAACTACCAACCGTAAACCACAAACTGTAAACCAAGAACCGCCATTACATCAACTCACCAATATGGTCAGGCAAACTACGCCCGGCAGCCCGGCGTTCGGCAGCGTAATCGGCCAGCGTCTGAGCAAGTCGGGCGTTTTTACGATCCTGCAGGCCGGTAATCTGTGTCACATCCTTGTCGGTGAAAAACGCTTTCATGATCAACTGATTCCAGGCCGCTTCACTGAAGTAGTCGGCAGGAAAAGGATTATGAAGCATAATCGCTGACTGAACATCAGCGATGTTGTTGCGGATACCTTCAGTGGCCTGAAACGTCCACGCTTCGGGATAGGCCAGCACGGGCAACGCCGAATAAAGCGCGACCAATTCGTTCAACTCCCCGGCTTTGAATAGTTCACTGATCGTTTTCACATACGTATTCTGATTGTCAGCCGGGAGTTGCAGCAGCCACCAAACCCGCGCCAGCCGATCTAACGTCCAGCCATCAACTGTAAATCCTGGGCGAACCCGTTGCAGCGCAAATTGTATGTCAGCCGGTACATTGATAGGTTGTTTCCCAACGAAACGGGGAATGGCCGTAAACACACGATAAAATACAGCGACTTGCTGCTTCTCATTGAAGGCATCGGCCTGTTGTTTAAGATAGCTTACTGCCTTTTCAGAATTGGGTTGCTGTTCAAGCAAATAGAACAGCGTTTGACTCATTGTAAGAATATTCATGGGACAAAAAATAACAGGAATCCAAGCCGGTTATGACGCACATCCACCCAATCTAATTTAGCGCTTGGCCTTTGGATGGGCCTGATCGTACGTCTTCTTCAACTGTTCCAGGCTGGTATGTGTATAAATCTGCGTGGCGGCTAAACTACTGTGTCCAAGCAAATCTTTAATGGCGTTTAAGTCGGCTCCCCGATTGAGCAGGTGCGTGGCAAAGGAGTGACGCAACACGTGCGGGCTTTTCTTTTCAAGCGTCGTGACCAGCGTCAGGTGCCGGGTCACTATGCGTTGAATCAGCATAGCGTATGCCGGAACGCCCTTGTCACTCACAATCAAATGCACACGATCTGCCTGGCCCAGAAACGTTTCCTCTTTTAGCCGACTGTATTGTTGGATGAGCGCAAACAGAGGGTCGGTCAGGGGAATGATCCGGTGCTTATTCCGCTTGCCCAGCACCGTAATTGTCTTTTCATAGAGGTTTACATCAACTGTTTTCAGGCCCGTTAGCTCACTTAGCCGGATGCCCGTCCCATACAGTAATTCGAGTACCAGTTTATCGCGCACCCCCTCAAAGGTATCGGGAAAATCGACATCGCTAAGCAACATGTCCATTGGCTTTTCCTCCACGTACTGGGGCAGTTTCTTACTGGTTTTCAACGCCTGAATTTTCGACATTGGATCGAAGTCAATCACTTTTCGGCGAAGTAAAAAACCAAAGAAAGCGCGAAGTGTCGCGATTTTCCGGTTTACGGACGATTTATCGGTTTTCCCTTCCACCAGGCTCACGATCCAGGAGCGAACGTGCCGAAAATCAGCAAGTTCGGGTTGGCCGATGTTGCACTCAGTAAGGAGAAACGTGCAAAATTGCTCTAAATCCTTCGTATACGCGGTTAGGGTATGATGGCTGAGTCGTTTTTCGAACCGAATGTGCTGCAGGAAGTCCTGACCCAGTTGTGTTTGATCCATTTGATTCCATTGAGTTTATCAGGTCAAATTTACTCATCTTGCGCTGATGAATCGGCTTAAAGTTACAACTCAACAGACAGGCGCCAATGTTCATGCAAATCCGTGAAATCACAAAAATCCGGATAAAAAAAAGCAGCAAGCATGGCTGCTTACTGCTTCTGTGTCGTGTCATACCATTTGGCGATTCATCCTCGTTGACTGCGCATTCAACGATTCATCCACAACCAACTTCACACCACCAAACAATCCTATTGCTCGGTGTGATTGCCGTACATGCGTTCTTTGTACGTGGCTTTGATGATCTCTGTGCGACGCTTGATGGATGGCTTCTGGAAAGCTGTCCGCGACCGCAACTGCCGCAACACACCCGTCTTCTCAAATTTCTTTTTGAAGCGTTTTAGGGCCTTGTCGATCGACTCGTTGTCTTTTACGTTAATGATAAGCATGTTCTAAATATTCTGTTTTAGCTAAAAACCGGACGGCAAAGGTAATAGATTTGCAACTATGAAACAAGCCATTATCGACTTAGGTACCAATACATTTCATCTGCTGATCGTTGAGAAAAACGGCTCCGCATATACAACTCTGTTTCGGGAAAGCCTGCCCGCCAAAATTGGACAGGCCGGTATCAATCAGGGCTTCATTACCGAGGAGGGCATTGGGCGGGCGTTGGGCGTTCTAACGTACTTCCGGCAGGTGCTCGACCAGCACGGCGTCGATCCGGGTCAGGTGATTGCCACGGGCACGAGTGCCATTCGCGTTGCCCGTAATCAGGCTGAATTCATTGACCGGGTTCGGGAAGCAACCGGCATTCCGATTATCGTTATTTCGGGCGAGCAGGAGGCCGATTATATCTATCAGGGCGTACGGGCAGCGGGTGCACTGGACGAGGCTACCTCACTCGTCATCGATATTGGTGGCGGCAGCGTTGAATTTATTCTGGGCAATCAAGCACGGACGTTCTGGAAACAAAGTTTTGAAATAGGCGGACAGCGTCTGCGGGAACGATTTATGACTACGGACCCGATCAACTCCGGCAGTATTCGTCGGCTCCACGACTATTTTCAGGAAAACTTGCTACCGCTGGCCAATGCGATCCACCAATACCAGCCCACGGTTCTGGTTGGCTCATCGGGTTCGTTCGACACGCTGGTCGATATATGGTCCATGCACGAATACGGTCACCTGCCCAGCTCCGCCCAATCGTCATTTACCTTGCCTGTCAGTGAGTTTTATCGGGTCTATGAACTACTCATCACCCGAAATCATGCTGAGCGGATGCAGATTCCCGGTATGATCGAACTGCGCGTTGATATGATTGTCGTTGCCGTTTGCCTGATCGACTACGTCCTGAAAACCTACGGCATATCACAAATCAGAACCTCCACCTACTCCCTGAAAGAGGGCGTTCTGGCTTCGCTCCAAGGTTAATGGTTTTACCAAACGGCCTCTGTCTGTTTGGTAAAACCTGATCCATATTATCAGAACGGGTAAGTTTATCCGCAAACAAGCTTTTACTTTCTGATACACATCCCTGTCAAACACCTTCGATAAGCCAGTGAGGAAATGAAAGCCGAAACCAACGAACGCTCGTCTTACAGTAACTTAATTTACACGGCCCTCATTATTTCGGCCGTAGCCATAGCCCTTACCTTTCCGGAGCCATTCACCAAAATAGGCGACTTCCCGCTGAAGAAATTGATTGTTCCGCTGCTGCAGATTATTATGCTCGGCATGGGCACAACCATGTCGATTAAAGATTTTGAAGGGGTTATCAAGCAGCCGCGGGCAGTATTTGTGGGTGTCTCGTGTCATTTTCTTATCATGCCTTTGCTGGGATTTACCTTGGCTAATGTCTTCAAGTTTCCGCCCGAAATTGCAGCTGGCGTGGTGCTGATCGGCTGTTCGCCTAGCGGGCTGGCTTCAAATGTGATGTGCTTTATTGCTAAGGCAAACGTGCCCCTGTCCATCACCGTAACAACCTTATCGACCCTGCTGGCCCCTTTCCTGATGCCTGCCCTGATGACGCTGCTGGCGGGCCAGTTTATCGAGATCTCCTTCTTAAAAATGATGGTCGAGATTATGGAGATCGTCATTTTGCCGGTTATAATCGGCCTAGCACTGAACCGTATTTTTCATAAGTCAGCCGTCATTTTAAACCGAATCATGCCCCTGATTTCAATGGCCGGCATTGTCCTGATTGTCGCCATCATTACGGCGGCTGGACGGGATAGTTTACTGACCGTGGGCTGGACATTAGCCCTTTGCGTGTTGATTCATAACCTGACGGGTTTCACCTTGGGCTACTGGAGTGCCCGTATATTCGGTATGGACGAGCAGAGCTGTCGTACCGTCGCTATTGAAGTTGGCTTACAGAACGGCGGATTAGCCTCGGGCATTGCGGTTCAAATGGGCAAAGTAGCTACCGTGGGCCTTGCGCCTGCCCTATTCGGCCCGATTATGAACACAACTGGTTCACTACTGGCTACCTATTGGAGTCAGCATCCACCTAAAGAGGTGCTGGATACTGAAGCAACGCCCATTAAGTCGGTGTCTTCTCAAGATATTTGAGTATTATCTTGTGTTTACTTCTCATGAAAAGCTATTAATCTGATAACCGGCTTAATAGCTTTTTTCGGCCGCCCAAAGTTGCATATACAACTTTGGTGCTTATTTTTACGATATGTACGCCGACCACACTGATAATAATCGCAACTCACCTGAAACCTATTGTGTTGCTGGTCGGCTGCGGATGCTGGCGCGGGTCGTAACGGGACGATACAATGATGCGTTTGTGTCTGAGGGCGTTACGTTTGCACAGGCGGGTTTGCTTATGCGGATTTTTGCCCAACCGGGCGTGCGGCAGGCGGAGTTGTCCAAATTGCTTCAGATTGAAAAATCAGCCATGAGCCGCGATGTCCAGTTGCTCCAGAAAAACGGCTGGCTCACCGATAACCTTCGTAATGGTCTGTTTCTGACTGAGGAAGGTCGGGCGTTAGCCAAACGATGCCACAAAATATGGAAGGTACTCAATGAACAGATTCGCCTGAAACTGGGACCCGATGCCATTGATGGCCTGACGGCTTTTTCGGCTAATGTACTGACTAAACTTTTATCCCCAACTGATTAAACCCTACCACCATGACCACCGAACTCATAACCCAGCTATGGCAATTTAACCAAGGGGCTGCATCAGGCGCCATTCGTAAGCTTACACCCGAAAATTTTAGAAATCGCCTGACACCCGAAACCGCTTCGGCCGGCTTTGTTGCCCTGCATTCTGCCGAGATAATGCACCGGTTAGCGACCATGTTATTCGGACGCGAACTGGGTATTGAACTACAGGCAGTTGGTGGTGTTTCAGACGACGGAAAGCTCCTCGATCTGGCAGCGGTTAAGCAGCTGGTTGAAGATAGTTACGCCATGATTGCTGACCACATTCAGCAAACAAGCGACACGCAATGGGCTGAACGGGTACAATCTCCCTTTGGGGAGGTGTCGCGGCTGCAGCTTCTTACCTTCCTGATGCACCACAACTCCTACCATGCCGGACAAATTGCGCAGGCAATCAAAAAAGGAAAAGAGTTTGCCCTGTGATCTAACAACTGTATCTATCTACTCACTATGACACCCGCTTTTCTGCAAACCAACCGTCGGGAATCGTTCAAATCATGGCGATTTCGTCAATTCATGAACTGGTATCCGATGTATTTCGGAACGGGCGGTAAAATCCTGTTCTGGTCGGGTGACTCACGGGAAGTTCACTTGCGGCTGCGTCGAAATCTGTGGACCTATAATTATGTTGGGACCATTTTTGGCGGCAGTATGTTTGCGGCTGCCGACCCGTTTTACATGCTGATGCTTCTTCGGATTTTGGGCAACCAATACGTGGTCTGGGATAAAACGGGCAGTATCCGCTTTCGAAAACCGGGCCGGCAAACACTGTATGCCCGCTTTGAAATCACCGACGAACAACTGATTACCGTACGGCAGGCCGTGGCAGAAAATGGGCAAACAGAGCAGACCTTTACTTTGCAATGGCTGAATGCTGACGGGGTTGTTCACGCGCAAATCGAACGACTTTGCTACGTTGCCGATAAAAAGCACTACGAAGAACGGAAGAACGACAGACAACAGTCACGGTTTCAACGCTGAGCGCCTATGGCCACCGAACATCACCTGACCGTCCCACGAACGGCCCGTTATTATACGCTTGGCGAACTGAGTCCAGCGACAACGCACGTCTGGTTCTGCCTGCATGGCTTCGGCCAGCTGGCCACGTATTTCGGCCGGAAATTTACTAATCTGGCTGATGGCAATACGTTCGTTATTCTACCGGAAGGCTTATCCCGCTCCTATCTGGATGGTACATACAGTCGGGTTGGCGCATCCTGGCTCACGCGGGAGGACAAAGAACACGAAATCAGTGATTTCCTAAGCTATTTAAACACCTTATATGCCAGCGTTCTGAATGGAAGAGAGCCGTCAAGTCTTCATATTACGGTACTGGGTTTCTCACAGGGCGCGGCTGTTGCCTGTCGCTGGCTCAACCAGCCTGGTAATTTGGCAAACCGACTTCGCGTGGACCGGCTGATCTTATGGGCGGGCTACTTCCCGAATGGCCTGCGTGAGCTAATCGACCCCGCCAAATTAGCGGCTATTGACACGCATTATGTCTATGGCCGCCAGGATGAATACATTGTCCAGATGGACGATGCAAAGGGTTATCTGAACCGTATACAAGCCGATTTGCCAGCGCTAAAAATGACGGCGTTTGACGGTGGACACAAGGTAGAGACCGAGGTGCTGCAACAGTTAGTGGCTAGATCGAAGCTTGTTTCGTAATTTTTGTAAAAACCCGGGCTTTTGCACATATTTTACACCGCCTGTGACAACGACTTCGCCCAACATTTGCAAATCTTCAGCCAGAATGACATCTACTTGCCGCTTTTGCGTTAGATCAAGCTGTATCTCCTGAGATACATACCCAATCGCTCCTACCTTTAAGATAATTTTATCGGACTGATAGTCTACTAAAAAAATTTTGAACAGACCGTCAACGTCTGTTGTGACTTGTTTATCTGTTCCTTTTGCCAGAAGTATTACACTTGGCAAAGGACTCAAGCCGTTTCTTTCGGTAACCCGACCGGTAACCACCCAGGTGGTATCAGTGCAAACTCGAGTCTCGTCGTTGTTCTTAACGCTGGTACGATCAGTCAACGCCGTAAGTGCTCTCGTTTCATTCTTGAACCCGTTTTTATTTGCTACCAGTTTTGGCTCTCCATAAGCCGTGCTCCAACTCATCAATCCAGCCGTTATTAGTCCTAACCAGCGCTGTTTTATTGATTTATTGGGCGCGCTAGGTGTGTGAACTAGCACTCTATTCAATTGCTTACTTAAAAATCGACCGCATACGTTCTCTTTTTTACTCAAAAAGTATGACACAAGCTGCGCATCGTTCATAGCGGTGAAATCAACTACCGTTTTTTGGCAACTATTGCAGAAGCAGCCCTCTGCTACAGAATCCATCTCTTGCCAAGACTCGGAACAAGGAACCGGTAACTCAAGCCGAATGTGTTCAGTAACAGCCATGATTTTAAGTTTGATTTCGAGTTGAAAGTAGCTCTTTTTAGCTATAAGCTCCTCGTTGGATTGCCCAGTCAGTCTACGACAATCCAAACCGCTGATTCACCATTGCAAAAAACTCTTCGTTGCTCATGCTTTTCCAGGCACCATATAACGCTTGCGCATCCTGTCCGGCCACATACCGTATTTGGTCGGTGTCGTCGGTAGCGGCCTGATAAATGACCTCGGCAATCTGATCAGCGGTTGAGTAGTTGGCAGCATTCGTACCAAAGGCGGCAAACACTTTCTCCAGTGCCGCGTCATACACGCTTGCGCCGTCCATTGTCCGTTGTAACGAACGGGTAGCAAAATCAGTGATTACGCCACCGGGCGCAACGACCTTAACCCGAATGTTGAACGGGCGAAGTTCATAATTCAGTGACTCCGATAGCCCGTCAACCCCAAATTTAGTGGCGTGGTAAATCGAGTTGAAAGGTAAGCCGACCAGACCGCCAATTGACGTAATATTGATGATGGTGCCCCCGCCTATGGCGCGGAAATTGGGCAACAGTGCTTTAATGGTTCGCATCACCCCAAACATATTGGTGTTGAATTGATCCATAACTTTCTCCTCCGATGCCGTTTCCAGTGGCCCCGCCAACCCATAACCTGCGTTGTTCAGCAGCACATCGATGTGTTGCCAGTCGGCCAGCGCCTGCTCGACCGCCTGGGTTACGCTGTCGGTCTGAGTTACATCAAGGGCGTACACTTTAATAGTCGGATACTGCTGTAACTCGTTCTCATGCTGTGGGTTACGCATAGTTGCGGCAACGTTCCAACCTTGTTTGGAAAATAAAATAGCTGCGGCTTTGCCAATGCCCGACGACGCTCCCGTTATGAAAATTGTCTTTGCCATGGTTATTTATTCGACGATATACGCCCTCATACGGGCAGGTAGATACTGAATTTTGCGCCAAATCCCGGTTGGCTCATGGCGGAGATGGCCCCTCCGTGATTTGTTACTACCTTTTGGCAGATAGCTAATCCAACACCAGTACCGGCAAATTCATTCCTGCCATGCAGCCGCTGAAAAACCTGAAAAATACGGTCAGCGTACTTCTCATCAAAACCAATGCCGTTGTCAGTGATTTCTATTGAATGATAGGCGGCCGTCTGCCGGGTAGGTTTCACACCAGCGGGTAAATCTTCTAACTGGACAACACCCACATGGACCCTAATTTGAGGAGAAACGTCCTGCCGTCGAAACTTGAGCGCATTTGAGAAAAGGTTCTGAAACAATTGACCCAATTGCGAGGCATCGCCCAATACCGTTGGTAGCGGATCTATCTCAATTTGCGCATTCGTTTCGTCAATAGCAACCGACAAATTTTCGAGCGCTTCGCCAACAACCCGAGAGAGCGATACCCGAGCGGCTGGTGCCGGGCTAGTCGAGATGCGCGAGAATGCCAATAAATCCTTTATCAACAGCGACATACGGCTGGCGGCAACCTGCATCCGTTCCAGATAAACAAGTTCATCGCCCGATGACGAAAACGCATAGCGCGTTTTGAGCAGATCACTAAACTGCTGAATCTTGCGTAAGGGTTCCTGCAGGTCGTGGCTGGCAATGTAGGCAAACTGTTCCAAATTCTGGTTGGAACGGGTAAGATGCTGATTGGATTCAGCAAGTCCCTGATTCGCTTCGGTCAGTTCCTCGTTAGTAGCGGCTAGTTCTTCATTGGTAGCCGCCAGTTCTTCAATTGTGGCGGCTAGTTCTTCGTTCGTTATCTCTAACTCTTCAGTACGCTCTCTAACCTGTTGTTCCAGTGCCAGTTGAAGTCTTCTCTGCTCAGTAACATCCTGGGCACTCCCACTTAATGTAATAGGGGTCCCCTTTTCATTGTAGAATAACTGGGCCTGTGTATGAATGATTCGCACCTGACCCGTAAGCCGGTTGATGATTGGATGCTCGTTTTCATAACGACCGGATGAACCCGGCTGAATAACGGAATCGATGGTGTAGGCAACCATATTCCGATATTCGACAGGCACCGTATCTAAGGCTTCATCCAGCGTTTTGGTCTCAGCAGTAAAACCAAGCCAGCCCATAAACCGCTTCGAATAACTGAATGTGTTTGTTTCAATATCCAAGCTCCAGGTCGCCAACTCAGCCAGTTCGATCGCTCCCCGAAGGGTTTCTTCTGTATTTATTAGCCTCCGATTCGCCAATACCCGGTCGGTCACATCAACCGCCATGTTCAGGATGGCATAAACGTTTCCTTCTTCGTTGGTGAGAGGCTGGTAGGTGAATGTAAACCAAAAGCTTTGCAGACGTCCATCCACCACCAGATATACCTCCTGCTCGTCGGTTTGGTATGCGACATTGGTGTCATAAACCTGTTCCAGCAAGCCAATAAAGGGTTGACCCTCCAGTTCGGGCAGGGCCTCGGCCAGTTTCATGCCGATGACCGCAGGCGTTTTTCCCCACACCTTAATCATGGTATCATTGGCCATGTCAATAATAAGCTCCCGCGTTGCGTAAACACCAATTGCAAACGGAGCCTCCTTAATCAATCCCCTGAACCGCTGTTCGCTTAGTTCAATACGCTGGCGAGATAGGACGTCCTCGGTAACATCCTGTGCAACTCCCGAAAATCTGAACACTTCGCCTGCCTCGTTAGCATAGCTCCGTCCCATAAAGCGAACCCAGCGCAGACGGCCATCTCTGGCACCAATTGTGCGATAGGTAACATCATACTCACCACTGCCCTGAGGGTCAATGGCTAGTTGTACGGCTTGATTTACTCGGTCTATATCATCGGGATGAATATGCCGGACAGCCTGATCATAGAGAATTTGATTGCTCTGAGCCATGCCATATAATTCCTGACAGCGCTCGTCCCAGTGCACTATAGACGTTGCCGGGTCTACTTCCCAAACGCCAAGCCGGGCTGCCTTCAAGGCAAAATTTACATCTAAACGCTCGTTGAGGGCCTTGTCTTGATTATATGGCTTTTGCTCGCCAGTCATTGATAAAAAATTAGTGTTTATAGTACAGTAACGCCTTAATATAGTTTTGGGTTTTCAAGTTCTTCATTTCATTCAGACAGATAAGGGCTGATAATTTTAATTGAGCAATATACCCTGAGGTATAAACAATAAGTAAACCCCACGTGGGTACAGACAACTAGCCGCCAACGCTTATACGTAAGCTTATCGTGACCAGTTTCGATAGACGGAATTAAACTAGAAAGAAACTTCGGGGATATTGACAGAAGTAGATCGCAGGACGTTTACCTTTTAAATCTTCCTGCCACTATAAGCTAAAACCAGACTCTTGTAGAAGAATCTGGCCTGGCCATTTATATATACGTGAGAAGCTAGGATTACCTCGTTTGTGCAGTTAACAGAAAACCTAACTAATGTAGGCCATGCGTAGTTTATTTACCTCCCTTGGTCGTACAAGCTGGCTGATATAAACGTGTGCTCTGTTAGCTGCTATTATTTTACCCAACTATTACATTAATAACAATTTACAGACAAACCCTAATACAGTTAACCCGGCGATGACACCAGCCGAAAACAGCCAGCTTTCTTTTCGTGTCAGACTATACATTAAATGGTTGTTTTCATCCAATCCAACGACGTCTCTACCCGATACCCAGTATGATGATGGCTCATCCATCGAGTAACACGAATATGTCTCCTGACTGATGGCTAATAGCTCATCCAGCTTACGACTATTTCCATGTTGATTAGCTGATATAACGACAGTTGACAAAGCAGGGCGGATGATTGAAATAGCAGGGTTCATGAGTGTACGTTTATGCCTTAGTGCTTAGTGGTTTATGCGAGCGATTTATAGTACAAGATTGATAAATAATGAGCCGAAGAAGCCTGCCTTTTCGATGAACTGTCGGTTTTGCCCGTTTTTTGGTTGAAAAGTCAGGAAACTGCAGTTTTTAACAGATCTGTGGTTATCCTTAAAAAGCGGTACGTCAGTATTGTTTTTATTTTACGCAAAATGTGAGAGAAAGACTACAGAGAGTCATTTGAGATAATTTGAAAACAAAATACCGCTCTTAGTGGTCGGCAGATAAAAAAAAGAGCCCTGACTTTATAGCCAGAGCTCTTTGCACGCGCAGAGTAGCCTACGTGTTAGGTCTTTACTTAAACAGAACGGCGGGTTCTGAAAGCACGTGGTTAGACCACAAACCGACTTATGTTCAATTCCTGTTGATGACGCGCCCAGATTAAGTCCCGCTTTGCCTGAAAAGACATGGACACTTCCTTCGACTCCTGCGATTCAGCAGCCAGTATGGCCGATTGATCCAAGATACTCAATGACCCCACCTGACGCCGAATATGTCTGTAATTTTCCCGAACCTGTTCAACGGCCTGGCTCTCAAGCCTATAATGTTGCTTCCACTCCTGAACATGCCGCTGAAGAAGTTGCACCCAGGTTAGGGTAGCCTCTTCTGAGCCTGGCGTGATGGAAGACACATTCATCTCAATAGTCTGTTGCCGATAAGCACCCAGCAACTGGTTAAATGCATCACTAGTCATAATTACCTTGTAGTAATTCAACGGAGCTTACTTTAAATCAAGAATCTCCGCTTTTTGCTTGTTCGTAACAAAGTTAATAAACGGAGACGTGCTTTTTCATAGATTGACTAAACGGTATGATTCTAGCCTATTTTGGCTGTTTTTGGCTATAAATTCCTTTCCTTTATTTGGCTTAATCAATGTTACACTAATTCCATATATTAACTAAATTACATACCAGTATTTTTTTAATAATATAATAATATATACTCAGTGACCATGGTAACAATATAGAGTCTAAACATATGTGGCAGTAACTATTTTTATACATCAAGTTATCAGGTGAATCTTCTGTTAACGGGCCCTCATTCTGGAGGCTTTGTCAACAACAAAGGACATGAACACAATAAACAAACAGAACAAGGCGCATCTGGAAGAACAGAAATACAGGCTTGAACATAACCTGGCCAATAGCCGCAAGTTTCTGGCTTTTTTTGAATCGAGGTTACCGAAAGGATATAGCGAGTTGAGTGCCAGCGATTTTACGTCCGATTTACAAAGTCAGTTTGCGGAGTCAGCCTACAGCCACAAACAGCTGATAGCCATGCTGGAAATCTACCGCAACGAGGTCATAAAAGCATTGGCACCCTATACACAGCAGGTTGATTAATCGAAAGGACCCATTTATTGACCAACTGATACAGAAGCAGATAGGGTCGTTTTCATATAGAAAGCCCAAAAAAGAATTAACGCAGAAATATCCTGCGTTAATTACCCAATTCATTCTTTTTAATTTTAGTTACAAACTAAGAGAAATTAAAATGAATTGTATGTATGCCGCCAAACTATTTCTAAAGTAACGCTCACAAGCGATCAATTGTGACTACTTGCGTTAGGCAATACTCATAGTTTGACAAAAAATTATTTCTTTCCACAAACAAGATTTACTGTCAGCTTAGGGGTTTCTTATTCTTCCCGTTTCTTAATCGTCTGCACAACCTTTCCGTTTTCAACCAGCCTTGTTTTCAATACTGTCTGTTTAGGAATCATCACGACTAACATTGGCTGTACAGCTTCCGGTAATGGCGATTTGGTCAGAATGGTATCAGCCATACGTATATAGCGCACCGTTAAAGTTGAATCTTGCACAAATATTTTGCTTACAGAGAGCTTTGGTGGCGTTTTGGTCGAAGGCAAGGCAATTCCGATGGCCATTTCTTTGTCAAAATTGGGAGCATCGCGTTTACGAACTGAACCTGTTGAAACAGGTTGAAACACCTGACTGAACGTTTCGGCTTGCTCAAAGACAAAAAGTGTGGGCTTCCCTTTGATTACGGGCGCATCGGGGTTGAGGGTATAGCCTGTCAGTAAACGGTACGTCAGGTTCACTTGGGCGAGAACGAATAAACTGGAAAACAGACCGATAGCGACAAGAAGAGGAATGCGTAAATGGCGATAAAATGAAGCAAAAGAGGACATAATCAAACAAAAACTAAATGATAACCATACTTGGTTAACGTCCGACTAAGCCATTCGGTGTATAGGTGCTCAGAAAAAAGCCGTTGGAAAACTTATCGCTGGAAATGACTAGTTCTGCTTGGCTTCCGAATTAAGCGGATTCTGAACGGTCATGCCCGCGACATTGAAGCATGAATTCATATTATCGCTCTTGCACTCAAATAAATCAAACGATTCGACGCCCTTATCCAGCCGTTCGAAATAGAGCACAAACACCACTTTTTCGTCATTCTTGATTTCGCGGCTATCCGGCGACATAGGAATGCCTTCCGTCTTCACCAATGCATACGTGCGCTTACCATCGGCCGACGCCAGCACCGCCTTAGGGTTGAACGAAATGTTGCTGGTGCCGTAGTAATTGCTATACCGATCGTCCTTGTTTTTGCCAAACGTCATATACAGTACTGTGTAGCTAGCCGTCAGGCGAATGTCCGTCACACGAATATCGGGATCCTGTGCATGGCCAAGCCCGCCTTGTGGATCGGGATAGAGCCGGGGCATAACCGCCGATACTGGCTGATTGGGCTGGTAGTATTCAGCACCATCGGCCGGCGCATTTGTGGCTACGGGCCGGGTCGACGTACAGGCAGAGACCAACAGAATGAGGGCGACGAGGGCTTTCATAAAGTTAAATTACGTGCTTTCGTCCAAATAACCAACAACTTAGCTCGTCTGTTTTTCAACTATTCCGACGGATAGCGTCTCCCATATTTTATCGTATACTTCCGTGGCTGTCAACGTCTTGCCCACGTTCTGGCTGCTCACAAAAACAGGGTGGTGTTCGGGAGCGGTCCCGATTCGCCCATGTGATCCTTTCACGAGGGTGGCATCCAGCGAAATGACGTTCATCAGATACCGGAACCCAAGCAGTTTACGACCTAACTTATACCCCGCTTTTAGTTTGATAAACGGATTGGTTTGGTCCATGAACATCTCGACGGGATCATAGCCGGGCTTTTGATGGATAGCTACCAGCCGGGCAAAGTCGGGGGCGCGGGCATCATCGAGCCAGTAGTAGTAGGTAAACCAGCTATCGGCATCGGCGACCACCACCAGATCGCCGGAGCGTTCATGATCGATGTGGTACTGCTTCTGCTGCTCTTTATCCAGCACGAGTTCAATGCCGGGTGTTTTTTCCAGCAACGCCCGAACTTTACTGAAGACAGATTGGTCGTTGATATACACGTGGGCAATCTGGTGATCAGGCGTAGCGAAAGCGGGCGAAGCACCCGCGTCGAACAATTCCAGGCCACGCTCCTCCCGGTAGCGGATCATGCCTGCTTCGCGTAGAATCCGATTGATATGAATGGGTTTGCTGACGTTCGTTATCCCATATTCCGACAGAACGATGATTTCGGCGTTCTGCTGTTCATAGTACTGAATCAGGTCACGGCAAACATCGTCGATTTCCCGTAAGTCATTGCTAATTTTTGAGAAATCCTGCCCGGACGCGGGACCGCCAAACTTCTGCAGGCAATAATCGAGGTGGGGCAGGTAAATTAGCGTCAGGGTCGGGTTGTGCCATTTATCAACCAGCATAGAGGCATCGGCAATCCAGCGGGTGCTCTTAATCGTTGTGGCCGGCCCCCAGAACTGGAAGAGCGGAAATGTTCCCAATTCGTTCGTGAGTCGGTCGCGCAGGTCGCCGGGCTGGGTGTAGCAATCGGGGATCTTCATGCCGTCGGATGGGTACTGCGGCCGGGGCGTAGCTGAATAATCGGCCGACGAATACATGTTATACCACCAGAACATTTTCGAGACCGTAAAATTGGGGTCCAGCTTTTTGGCCCGTTCCCAGATCTTTTCCCCGGCAACGAGTTTGTTCGATTGTTTCCAGAATTTCACTTCTGAATCCGTCCGATCATACCAGCCATTGCCAACGATACCGGTTTCGCTGGGCCATTTGCCCGTTACGTAGGTAGACTGCACCGACGTTGTCAGGGCGGGAAGCATTGGGGCAATGGTCGCCTGGTTTTTACCGGCAAACCACTGTTTCAGAAAAGGCGTATGCTCGCCAATCAGCGAATACGACAAACCTACAACGTCGAGGACTACGGTCTTTTTCATAATGATGAATCAGGAGTGAAGAATGATATATGCTATACCAGACACGGTATCCATCATTCTTCACTCATCGTTATTTTAAGCACCCACTTCATTTCCCGCTCAATTGAATCGACCAGGCTTTTCTTTAAATCCTCCGGCAGTACGCCCCATGTATAAGTTTCGACCTCCAGTTGATTGGTAAACATCCGATCGGCCTGCAACTGGAGCACCTCCCGAATATCGTCCTGGGTGGATGTCAGCACACCATAATCCGACACAAAAAGCGGAACATGAAAATGCGCCCTCCATTCGGCATGCGTCTCATTAAATCCAGCCAATGCGTCGGGCAAATCGGGAAAGCGAACCAACTCACCAGCCTGCGTTCGAGCCACCACCTGGTGCAGGTACGTCGGTTCGTTAAATTCTCCAAACGCCTGCCGAACCGTTTCGCGCTCATTGGCTGCTATGGGGAACTCCGCTTTTAAAGCCGCGCTAATCTGAATTTTACCGACGCGCAAACCATAATTTTTGAGTTTATCCAGCACTTCAGCCGGACGTTCGTAGCCCACCGCAAAATGGCAGACATCATAACACAACCGAACATGCTCACAGATGATAGCCTCGGCTTCTTCATCAGTGAGCCCAAATTCTTCGCTTAACTGCTCAATGCCCATTGGCAGCAGATAGTCGGTAAACCAGCGAATGAACTCGTCGGCCGTTTCAATAACGCCGTCTGGTTCCGGCTCCAGATCCAGGTGCATGAGCCGGTCAGTTTGTTTTCTTAGACGGACCAGATCCGCCACAACCTCAAGTACATTTTGGGTCGTTTGGGAAAAGATATAGTCGCGGGCGGCCGGTTGCTCCCACTCAAACCAGTGCCGGTAAGTCAGTGGCGAGGTAGACACGCCCCCCTGAATGGGATTCCCCAGTTCGTCGACCGGCAACAGAACGGATAAGATGCGAAACAGCCGTTTGGTGTATTCCACTCGGGCTTCGGTGGTCCAGTCGGGGGCATGCACCTGATCCTTGACAACGACGTCATGAAAGCCCCCGAATGGAAAGCCGTTCATGGTAAAGACGTAACAGTCGTTTTGCGCTAACCAATGTTGAAAAGCAACCAGATTTTCGGGAATTTCCAGTTCCTCGCTTGCTATATTCGACAGGCGCAACCCAATACCAAAGGGAGCTTCTGGCGACAGTCGTTGCTTCAATTCCGGAACGGCCTGTTGCAGGGCCATAAAATGGTCCGCCCAGGTTTCACCAGCATGAATATTCGTGCAATAGCCGAGATGGCCGAGGGAAGTTTTCATACGAGAAAACCTACAGGGTTTCAGACACCTTGTAGGTTTGAAAAGCTAATGAATCTGTTTTTCGTAACGTGGCAATGGCCTGCCGAATACGGTCGGCGTCCATCTCGTGCACTTCTACTCCCTGCCCAAGGCCCTTCAGGAGCATAATGGTCAGCTGGCCGCCCAAATGTTCGCGAAATTCGGAAAGTCCTTTCAATACCCCGGCGCTATTGTCGGCATCGAGCATGGGCTGGTAAAGAGCAAAGCCAAGTGTGCGGAGTGTCGTCAGAATACGGTTCGTATCCGATTCAGTAAGCCAGCCAAGTTGCTGTGAGTATAGGCTATCAAGCGCAATACCAATGGCAACTGCTTCGCCGTGCCGAATCTCGAAGTTGGTGAGCTGTTCCAGTTTGTGTGCGCTCCAGTGGCCAAAATCAAGCGGCCGGGAGGAACCCATTTCAAACGGATCACCACCTGCAATATGCTGTAAGTGCATCTCGGCGCACCGATGAACGAGGTATTGCATCGCCGGCATGTCGCGGGCGGCCAATTCCTCGGCATGTGCTTCAATCCATTCGAAAAACGGCCTGTCCTTGATAAGCGCCACTTTAATGGCTTCGGCGATACCCGCCCGCCAGTCGCGATCATCGAGTGTCGTTAGAAACTGGCTGTCATTGAACACAGCTACGGGCGGGACGAAGGTGCCGAGAAAATTTTTCTTTGCCCGGTAATTGACGCCATTTTTAACGCCCACTCCCGAGTCGTTCTGCGAAAGCACCGTTGTCGGAATTCGAATATGGCGAATACCGCGGTGTGAAATAGCAGCCGCATAACCCACCAGATCCAGCACCGAACCGCCCCCGATAGCCGCCACATACGAATGACGATCAATACCATAACGATCAACAGCATCAACAATCTGCTCGACAAAATCGGAGTCATTTTTGGCTATTTCACCCCCCGGAATAACCAGAAAGTCAGCCAAAAGATCCACAAGATCAGCGTGTTTGGCAAAGTACGTCCGAATATCATCCTGTACATCCGGGTGCGTATCAACAACGCCTGAATCCATAATAAACAGAAGCTTTTTCCGCGTATCGGCGGTCGCTTGCTGGCTAAAAAAGTCGGCGAGTAACGGATTGGTATAATCGAAAAGACGTTCGGTAAAAAGAACACTATAGGTAAACCGAACGCTGAAAGTTTGATGCAAGTGATCCATGAAAGGATGAAGCCAGTTGAGTAGTACTGGCTTCATCCCTCAAAAATACAATCAAATCGTTAATGGTTCCTTATTGTGTCGTTTATACACAGGAAAATAGGTTCCAGCATGTATTTTTTACGCAATTAGCGCAGGTGTGGTCATCTAGAAATACAGCACCCTATATTTCACCGCCCCGTAAAGTCGCCAGTAGACCGATAGAAAGGGCGTGGCAAGAGCCGTTGCTACAACCTGTTTAAGGATGGGCCAGGTTAAGGGCGTACTGGGTAAATGATGCAGCACGCGATCGACCGATAAAACAGCCCATATACACAAGCCCATAATGGCCATGTTCATCTGACCACTCAGCAAACCAACCAGGCCAAGGACAATGCTGCCCACAGACGCATAATAGCCGATTACCTGCCGTCGGTAGGTTGGAATCCGCTCCCGAAATAAATCAGGATGACGCTTATAGAGCAGTGCATCGTAACAGTTGTTGCGCTCATCCTGCAACAATTCATACCAGGGGCATGGGCGAATCGGGTAAACGACAACGGCTTCGGGGCACTTCGCAATGGGAATACCGACCTGGAGAAACTTGAACTGTAGGTCACTGTCTTCACGCCAGTCGGTATCGAAGGCTTCTTCAAATCCGCCAACGCGGTCCAGCGTAGATTTTCGACAAAAACAGTTGGAAGCCATAAACTCAGCCCGTTTCAGGAACGTAGCGGTGCGGTCGAGGGGCGTTGGCTGGTTCGGCAGGTGTACCCGTAACTGGCCGCTCAGCACCTGCGCCCCGCGCTGGAAACAGGTTAAGGCCGCTGAAAGCCAGGTAGGTTCGGGCAGGCAATCTTCGTCAGTAAACGCGATCACTCGCCCACGAGCCGCCCGCCAGCCCCGATTACGGGCAGCGGCCAGGCCACGCCGTTGTGGCTGGCCCAGATAGCGTACTTCGATAGGAGTCCCATCACGGGCTATTTGTCTGGCAAAAAGTAGAACGGCCGTTTCCGTTTCAGGCGAGTTCCCTTCATCGACAACAATGATTTCAAACTGATCATGTGATAAGCGTTGACGCCCCAATGCATCCAGGCATTTGAGCAATAAAGCGGGCTGCTGATAAGTTGGGATTACAACCGAGAATTCAGGTAGCATAGCAACGAGCAATGTTTTTTATAAAAAGAGGAAGTATTGATCCCAGACAAGGCGCCTATGTAGCCGAAAAGAGGCTAGGCATATCGTTCACATTCGCGGAATCAAATCATAACCAGTTTGTTGCAAAAACCCGACCAAATTCACTAAAAGGCTTTTTTTAATCAGAAATATTTTACACAATAGCTTGAAAATAAAATGCTTACGCCTGAAAAACTCTACGAATCGGACTGATAAGCCCATAATTGTATTTTGTAGTCCATAAACCTGCCCACCCCCGTTTATCTTTGTAAAATCATTTATTCTTTACCTTTCTATGTCTCGTATTGCTCTCATTACCGGCGCAACTTCTGGCATTGGCCACGCCACCGCTAAGGCCTTTGCGGATCTCGATTACCGGTTAATTCTTTGCGGCCGTCGGCAAGACCGTTTAGATGAAGTGGCCGACCAGCTTGGCACACAGACCGCTGTAACAACCCTCACCTTCGATGTGCGTAACTGGACCGAGGTCAATGACGCAATCAGCACCTTGCCTGATGACTGGAAAGCCATTGATATCCTGATCAATAATGCCGGTAATGCACACGGCATGTCGCCGATTCAGGAGGGTGACCCCGCTGACTGGGATCAGATGATCGATGCCAATGTGCAGGGGTTACTGTATGTATCGAAAGCGGTTATACCCGGCATGGTCGAACGCCAGCGAGGGCATATCGTTAACCTGAGTTCGGTGGCGGGCAAACAGACCTATGCCAATGGTGCGGTCTATTGTGCCAGCAAAGCAGCGGTAGAAGCGCTTAGCACAGGCATGCGCCTGGATCTGACCCAGCATGGTATTAAAGTAACCAACATTGCGCCCGGTGCCGTCGAAACGGAGTTTTCGGTCGTGCGGTTTAAAGGCGACAGAGAACGGGCTGCTAAAGTGTATGAGGGCTATGCCCCCCTCACCGCCGACGACATTGCCGATACGATTGTGTATGCCGTAACCGCACCAGCCAATGTCACGATTGCCGACATGACCATTCTGGCCGCAGCCCAGGCGGCAGCCACAACGATACACCGCAAATAGTCTGTTGACAGGCCGGCTTCTCCGAACTTCGTTTAAGCGGATTTTGAAAAACCGGCCTGCCGTTTAGTAGGTATCGGACATCCCTATTGTTAAATCCGTAAATTCGTCTGATCGTTGGTATTGATCCCCCTACAAGCCGGGTAAATTAGACCGGCAACTTACTAATCGCAGAGCCATTACGTTTTATAGTTTCTTGATGAATTTCCAGATTTTCACGGAATTCCCAAAGATAGAATTACTGTTAAACGTATAGAGCAGGCAGTGGCTCACGTTAAAAATGAAGAGTTTATTCTCAACTAATTTGCCGAATGACGAAGCGCTTTGGGAGCGCTTCAAGAAAGGTGACCGCCAGGCGTTCGAGCAGATTATCTCGGTACATTATGCATCGCTGTTCCGATTCGGAACCCGTTACAGCAAAGACACTGATTTGATTCAGGATTGTCTGCACGATATGTTCGTGTACCTATGGGAACGACGCCTGCACGTTAGCAGCACCGATAACATCAAAAAATACCTGCTTAAATCATTGCGCCATAAAATCCTGCTGGAACTCCAACGGACCCAGCGCCGGGGGTGGGTCGATGAAGACGAAGCCCTGGACGTTACGCCCGAACAACCCTTTGAAGATTTCTTTGTTGCAATAGAAGCTGAGCAACTCTCGGCCCGAAAAATCAAAACCCTGTTCGACCTCCTCCCCCAGCGTCAGCAGGAAGCGCTCCATCTGCGCTACTTTCAGGAACTCGACATTGAGCACATCGCCGACGTGATGGCCATCAGTCGTCAGTCCGTTTCCAACCACCTGCATAAGGCGCTGAATTTTCTGCGGGAACATTGGTGAGCCCTCCGCTCACTTGTTACCCGTGAGCTAAAAGTTGACTTACTTCAAAAAAATATCGGAATTGGAGGGTATGACGCGCTGGCTGGCTAATTATATAAGTAATGCAGCCAAAAAATAGACATTTTCTATGAAATCATTTGATCATTTCGAGCTATATGATTTTTTGGAAGACGAATCATTCCGGTCATGGGTATTTGACCAGGCACCGGCCCCGGTAGCTGAGTGGTGGGAGCGTTTTCCGGTTCTGTTTCCGGAGAAAGCCATGCTTATGATTCAGGCGCGTGAAACCTTGCAGACCATCGGAGAAGATACGATTGAACCACCCCTGGAGTTTACTCAGCGGAACATTCAACAGATCATGCAGGATACAGAGCCGACCTCGCGAGAATCGGCGCCTTTTTTGTCGTATGGGCGAATGGCCTGGGTTGCCGCAGCATCGGTAGCCCTGATTGTACTGGCCTGGTTTGGCTGGTACAGCGGTCAGGATAAACCGACGGTGGTTTACCAGAAGCTGGTCGCTACCTCTACGGTGCCGATGAAAGAAGTGATTAACGCCGGCGCTAAAACGAAACTGGTGCTACTGGCCGACGGTAGTTCGGTTCTGTTGCAGCCTGACAGCCGCATTAGTTACCCCAGTGCGTTTGCCAGCCACAACAAGCGTGAGGTGTACTTGGTAGGAGAAGCTTTTTTTGAAGTCGCGAAAAATCCGGACAAACCCTTTTTTGTTTATGCAGATAACCTGATCACTAAAGTACTGGGCACAAGCTTTACAGTTCGGGCTTACGACAGAAAAGCCGTTGATGTAACGGTGAAAACGGGCCGGGTATCTGTTTTTACCCGCACAGATCGGGAACGCGTTGAAAAGCAGGAATCCCGCCAGTTGATCGGGCTGGTTCTGACCCCAAATCAGCGTGTACAGTTTAACCGGGACGAGAGTCGGCTGTTGCGGTCGCTGGTCGATTCGCCGACGCTGCTGGACATGCCCATTCAGCAGGCCATGTTTGAGTTCAGCGGAACGCCCATCAACCAGGTTTTTGCGGCCCTTGAAAAGGCCTACGGTGTCGAGATTGTTTTTGATGCCGAGGTCATGAAAAACTGTTACCTGACCGCTTCGCTGGACGATGAACCGCTCTTCGAGAAGTTGACGATGATTTGTCAGACGCTGGATGCCCAGTATGAACAAATGGACGGAAAAATTTTAATTACCAGTAAAGGATGCCCATAAAATTACTCAACACTCTAAACTAGCCTATGTCCAAAAAACACTCACGTTAGAATACAAAAAAAAAGAGTCAGCAATGCGCCAACATCACTGACTCTGGAATTAGTCTCCCAATTGCTCTCTGCGAAAAAAGCATACCCTGGTGGGGTAAGGGATTTTTATTGCCGATGTAAACCGACAACCAATTCAAAAGTATGACAATTCGAATACAAAAGCAGCAAAAGCTGCTCAAAATTATGCGCGTCAGTTTTTACCTGTTTTTCGTGGTGACTGCCTTTGCGACCATAGCAAGAGCACACGACACGTATGGTCAGGAATTACTTAATCGCCGGGTGAGCCTTCAGCTATCCAATCTGACCATTGAGCAGGCCATTAGCCGCATTGGCAAAGAAGCTGATGTGAAGTTCATGTATAACCCGCGCATTTTTACCCAACAACGGATCAGCTCGCTTACGTTTACCAACGAGAGGCTTTCGGAGGTACTCAACGCCGTGCTGGGGCCCGCTGCCATTAACTATGAAGTTGGGGGTAAAACGATCATTCTGAAACGGGCCGCCGATGCCTCATCAACCAGTTCACGCGCGGTAGCCGACCCAAACGTCGAAAAACCCGTTCCGCCTATTACCGTCACGGGCCGGGTTCTCGATGAAAAAGGGACGGGTTTGCCAGGGGCAACCATTCTGGTCAAAGGAACCGCCAATGTCGGTACGGCAACGGACGCCGATGGGCGCTTTACCCTGAACGTACCAGACGGCAACGGAACGCTGGTCATCTCGTCGATCAGCTATACAACGCAGGAGGTGGCGATCAACAACCGCACTACCCTACCTGATATTCAACTGGCATCTGATGTGAAGTCATTGAGCGAAGTAGTCGTGGTTGGGTATGGTACACAGCGCAAGAAAGACCTGACAGGGGCTGTCTCGGTCGTTAACGTAACGGAGTTACAACAACAACCAACGGCGCAAATTACCAACCAGTTACAGGGCCGGGCGTCGGGCGTTACGGTGTTGGGATCGGGTCAGCCGGGTGAAGCTCCCCAGATTCGTATCCGGGGGTTGAATACATTCGGTAATAACCAGCCGCTCTATGTGGTGGACGGCGTGCCTACACAGAACATCAACGACATCAACCCGAACGACGTTGCTTCTATGCAAGTGTTGAAAGATGCCGGTTCGGCGTCGATTTATGGTTCACGGGCCGCCAATGGTGTCATTATCATCACCACTCGTCGTGGAAACGGTAAAGTTAAGGTTCAGTACGATGCGTATTACGGAACGCAAATTCCAAAAGGCGGCAACGTTTGGCACTTGCTAAATCCGCAGGAAACGGCTCAGTTGAAGTTTAATGCCCTGCGCAATGCCAACCCCAATGCAGCCATTAACGATCCGCTGTACGGCAGCGGCACGACCCCCGTTTTGCCGGATTACATTGCTCCTCAAGGTGCCAAAGAAGGTGACCCTTCCGTTGACCCATCGCGGTACAATGTGAATCCGACCTACAACGATGCTTCGCAGTACAACGCGTTTAACCGGATTACACGGGCTAATAAAACCGGGACGGACTGGTTCCACGAGATTTTCAAAGCAGCGCCAATTATGAGCCATAACCTGGCCGTTAGCGGTGGGGGCCCACAAGGTAATTACCTGTTCTCGTTCAACTATTTCAACCAGCAGGGTACGCTGATCAATACGTATCTGAAGCGGTACACGATCCGGTCAAACAGCCAATACAACCTTCGGGAGAACATCCGGGTAGGTGAAAATATCGCCTTTTCGGTGTCGGACAACCCACGCGTCAACGCCCTGCAGGAAGGTAGCGCCATTGGGATGGCGTTCCGCGAGCAACCCATTATTCCTGTCTATGATATTGCCGGAAACTATGCCGGGGGGTATGGCCAGGGATTGGGCAATGCCAACAACCCGGTTGCCGTTCAGCAGCGCACCGTCAATAACCGGGGGCTGAACAATCGGCTTTTCGGTAATATGTATGCTGAAGTCGACTTTCTGAAAGACTTCACGGCCCGGACCAGTTTCGGCGGTGAAATCTACATGGGTAACTTCCATTCCTTTACCTATCCTACGTATGAGAACCAGGAAAATACCACGACCAACTCGTACACGGAAAATACCTTCAACGGGTCGAACTGGACATGGACCAACACCGTCCAGTATCAGCACAATTTCAACAATACGCACGATCTGAAGGTGTTGGTGGGTACAGAAGCATACCAGAATCAGGGCCGTAACGTAGGGGGCACAACACAGAGCTATTTCTCGTTCGACCCGAACTTCACTAACCTTTCGACGGGGTCGGGAACGCCAACGAACTACAGTAACCGCTATGCAGATGCCCTGTTCTCACTGATTGGCCGGGTCGATTACTCGCTAAAGGACAAGTATCTGTTTGGCGCAACAATTCGGCGCGACGGCTCATCCCGTTTTCTGAATTACCAGTATGGCTGGTTCCCGGCGGTGAGTGCGGGCTGGCGGATTTCGCAGGAAAATTTCATGAGCGGACTGACCTGGTTAAATGATCTGAAAATTCGCGGAGGCTACGGCATCATGGGTAACCAGTTGAACGTTGACCCAGCCAATGCCTACACAACCTACGGTGGTGACCGCACATCGTCTTACTACGCCATATCGGGCTCCAATTCGGCTAACTCGCTCGGTTTTCAGCGCACCCGCATCGGTAACCCCGACGCGCGCTGGGAGAAGAACATCAACGCTAACATCGGCTTTGATGCCAGCCTGTGGAAAGGCAAGCTGGACCTGACCGTTGATTATTACAACAAACAGGTTCGCGATCTGCTCTACACGCTCGAATTGGCCGGAACAGCCGGTTTAGGCACTGCGCCCGCGGTTAACGTAGCCCGGATGCGAAACCAGGGTCTTGACATTGCGGCATCGAGCGCTATTAACGTATCGAGCGATCTGAAACTGACCGGAACGTTGACCTTCACCACCTATAACAACAAGATTGTTTCGCTGGCGGATGGCATCGACTACTTCGATCAGGAAGGCCGCCGGTTCAACGGAAGCTACATTGTTCGCAATGCCGTTGGTCATTCGATTGGTCAGTTCTTTGGGTACAAGACCGCTGGTTTCTGGAACTCGCAGGAGGAAATCAACGCAGCGAACGCGCAGGCACAACAGAAGACGGGTAATACCAGTGCTGTTTACCAGAGTGATGTGGCCGTGGGCCGGTTCCGCTACGCCGACGTGAACGGCGATGGCCAAATTACCGAAGCCGACCGCACTTTCCTGGGCAACCCAAACCCGAAGTTCAGCTACGGTCTGAACCTGGGGGCGACTTATAAGAAGTTCGATTTCAGCATCTTCTTCTACGGTACGCAGGGCAACGACATCTGGAACAACGTACGCTGGTGGACCGATTTCAACGCCAACTTCCAGGGTGCCAAGAGCCAGACCGCTCTGTATGATTCCTGGACACCGGAAAACCACGATGCCAAAGCACCGATCCAGGAAACGGTTGGTTCGTTCAGTTCGTCTAACGTACCCAACTCTTATTTCGTCGAAAATGGCTCGTACCTGCGGGCTAAAAACGCGCAGCTCGGCTACACGCTGCCCGCCAACACGCTGAAAAAGCTGGGTATCGAGCGCCTGCGGGTTTATGTTCAGTCGGCCAACCTGTTTACGATCACCAAATACTCGGGTCTGGATCCTGAGATTGGCACTACGGCCAACACGAACAACAGTTCGGGCGGTAGTTTGAATCAATCGTTCTCGAACACCACTTCGTTCGGTATCGACGAGGGCGTGTATCCTAACCAGCGTCAGTTTTTATTCGGTCTGAACGTGACGTTTTAACTCGTATTATCTCAACACAAATGAAAGTAGCACAGTATATAACGATCATGGCTGTTACGGCCGTTGGATTGACAGTCAACGGTTGCCAACACAGCCTGGAAATACCGGCTCAGGGTGCCCTGAGCGATCAGGTACTAGCCACTCGAGCTGGGGTAGACGCCCTGCTGACGGGTGCCTATGCCGCTCTGGATGGCCAGTATAACAACGGTTCGGCCCTGAACCTGAGCGGCTCAGATGCCTGGCAGGCGTCGCCCAGTAACTGGGTATACGGTAGCGTTGCCGGGGGCGAGGCTCATAAAGGAAGCGACGGTAGTGATCAACCGGCTATCGATGCCATCGCCAAATTTACGACCGACGCCAGCAACGGCTTTTTTAATGGAAAATGGCGTACGGTATACGAAGGGGTCAACCGAACAAACTCGACCTTACGTCTGCTGGGGCAGGCAACGACTATTTCGGATGCCGACCGGGCTCTGTTGGCCGCTCAGGCCCGTTTCCTGCGGGGACATTACTACTTCGAGCTGAAGCGGATGTTCAACAGAGTACCCTGGATTGACGAAACAGTTGAAACAACAGCTGCCAGTGCCCAGACAAACACGGAGGATATCTGGCCAAAAATTGAGGCTGATTTCAAATACGCAGTCGATAATTTACCCGCTACGCAATCGGAAGTAGGACGGGTCAACAAGTGGGCTGCCATGACCTATCTGGCCAAGACGTATCTGTACGAACACAAATACGCCGAAGCGAAAGCCCTCTTTGATCAGGTAATTAGTCAGGGCGTAACCAGCAACGGGTTGAAATACGCGCTGATGACCCGATTCCACGACAACTTCGATGCAGCTACAGAAAACAATTCTGAATCTGTTTTCCAGATTCAGATGGTGGCTAATGATGGAACGGGAACGATTGCCAATGCCAACCAGGGCGATATGCTGAACTTCCCGTACGGGAACAGCCCTTTCCGGTGCTGTGGATTTTTTCAGCCTTCGCAGGATCTGGCTAACTCGTACCGGACCGATGCGACGGGTCTGCCTTACCTGAGTGATTACAATAGTCACCCGGTGAAAAACGATCAGGGCATTGCATCGACTCAGCCCTTTACGCCCGATGCCGGACCGCTGGACCCCCGCATCGACTGGACGATTGGTCGCCGGGGTCTGCCCTATCTGGATTGGGGTAACCACCCAGGCGCCGACTGGATTCGGAGCCCAGGTCAAACGTATGCGGGTCCTTACTCGCCCAAGAAAAACATTTATATGCAGGCAACGCAGGATCAGTACGCCGATAACCATTCCTGGGCACCGGGCACGGCCATTAACTGGAATATTATTCGTTATGCAGATGTATTGCTGATGGCCGCTGAAGCGGAAGCCAATTTGGGTAACCTGCCACAGGCGCAAACGTATGTGAATCAGGTACGGGCGCGGGCCGCGAATCCGGTCAATTTCGTCTACAGATACGCAGATGATACCAAACCCCTGGCCGGTTATTCAACAACGCCCGCAGCTAACTACAAAGTTGCGGTGTATCCAGCGGGCGCATTTGCCGGTTTAGGAAAGACAGGTGCGCTGAATGCCATTTACTTCGAACGCAAACTGGAATTAGCGACAGAAGGTCACCGCTTCTTCGACCTGGTTCGTTGGGGTGTCGCTGAGAGCGAACTGAACAAATACTTCAGCTACGAAAGCACCATCACAACGGATATTCGGGGTGGCCGCTTTATTGCCGGGAAAAATGACTATTACCCCATTCCACAACGGCAGATTGACCTGAGCACATCGGGCGGCAAGTCAACACTGACTCAGAATCCAGGGTATAATTAATTTATGAGCAATTATTTTAACCACAGAGGCACGGAGAACACAGAGGTTTTAAACATAATGTGAGTAGTGGGTATCAATAAATGATACTGAGTGAATTAAGTGCCGTAGGCACGATATGTTTAAACCCTTTGTGTTCTCCGTACCTCTGTGGTTAAAATTTTTAAAGCAGTCTTTGGACTGCTCTTTTGTTAAATACCCTTGCCAGCTTTTACGCAAATGCAACGACTATCTTTTCTGGTTAAAAAGTTCTGGCTCTTTTCATTGTCAGGGCTGTTTATTTTAATAGTCAGTTGTCAATCTGGTAATGACTCATCGACCGCCAAATTACCGGGAGCAACGGAAGGAGAACGATTGGCTCAGACCTACTGCGGCCGTTGCCACTTGCCCGTTTCGCCTGATGCCCTGGACAAAGAAACCTGGAGCAAGCATGTTTTACCAGCGATGGCCCTTAAACTGGGGCTGGAGGTCTGGCAAAAAACGCATTACTATTACCCACCCACGGCCGCTATCTCTCAGGTAGACTGGTTAAAGCTGGTTGATTATTACGAAACGCTGGCTCCGGCGAAACCCAAAAAGGCAACTCCACCGGTTAAATTGATGACCGACTGGTCTGTTTTCAAACTAATGAAACCCGCCGAACAGACCAACAAACTGGCCACCACGACGATGGTCACTTTTGATTCGGCCCGGCATCAACTCTACACCAGCAATGAATCCGACGCTGGCCTGTATCAATGGAATTCAGCTCTGACGCCAACGCTGATTCAACAGTTGCCCTCTCCGGCCGTTCAGGCCACTTTCACGGCCGATGCATCGGGTTCGCCACGAGTGCAGCTTACGTGCATCGGAACGATGCTGGCTGTTGACCGGCCCTCAGGCGAACTTCTGGACATTGGCCTGGACAAAGCATCGACATCGGCTCCGGTAGTGCTGGCCAGCCAACTCCCCCGCCCGATTCAGTCTGTTCCCGGCGACTTTTCGAAAGATGGATTGACCGACTGGATTGTTTGCGGATTTGGCCATGAAGCAGGGGCTTTGTATTGGCTCAAACAGCGCCCCGATCACACGTTTGAGAAAACGGTTATTAAAGAAGTGGCGGGCGCATCGCAGGTTATATCCGGCGATTTCAATCAGGATGGCTGGCTTGACTTTATGGCGCTTTTCGCACACGCTGATGAAGGCATCTGGCTATTCACAAATGACCATAAAGGTGGCTTTTCTGAGAAAAATTTACTACGATTTCCGCCTGTTTATGGATCAACCAGCTTTCAATTGGTAGACATGAACAAAGACGGCCGTCTGGATATTCTCTATACCTGTGGCGATAACAGCGACTACTCGCGTGTTCTGAAGCCGTTTCATGGCGTTTATATCTTTACCAATCAGGGAAGCGGCCAGTACAAACAGACTTATTTTTACCCCATTAATGGCTGTACAAAAGCGATTGCCGCCGACTTTGATCTGGATGGTGATCTGGACATAGCCACGATTGCGTTCTTCGGCGATTTAAAAAACAATCCAGCCGAAACGTTTATCTATTTTGAACAGGAGAAACCCGTATCATTTATCCCGCATGCCATTCCGGTGAGCCAGTATGGGCGCTGGATTTCTATGGATGCCAGCGATTGGGACCATGACGGCGACGTTGACATCGTACTGGGAAACTACGCACCGGGTTTCCTGAACGAAGTTCGATTTACACCTACCTGGAATGGTTTTCTGCCGTTTGTTGTACTGGAGAACCGGCGGAAATAATCCTGAAACTACGTTCATTCGCAGGCGTTAAAGCTGACTGTTTGGGTGCAGGCAGCTCTGCCAATACTCAACGATAAGCTTGAGTTGCTGATTAAGCCCCGAATAATCAATGGCTTTCTTATAAAAGCCCTGAACCATGCTATCGTAGGCTTCCTTAATTAACTGGCTGTTAGCGGCTGTTGTCAAATAGACAAACGGAATAGACTTGGTCCTTAAATATTCGCTTTCATTGATCTCTCTCCGTAATTCCAGACCATTCATGATGGGCATGTTAATGTCGCACAGGATCAGAAATGGCTGTTCGGCCGTGGTTCTCAAGTAGTGTAGAGCGGTTTGTCCATTTGAGAAGAAACGAAGTGAGTTGGGAAGGTTTAGCTGCTGAATGACTTGACCAATCAGGTACTGATCATCTTCGTCATCCTCAATTGAAATAATGGGCCCCCTTAATGACATAGGTTGTGTTAATGATACAATTCAAACCCAAATGTACGACTGTTCACCGGCTAAGTACTCAAAGCCTACGAATGCACAGGTGTCTATTACGTTTACAATAAACAAGTAAATTTCCACTAAGACAAGTAGTATGTGCCTGCCGATAGGCGTCTTCACCCGGTTGCTTGTGCTAATCAATTCCATCAATGAAGAGGCAACATTATTTTTGGCTACCTAGCAGGAAAAATACGCTCCATAACGCTTTACTTAGTTATCGTACAAATGCATTTGCGTTAATCTTATCCGTCTATGTCCGAAGCAGCCACAGTTCCCAACTCAAGTTCAACGTCTCCCATTGGCTTTAATGTATTGGCCTGGTCGGCCGTTATGTCGGAGAAACTGAATCCAATAACCGAACGCCTGAAGAACATTGGGTATGATGGTATCGAATGCTTTATCGACAATCAGGACGTGGCCGCTTACCACCGGTTTGGTGATCACCTGACACAACTGGGCTTACAGCGTACGTGCGTGATGGTGGTGGGCCCCGATCAAAATCCGGTCAGCGAATCGGCCAAAATTCGGGAGCAGGCCGTGAGCTTTTTGAAAGAAGCCATCGACCGGGCACACGCCATGGGCGCTACCGTCATTTGCGGGCCTATGCACTCGGCCTTTGCTACCTTCAGCCGACGCGAGCCCCAGCCCGACGAATATGCGCGTAGTGCCGAGGTGCTTCATGCTGCTGGCGAACACGCCAAACAGGCAAACATTATCCTAGCGCCCGAAGCCTTGAATCGCTTCGAATGCTACCTCTGCAACACCATGAGCCAGTTGCTGGATTTGATACGACAAGCCGACCATCCGAACGTCCGGGCTATGTTCGATACGCATCATGCCAACATGGAGGAGAAACGTTTTCCGGACGCCATACGTACCATTGCCCCGGTATTGGCCCATGTGCACATCAGCGAAAATGACCGCGGCACCCCCGGCGATGGACACATTCCCTGGGATGACACGTTCCGGACGCTGGCTGAATTGAACTACAATGGCTGGATGACCATCGAAGCCTTCACCCGGAATGACATTGATTTTGCCAATTCGATCAATGTATGGCGGGAATACAACGACCCCTGGAACATTGCCGAAAATGGGTTAAAGTTTATTCAGGAGATGCAGGCTAAATACGCCCGATAAGTTGGTCCGGAAGGCTATGTATCGCAATCTAGTTCGGGATATTTCATTACTTGATACTACTTACCTGCATTGAGCAATTTCCAGGAATCGTGGGCCAAAATAACCGTTTGATTGAGGTATAACAAATAGCCTTTCCACAGTCAGTGAGAACACGAACTGCTCATACGTCAGCCAGATTTGCCTTTAAATGTGCTATCTGTGAGGACACCGACCGTGGGAAAAACCTTTGTTAACGCCTGTAAGGGCTGTGAGAAAACAGCCCTCACGGACGTCTTAATCACTCGATATATTCGCAGGTTTACACCAGCGTTTTCTCCCGGCTCCAGAAACGGTGCTCCCCAATGGCCTCAATGAATTTTTGGGGGACAGCCTCAGCGTTGGTGCCTTCACCAGTGATGACACCCTCGCTGCTCAACAGCTTCTCGGCTCCCCCATTAGCGGCTGCTTTCAGGAGGTCAACTCCTTCGGCGGTGGCAGCAATGGGTTTACAGTGCATGAAGGCTTCGTGGACGAACCGGACCGCGTCAGCTTCCTGCAACAATGAGTTGACACTGGTCTGACCGCCGGGCACATAAACGGCATCGAATAACACCGAGGCCGTTGTCTGTAAACTAGCGTCGATTTTAACGGCCTCACCCGTTGAGGTTTTAAGCTTACCCAGCCGGGGAGCTACGATAGCAATCACGGCCTCTTCGGCCGACAGCGCCTGTTTTATCACGTCAAATTCGGTGTTATCTACGCCATCGGCAGCCAAAATCGCTACCTGGCGCGTCTTGATGCCTACTTTGGGCGGGTTAGCCATACTCAGCGCTGCCGACTGACCTACATCCGTACGGGCGGTGGTTGGTTGATAATCAGCGGGGTTAGCATCAGCCGGAACACCCTTATTTAACTGAACGCCCTGAGCTGATGGTACTGTCAGCCCCAGCCCTTCGCCCACCAGCGTAGCCAGCGTCGTGTCGACCTGGGCGAGGTGAATCAGCATGCGTTCCCGAATTTCTTCCACGGCCACTTTGCCTAACTCGAACCGTAGTGCTTTCACAATGTGCGTTTTCTCCGTGTCCGACTGGCTATTCCAGAACAGTTTAGCCTGGCTGTAATGATCTCTGAAACTTTTGCTCCGGGCGCGCACCTTATGGCCGTCAATTCGTTCAGCATAGCTCGCAAAACCACCTTCACTCTCCTTAGCCTGTGCGGGAGAATCGGCATTGATACCATTTGGGCTATAGCTGGTGCGACCCACGTTGATCGTTTGCCGCATATGGCCGTCACGCTGTCCATTGTGTACCGGTGCGATGGGCCGGTTAATGGGGATTTCGTGAAAATTTGGTCCACCCAAACGCTTCAACTGGGTATCGGTATAGGAAAACAAACGCCCCTGCAAAAGCGGATCGTTGGTAAAATCGAGACCGGGAACCAGATGCCCCAGGTGAAACGCCACCTGCTCCGTTTCGGCAAAGTAATTGTCGGGATTGCGGTTGAGTACCATCTTTCCGATGCGCTGAACCGGCACCAGTTCTTCGGGGATAATCTTCGTCGCATCCAGCAAATCGAAGTCGAATTTGTGTTCGTCTTCTTCGGCCACAATCTGAACGCCCAGTTCCCATTCCGGATAAGCCCCGCCTTCGATAGAATCCCATAAATCGCGCCGGTGAAAATCGGGGTCACGACCCGAAATAAGCTGGGCTTCGTCCCAAACCACCGAATGAACACCCAGCAACGGTTTCCAATGGAATTTTACGAAGCTCGACTTACCCTCGCCATTAATGAATCGGAACGTATGAACCCCAAAGCCCTCCATCATGCGGTAACTCCGGGGAATAGCTCGGTCCGACATGACCCACATAATCATGTGCATCGATTCGGGCGTTATGGAGATAAAATCCCAGAAGGTATCGTGTGCCGAAGCCGCCTGTGGAATCTCGTTGTTAGGCTCCGGTTTTACGGCGTGCACAAAGTCAGGAAACTTGATGGAATCCTGAATAAAGAAGACTGGCATGTTGTTGCCAACCAGGTCGAAGTTACCTTCTTCGGTATAAAATTTAACGGCAAAGCCCCGTACATCACGGGCCAGATCGGATGAGCCGCGCGAACCAGCCACAGTAGAGAAACGCACGAACACGGGCGTTTTTACGGAAGGGTCCTGTAGGAATTTGGCTTTTGTTAAACCGGCCTGCGGTTCATAAACCTGAAAGTAACCGTGGGCAGCAGCCCCTCGGGCATGGACAATCCGTTCGGGAATACGCTCATGATCGAAGTGCGTAATTTTTTCCCGAAGGATAAAATCTTCCAGCAGCGTGGCCCCTCTGGGTCCGGTTTTTAAGGAGTTCTGATCGTCGTTAACCCGCAGGCCCTGGTTAGTGGTCAGGAATTCGCCCGTGCTGTATTCCCGGTTCTGCTCCAGTTCGTCAAGTTTATCGTTTGTGTTGGTTCGGTTTTGTTCTGTACTCATGGCAGTGCTAGTTAATCCTGTACGTATGTAGGGATACTAGAACTACCTTTTTTATTCATTAATGTTCGATCATGCAAATAATAAAGACAAAATAGATGAACCTGTAGCGGGTCGACCTGATTGGCTACGTTGACTCAACCTGACACTAAGGCTACCGTTAACACAGTGTCTAACTGAATATTATAAATTCTTTAAAGGGATTTCTTTTTCTGCATTCGGAGCAGAGTTGCTTCGTAGCTGGATGCATCTTCACCCAGGTTGCGTGCCTGTTCGAGGGCCTTTGTTTGAAGCGCTACGGCTTCATCCCGCTCACCCAGTGCATAATGCAGACACGCCTGCAAGCTGATGTTAAGTGGGCTTGCGTGAATCTGACCGACCGAAACCAGGGTCGTTAACAAGGTCGAAAGCTGGGCATCGTCTTTGCTGTTTTTCCAGATAAAGTAGCCCATGTTGCACAACTGGTCATAGCGATCCTGGAACAATGCGGGCTGCTGTTGCTGGGCCTGGGTAGTTAAGTTAGGCAGTAAATACTGCTTCATATAGGCTTCGGCATGTTCGGCATACCCCTTCCAGTCTTCAGCCTCCACGTCGTAGACGAGTTGATAATGAGCCAGTCGTTCAGCCACCTGATCGGTAGTTGCCAGCTGTTGGATCACACCAGACAGCGTCTTGAACTCGGATCGGTTCCGCTCTTTACCAGCGGAACTAACGTCTCGGTGAACGATCATATCGAGGGCCGACCGAAACCGGGGCTCGTCTTTTCGACGCATCATTAGCTCAAAGGCAGGCCCTTTCGACGAGGTCGTGTTGGCCAGAAGAATCGTGGCGAACAAAGGCGTTTGCAGGGAGTCGGCGGGTATGTGGCTCACGTAGTCGTTCAATACATCCATTACACCAAGACCCGCCTGACGGCGCAGCCACAAATACGTTTTCATAAAGGCGGCAGACCGATTCCCTTCCTGATAGGCGGCTTCGTGTAGGGAAAGCGTCAGGCCAAGGGGCGTTTTTTTAAACACCCGTTCGCCTTGTTGTTTGAAAAGAACTGGCGGGATGAATCCCGTCCAAGTATCAACCAGTTGTCCATCGCCATCAATGAACAAAGCTGTTGGGTAAGCCCTAACGTTGTATTGTCGGGCCAGAGCAGGCCCTTCTCCCCGTTCGGCATCAACTTTATAATTGATAAAAAAGGCATTATACGTAGCCGCAACCTGTTTGTCGGTAAATACCTGCTGATCAAGCATTTTGCACGGGCCACACCAGACCGCATACACATCGACAAAAATTAACTTCTTTTCCGTTTTGGCTCGGGCCAGCATATCTTTCCATTTGCCCTTTTCAAAAGTAATGGATTGCGCCTGGAGCGGTTGCTCCAGAGCGAGTAACAGCGTGAAGACCAGGGCACTGTAAAGTCGAATCATATTAGGATTTAGCTATGGCCAAATAGGCATGCATGCGTCCGATCAGGCAAGCAAAACGGGGACTATTTGCCTGAGAAGTTTAGGATGCTCGATGCAAAATAGCCCATTTATTGTTTTTCTGGATTTAAATTTCTCATCTGATTCACCTTTTCTAGCCAGCCCAGTTCTCCCGGTCCAGACTTCGGTACTGTATAGCTTCGGCCAGGTGCTCAATGCGAATCTCCTCACTGGCCGATAAGTCGGCAATAGTACGGGATACTTTCAAAATGCGGTCGTAGGCGCGGGCCGACAAACCCAGGCGCTCCATGGCCGTTTTGAGCAAAGCGCGACCAGCGTCGTTAATCAGACAGACTTCCTTCACCAGTTGCGAAGGCATCATGGCGTTGGAATAAATGCCCGGCTGAGTGGCGAAGCGAGTCGTTTGAATCTCGCGGGCCCGAATCACTCGCTCTCGAATGGCTTCACTGGTTTCGGCGGGGCGATTGGCCGTCATCTGATCGAAGGAAACGGGCGTTACTTCAACGTGTAAATCAATTCGGTCGAGCAGTGGCCCGCTTATTTTGGCCAGGTACCGCTGAACGACACCCGGTCCGCACACACACTCTTTTTCGGGGTGGTTATAATAGCCACAGGGACAGGGGTTCATGCTGGCAATGAGCATAAAACTGGCGGGGAATTCGACGGCCCATTTGGCGCGCGAAATACTCACCTTCCGGTCTTCGAGTGGCTGACGCATCACTTCCAGCGCCGACCGTTTGAATTCAGGTAGTTCGTCCAGAAACAACACGCCGTTGTGGGCCAGGGAGATTTCGCCCGGCTGCGGAAAGCTTCCACCGCCCACCAGCGCAGCATCGGAAATGGTATGGTGCGGTGACCGATACGGGCGGGTTGCAATCAGAGTAGCTTGGGTACCAAGCTTACCCGCCACCGAATGAATTTTTGTTGTTTCCAGGGCTTCCTGCAACGTGAGCGGAGGCAAAATGCTGGGCAGCCGTTTGGCCAGCATGGTTTTACCCGCACCTGGTGGGCCAATCATGATCACATTGTGCCCGCCGGCAGCCGCTATCTCCATGGCCCGCTTTATATTCTCCTGCCCTTGTACGTGCGAAAAATCCACATCGTAGGCATTGATCTGGCTCATGAACAAATCGCGCGTATCGGTTTCCAACGGCGCGATCTCTTTTTTTCCTTCAAAAAACTCGATGGCATCCTGAATAGTAGTTACCCCTATCACATCCAGTTGGTTGACGATAGAGGCCTCTCGGGCATTTTCGATGGGCAACACAAAGCCTTTGTAGCCGCGTTTACGGGCCTCGATGGCAATGGGCAGCACGCCTTTTATGGGCCTCAGTGTACCGTCCAGTGCCAGTTCGCCCATAATAACATAGTCTTCCAGATTGCGGGTCGTGGTGATCTGTTCGGAAGCCTGCAGCACGCAAAGCCCAATGGGCAGATCATAGGCGGACCCTTCTTTTCGAATATCGGCGGGGGCCAGATTAACGACTACTTTCTGACGGGGCATTCGGTAACCGAAGAATTTCAGCGAGGCCTCGACCCGCTGTTCACTTTCTTTGACGGCACTATCGGGTAAGCCTACCAGATGAAAATGCAGCCCCTGTGCAACAACAACTTCAATGGTAATCAGACTGGCATTGACACCATACACGGCTGCGCCGAACGTTTTGGCTAACATAAAGAAACAAGTAAACGGTTGTAGTCGATGGGTTTCAAAACTACGTTGCTACCGGACAATAAAAAAACGGAGGTATATCTTTTGTGGTGTATCAAGTGATGTCGGTGGTGTACCAAGTGGTGTCGGTTTTAAGAAACCTCACCTGTCAGTTTTAAGAAACTGACACCACGACAGGGCAAAGCGATAAGGTTTTAGAAACCGCTCCGGCGGCCTGGCTTATAGGTTTGAATCATATCGGTAAATACACAAAAAACGCAGCCCCCTGGCCGGGTTGGCTCATGGCGGTGATCGCCCCGCCGTGATTGGCAGCCACTTTCTGCACAATGGCTAACCCAATGCCTGTACCCGCATATTGGCTCCTGGTGTGCAGGCGTTGAAATACCTGGAAGATACGGTCCAGATACATTTCATCGAAGCCAATGCCATTGTCTTCGATGCAAATCTGATGGTAGTGAGTTGCCTGCCGGGTTGGCTTTACGGTAGCTGGCAAATCAGCTTTTGCCACAAGCCGGGCGCTGATTTGGACTTGTAGCTCAACCCCTGGCTTACGAAATTTAACGGCGTTGGACAGTAAGTTTTGAAAGAGCTGCCGTAATTGAGATTCATCCCCTTTTACCGAAGGCAGTGGTTCAATATGAAGGCTTGCTTCAGCCTCTTCGATCACAATATCCAAATCGTCGATAACCCGCTGGATCACCCGCGACAATGGAATCTCAACGAGCGAATGATGCTGTGTTGTAATGCGCGACAGGGTGAGGAGGTCTTTGATCAAAATGGACATGCGTTCGGCGGCCACCTGCATGCGCAGAATCAAGTCCGCTCCATCGCCCAGCCGCTCGGCGTACTGCTCCAGCAAAAGCGTACCGAACGATTGAATTTTCCGTAATGGTTCCTGCAAATCGTGCGAGGCCACGAAGGCAAATTGTTCCAGGTTGTTATTGGCCTCCAGCAAATCTTTGTTAAGTGATTCGAGTTGGAATTGGGTCTGTTTTAGTTCGGTAATATCGAGAAACGATAAGACCAGCAGTTCGCCCTGGCGGACTCCCTGGACCTGATACCAGATGTCGTACCCATCCTGCGTATAGTGGTTGTAGTAACGCAGGGGAACACCCGTTTGGGCCAGCTCGATATAGCGCTCCCATATACTATTCTCCTTCATACCCGGAAATACTTCCAGCATGGTGTGCCCCAGTAAATCGGACGCCTGTCGACCCGTCATGCGCTGCGCCATCTGGTTGATCAGTTCGTACCGTAAATCGACAACATCGCCTGTCGCTTCATCACGCACAATAGCGTAAAGGGCAATAGCCGTCAACGAGCTATCGGTCACGAACCGAAGCTGGTCGGCCTGGGTTTTGATTAGTAGATTAGCTCGCTGCAAGGCTTGCGTACGGCCCTGAACCTGCTGTTCCAGGTCCTGAGCATACTGCCGTTGGGCGGTTATGTCTTTGGCAATACCCCGTATCGAAAGTGCCGTATTGTCCGGGCTACTCCGCACCACACGCCCCTGGGCATGATACAACCGCTCCTGGCCCGTTTGCTGATTAACGGCCCAGAACTCAATATCCATAGCCGTACCGATTCCATCGGCTACTGTCTGTCCCAGGACTGCTTCAACACTATCCCGGTCCCGAATGGTGTTGAGGACCTGATCCAGTGAAGGCGTCTCAGCCGGTTTGAAACCCAGCCACCCTTTAGCTCGCCCGGAGAGCAGAATGGTGCCGTCGCCAGGGCATATTTCAAAGGTACTCAGTTCGGCTAGTTCGATGGCGTCTTGCAGGCGTTCTTCGCTGGTCTTCAGCAGCGATACAAGCTTTTTCTGCTCCGCCTGCGCCTGTAGTTCGGCCGTGATGTTCTGCACAATACTGATAAAGCTGTCTGGCTTCCCCTCCTGGTCCCGAATGAGGGCTGAGCTAACCTGTCCCCATACGATGGTACCATCTTTGTGCAGATAGCGTTTATTAAAAACATAGGAGTTTGATTCACCCCGGATAAGTTGCTGAACCAGCGCCACATTCTCCTCTACATCATCGGGATGGCTGATGGTACCAAAATGCCGGTCGAGCAGTTCATCCTGTGAATAACCAACCAGATTAGCGAACGATTTATTAATAAGTTGAATGTTACTTTCCGTATCCAGAATAACAACCCCAACGGAGGCATTCATGAAAGCCAATTGAAAGCGTTGTTCTATTGTTTTCAGCGTTGCCTCCTTCCGTTTTTCGTCGGTAATATTCTGGGCAGTACCTGAAAAACAATCACCCGGTCCGGATGGGTGCGTAGCTACCCGGCCTGTTATGCGTATCCAGCGCATGATCCCATCTACGGGGCTGGTGATGCGGTAATCGACGGTTGTCGGCTTCTGCGTTTTCCGACTAGGCGGATCAGCGACTAATGCCCGCAGATGAACGAGATCCTGAGGGTGTAACTGACGAAACAGTTCATCAAGTGAAACCGTTGCCTGGGGCCATCCGTAAATTTTCTGGCACTGTTCGTCCCAGGTGATAATGCGTTGGTCAGGATACATAACCCACAAGCCAATACCAACGGCTTCCAGGGCAGAAGCCGTCTGTTGCTTAACTCGTTGAAGTTCTTTCTGGAGGGCGAGTATCTGCTCGTCCACACGTTTCTGATTACCCCTCATCCAGATATTAGGTAATAACAATCCAAATTACAGGAAAATAAGTTGCGATGGTTTACTCCTCTTACAGATTAAAACATCGATCAATTATCATACACTAGCTAGTGTTCCATCTGCATCACCGACAACTTGGCTACATGTTGCCTCTCGGCATCTTTTCCTACTGCCTAAATGCGTAGTTACTCAGCAATCGGTTAATTAAAAGTTCATTAAACTAAGCCAAACCTACTCTTATTCTGTTTAATAACTAAAACAATAGACCTACACCTACTTTCTGATTGACCATGGAGACTCAGCAAAACACCTCTCATACTCCTTCCAAGGGCATATTTGAACGTTTTTCGTCTAGTGTAACGAAAGCCACAGGCAGCTCGGCGGCTTTTTTGCTAGCTCTCGGCACCGTTATTCTTTGGGCCATAACGGGCCCTATTTTTGGGTACTCAGAAAACTGGCAATTGGTGATCAATACAGGTACGACCATTATCACATTCCTGATGGTTTTCCTGATTCAAAAAGCGCAAAATAAAGAGTCGATGTCGGTTCAGTTAAAACTCAATGAGCTGATTGCGGCCACTAAGGGAGCCAGCAACCGGCTGGTATCGGTAGAAGACCTGACTGAAGAGGAACTGTGTGTGTTGCAGCAGCACTATCAGACGATGGCCGAAATTACGCAGAAAGCGTCTGATCTTCGCCGATCACACTCGATCGAAGAAGCCATCAAGGATGCCTCTGAGAAACTGGAAGAAGAATCTGGAATGGGACACACGCTGTAACCGGCGACCATTGGGCGGCCAACAGCCTATGCCACCAGGTGCTGTAGGGTCAGGGCATTCCGTACGGCATTGCCAGCACCGTCGTTGTTAAAATATACGAATACGTCCTTACCCATGCCTGCCCACTCCCGGATTCGGTCGGCCCACCAGTGCAGATCCGCATCGGAGTAGGAGCCGCCATACAAATGGTTCGTATCCGGCCCGTGTAGCCGAACGTACACAAAAGGAGCCGTAACGCGTAAAATACAAGGCAATTGAGCACCGCTCATGATGCAGTAGGCAGCCTGATGTTGTTCCAGCAGGGCAAAAATGGCATCAGTATGCCAGCTTGGATGCCTGAATTCGATGGCAACACGCATCCAGTGGGGCACCTGATCCAGAAAGTAAGCCAGCCGCGGGTAATCGCAGGCTTGTTGCGGAGCCAGTTGTACGAGCAGCACCGCCCGTTTATGCAGTAGTTCGTGCCAGCAGGCTTTTATGCGCTCCATCCAGACCTCTGGCTCAAGGAGCTTTTTGGCATGGGTGAGCCCCCTGGGCGCTTTCACGGTCAGCAGAAAATTATCGGGTAATCGTTGCTCCCAACCAGCAAAGGTGCTTTGTTTAGGCCAGCGGTAAAAGCTACTGTTGAGTTCAACTGTCTGGAATTTTTGTACATAATAACCAAGCCGTTTCTGAACCGGCGTAGGATATGGGTACAAGACGCCCTGCCAATGATCATAGCTCCAACCCGATGTGCCAATGTAGATGCCCATAGCTTTACGTTTCAGACAGGAAAAACCCGTGTTTTCTTTAGTAACTAATCCTGTCGTATCGTGTTGGCAGCGGCTGAAAAATTCTGGCAACTATAACCGTTCGGGTATCTTTCGTCAATTGGGCCCTTCGTTCTTCGACTCCACGGGATCTATCTCGGTAATCGTGTAGGCAACCGCATGGTTGCTGGGCTCCGCCGACAAATGAGTCCATTCACTGAACCGACGGGTAAAGGCGGCTCCGTAGTAAAAAATCAGGGACGCATAAAAAACGAATAACAGCAGGAGAATAATAGCCCCTGCGGTGCCGTAGAGCGACCCCACCTGACTATCGATGAGCAAGTAGTTCAACACGCCCTCCCCTAATTTGAAAAGACAGCTTGTAAAAAAAGCACCCAGCCAGACAGCTCTCCAGGCGATTTTAACATCAGGCAGAAATTTGAACAGGAGCGCAAACCAAACCGTACGAACCAGCACCGACGCCACCAGATGGGCCATACTGACCAGCCCCTTATAATAAGCCAGCGACGACAGAGCCAGCGCTCCCCCCAGTTGGTTCATAAGCTGCTCCACCGCCAGAAATGTGCTGAATAACAACCCAGAGCCCAAAATGATGGCCAGAGCGATCAGCTTGTCGGTTAGTACGTTGAGCACTCCTCGTCCGGCTTTGGGCTTAACGTTCCAGAGTTGGTTAAGCGAGTTTTTAAGAATTGTAAATAAGGTGGTCGATGCCATAAACAGCAACACAAAGCTCACTACCGTTAACAGCAGGCTTGGCTTGGGGAGTTGAAGCCGATGCGAAATATCTTCCAGTTGATTGGCGCTTTTAGGCCCGAACAAATCAGCCAGTTCGTCGAACAACTGGCCGCTTACGCGCTGGTAGCGGTCGTTGAAAAGCTGACTCAGAACACTGCTCAGAATGATGATAATAGGCGGCAAGGCGAAAAAAGAAAAAAATGCCGTTGCCCCAGCCATGCGAATGGGGTCGTTGGTCTGCAAGCTGGTAAACGCTTGCCTGAACAGTAGAAAAACCGGGATCACTTTTTTCAAACACGTAAATCATCTAGCGACCCTCACGTAACCCTATGTTCGGCCGTAGGGTTCTGGCTACGTGTGATTGTGCAATGTAGCGGCCAGGGTTCTGCAGATACCCATACGCAGAACGGCCCCGACAAGTGCCGGGGCCGTTCTGTATAAAAGAATAAGTAACCCTTTATTTAGCGCCTTTTACCTGTGTTTGCAGCGTATACACGGACTCCGATGCCGTGATGAAGAGCATGTTTCGATCTTTGCCACCAAAACAGATATTACCGACCCAGCCAGACGGAACCGGGATTGTCTGGAGCTTCACCCGATCAGGACCATACACGGTGACGCCCTTGCCTGTCAGATAAAGATTCCCCCGGTTGTCGAGCGTCATGCCATCAGATCCCTGGCTAACGTAAAGCTGGCGGTTTTTCAGGCTACCATCAGCCTGTATGTCGTATCGATAAGTCTTGTTATCGCGAATGTCGGCCACATACAGATGTTTGCCATCCGGGGTGCCGATTATACCATTCGGCTGTTTCAAATCACCATCAACAAGGATAGCTTCTTTTTGGCCTTTGGGCAGGTAATAAACCTTCTCCCCGTCGATGTCTGGTTTCTTGCGCTCCCAGTAATCGCGCTGATAATAGGGGTCCGTAAAATAGATACCACCTTTGGGGTCAATCCACAAATCATTGGGCCCGTTGAGCCGGTGCCCCTGGAAGTCGGTTAGCAGGACCGTAATTTTTTTGTCCGGGCTAATGGACCACAACTCATCTTTCTCATCGGCGCACGTAATCAGATTGCCCTTTTTGTCGAAATACATGCCATTGGACCGGCCCGTCTTATCTAAAAAAACCGACAGTTTACCATCTGTATCATACTTCCAGATTTTGTCGTTGGGTTGATCGGAAAAATAAACAGCCCCATTTTTATCGACGGCGGGGCCTTCGGTGAACTTAAATTGGCTCGATATTTTTTGAAGCGTCGCGTTTGGCGCAATGATTGATTCAGTCTCAGCCTGTGTCATAGTGGTCGATTGGCTAAACAGACTCTGGGATACGGCCAGAGAAATTGCCACTATAATTCCCACCCTTTTATAATTGTTCATAAATAAACCCGATAGTTCTTTTCTACACCCATTAAGTCAATATCGGCTGAAAACTAACCTGCCTGCGCCTTTTATTTAACGAATCTGCTTTCACCTTTTTTCTTCACCTGATCAAACATATTTAACCGAAAAGGGTAATTTTAGTCCCTTTATAGGTGAAGCACCCCTTATCTGGCTGACCAACCGATGGGTGGGTACGCTTACAGGCAGTACCTCCCTATCCATTGATCACGACTCTTTTTTTCCGAATGCGCATTCTGATTGTTCATAATATTCTCTGGGCCCACTACAAATCCAGTGTCTTTCAAGCGTTACAACAACTTACTGACCACCAACCAGATACCAGCCTTAAGGTTTTACAGATTGCCCGTAACGAAAAATCCAGGGCTAAACTGGAAATTGCCCCAGCCGATGGGCACACACCATCTTACACCTACAATTACGAACTACTTTTTGATCGCTTTGTGGAAGAGGTTACTCTGCCCGAGCGAATCAGGGCGCTTCTGGGCCGCACCCAGGCCTTTCAGCCTGATGTCCTCGTACTGACGGGCTATTATGACCTCGCCCAGGTGTTTTTATTAGGGTGGGCGAAGTGGAAAGGTATTCGGGTAATCATGCAGAATGAGAGTACGGCGGCAGACCACGAACGGGGTGGCTGGAAAGAGCATATCAAACGCTGGATTTTCAGACAATGTGATGGCTTCTTTTGCTTCGGAACACAGTCGGCCAACTACCTGATTCAATTAGGGGTCAGCGCGGAAAAAATTCTGCTTCGCAAAAACGCAGTCGACAACAATACCCTCCAGATCGCTTATGAACGTGCATTGGTCAAGCGAAGTCAGGAACAGAATCGCCTTGGCCTGCGCCCGAATAACTTCGTGTTTGTGGGTCGATTTATTGCATTCAAGAACTTACCCGCTCTTCTTTCGGCTTTTTCCGAAGCCCTGACCCAATCCTCAGAATCGGCCAAGTGGGGGCTTATTTTGCTGGGCGAAGGCCCCGATCACGACTCCCTTAACAAACAGATTAACACGCTGCATCTGGCGGATCAAGTCAAATTGATTCCAAGCCGCCCCTGGTATCAGGTTCCTGATGTGCTGGCTTTGAGTGATGTGCTGGTCTTGCCCAGCGTGTCGGAACCGTGGGGCCTGGTCGTCAATGAAGCGATGGCCTGTGGCCTGCCCGTTATTGTGTCAGACCGTTGTGGATGTGCCTCCGATCTGGTTCGGGAAGGCGAAAACGGCTTTGTATTCGACCCTCAAAACCAACACCAGCTCACGGCTCTGCTCCTACGGTTTATGAATGGTAAAGTTGATCAGACGAACATGCAGGAGGCATCAAAAAAAATTATCGCCCCCTATTCACCCCAAGCCGTAGCCAGCGACATGCTCGACGGAATCCGAAAAATAATGCTTACCTAAGTTCCTGTAAACGAAAGCTTATGCCCGCAAAAGACCCGCTAGATAAAGGCCTTTTCGAATTCTATGAAAAGGGAATATGTTTATTTAGATTGCCGATCGTTTAGCACTTGCTTTAACAAAAATTAGGTATAGTAACATAAAGCCCCACTACGCTGTAATGGGGCTTTATTGTTTAAACTTCTTAGCGGCCCACATCCAGAGTGCCGGTGTTGTTTCTTCAGGTCTGCCTGTCTTACCAGGGTTATGGCGAGCGGTAAACTCATCTGCCAAAGCCTGTTCCTGGCGAACGTTAGCAGGCGTCGGCCGCTCGTTTAGCGAGCTAACTTCGCTCAAATTGATTCGAAAATAGACGTAGTTGATAATATCCTGTCATGAATTGGCGATGACCAACTTATTTCGCTTCTTTTTGGTTCTGTATATGGTGGGGCGTCTAAAGTCGCCACGTATATCCATTTTCAATCTACCTAGCCACCTCTTTCTGAAAATACCATACCTGGTTCAGGTAGGTTAACCTCACACGAATAAAACCAAAGAATGGAGACATTTAGTAAAAAAGAAAAAGAGAAGGCTAGACAAAAAAAGAGAAAAGATAAAGAAGAAAAACGAGAAGATCGGAAAGCAAATGCCGTGAAAGGGCTGGGCCTTGACGAAATGATGGCGTATGTGGATGAGAACGGAAACATTTCCTCGACTCCGCCTGACCCCAGAAAGAAGAAACGAATCGATCAGGAAGATATCCAGATCGGTGTCGCGAAACAGGAACCGACTGACCCCCAAGATTTGATCAGACAAGGCGTAGTGACCTTCTTCAACGATTCGAAAGGGTACGGCTTCATTAAAGATCTTCAGTCGCAGGACAGTATTTTCGTGCACGTTAATGGATTAAAAGAACCCATTAAAGAACACGATAAAGTGTCATTTACCATTGAAATGACGCCCAAAGGGCAAAGTGCCGTTGGCGTAGCCAAGCAGGCCGCGTAGTTTTTAGAATTATTCTAAGGGCTCTTTGATTATAAATGACACTAATTGGCGATAAATAGGGTTGACTGGATAGACATGTACCATTACGGTCACATGAACTCACTATTATCCCCTAGGTTATGAGCCAACAGACGTACACTTCCATTCCACCAACCTCAGATAGCGTCTACTGGATGCTCAAATCGTCGGATGGCAAAACAAGTATCTTTGTACCCCGTGATAAAGAGCTTGATCGGAAGTTAAAGGTAAAATTTCAGGCCGAAGTTGCAGCCAGAACGTCAGTGAAGCGGAAGCGGTAAGAGACGGATTTAGTGACTTACTTGTTTGAGATACCACAGCCCGGCCCATCAATGCCGGGCTTTTTTTTGCAGTTTTGTATCGTTAGGATTTTAGCGACGCCGGGTTGATCGATTTGTACCGAATAATGATCAACCTATTACCGGTGCCTGTTAGCCCACTGCTTTAGCGGTGGGTCCGGGCAAATAAAACGCATAAAACAACCGTTTCAGTGGTTTCAGCACGCGCTAAACCGTTGAAACGGTTAAGGAGATGGGGTCAAATTCGACTAAACTCTCCGCTTTAGTGGTGGGCTGATAAAGACTCGATTCGGTGTTTAATTTAGTCAAATCAATCTCGTGTCGCCAAAGTCCTGCTAGCGTTTAAACCCATGAAGACGATTCTGCTTGTTGAAGACGACCGGCGTATTGCCCAGAACATAAGCCGGGGCCTGACCGATGAGGGGTATGAAACAACCATTGCTTACGACGGGCTCGAAGGCAGGCAACTAGCCCTCTCGAACGCCTTTAATTTGATTATTCTGGACATAAATCTGCCGGGGCTGAACGGTTACGATTTGTGCCGCGAGTTAAGAATGGTCAATCCTCAGTTACCCGTGTTAATGCTGACCGCACTTGGGGAGATCGAAGATAAAGTAACGGGGCTGGGCGTTGGCGCTGATGATTACCTGGTTAAGCCATTTGATTTTCGGGAACTCCTGGCTCGGGTAGCCGCCTGCATACGCCGGGCTGATTTACGCGCTGAGCCCAACCAGGCCGACGACGTGATTACCGTGGCTAACCTAACCCTGAACCGTACGACGCGGGAGGTGTTTCGGGATCAGAACGTAATTGAACTGACAACCAAAGAGTTCGTGTTGCTGGAATACCTCATGCAGCACACAGGCCGGACGATATCGCGGCTTGAACTGACCGAACACGTTTGGCGTATACCGTTCGACACCGGCACAAACGTGGTGGAGGTTTACGTAAATTACCTGCGTAAAAAGGTTGATCGCGATTTTTCACCCAAACTTATCCATACCCGCTCCGGCTATGGGTATGTCTTGAAAGAAGAATAAGCATGACTATTCGCAACCGCATCTCAGGCCAGTTTACGTTAATCGTCGCGTCGATTTTAATCGGGTTTTCGTTATTGATCTATCTGGTATCGGCGACCTACCGGCGCGAAGAGTTTTATGAACGGCTCAAAAGCAAGGCCCGAACAACAGTCCGGTTTCTGGTTGAAGTGAAAGAGGTTGACCGGGATCTCCTTCGGATCATCGACCGGAATACACTGACGGCCATGATTGACGAAAAGGTCTTGATTTTGGATGACAACAATAAATTGGTTTATAGTAGCGTAGATGACTACCCTGTCCGCTATAAACCTGATTTACTGGACGCCGTTCGCCGGGAGCGGGAAATAGAGACGACCAATGGCGAGAATGAACTGGTTGGCATCCTGTATGAAGCGAACGGCCGACGCCTGGTCGTGCTGGCGTCGGCCTATGACCGGTTCGGGCAAAGTAAATTGCAAAACCTGTATATAACACTCGTTTGGGGCTTGTTGGGTGGTATTGGGCTAACCATTGGGCTTGGTTTCTTCTTTGCCGGCCAGTCGCTGCAACCCATTGGCCACATTAACCGGCAGGTGCAGACCATTACGGCCCGCAATCTTCGCCAACGGCTCGATGAAGGTCCCCGGCAGGATGAGATTGACCAGTTGGCCGTTAATTTTAATGCCGTTTTGCAGCGGCTTGAACAGGCGTTTGAGCAGCAGCGGAGTTTCGTATCTCACGCATCGCATGAGCTCCGAACCCCGTTGGCGGCCCTTAAATCTGAAATTCAGTTGGGCCTCCGCCGACCACTTTCGGCCGAGCACCATACCGAGATCCTCCAGAATCTGCTTTCTGATACGGATCGGCTGATTGCCCTGTCAAACAGCCTGTTACTGCTGGCCCGCACGCTCGAAAGTCTCGAAGCCGTGACTATGACATCAGTTCGGCTGGATGATGTGTTCTTTACCGCTCAGGAAGAACTACGCACCGCCCATCCCAGTTATACCGTGCAGTTTAAGTACGATCAGGTTCCTGAAACGGAAACGGATATGGTCGTGCTGGGTAACGAATCGCTACTCATTCGTGTCGTACTAAACCTGCTTGATAACGCCTGTAAATATGCCGCCGATCAACAGGCGAACGTAAGCATTGGTAAAAATGCGCAACAAGTTTGGCTGAGCGTGACCGATACGGGCATTGGCCTGAGTACTGACGAACAAAAGCACATTTTTGAACCATTTTACCGGGCACCGGGCGCCATCAGATTCAACGGATTTGGAATCGGACTAGCTGTCTGTCAACGCATTACAGAGTTACACAATGGCCAAATCAGTGTAGAGAGTGAACCGGGTAAAGGAAGCACATTTACGATTCGCCTACCCCGTCCTTAAGGACAATTAAGGAAATCTAATTTTTTTCTAATCGCTTAAAATCGGTCGTCCTGATTAGCCTTAGCACCTTTGTGGCTGGTATCAACAAAACCACCCGTAATGCGTTCCTGGCTTTTCGTTACACTTGTGCTGCTGGCCGGTCAGACCAGAGCACAGGATTCACTGCGGCTCACCCGGCAGCAGGCTGACAGTTTATTCATCAAAAATAACCTCCTGCTCCTGGCCGAACGGTTTCGGATCGACATTGGTCAGGCACAGATCATACAGGCGGGCCTGCGTGACAATCCCACCGCCAACATTGAGATCAGCACATACAATAATCAGACAAACCGAGTGCTGGATGTGGGGCGCGGGGGCGAAAAAATCATCGCCATTCAGCAATTACTCTACACAGCTGGCAAGCGCAATAAACGGGTTGCGCTGGCTACCGAAGCGGCTCACCTGACTGAGCTCGAACTGCTTGATCTGCTGCGTGGCCTTCGGTTCGAGTTGCGCAGCCGGTTCTACGCCATTTATTTTCAGCAACAAACGCTGGCCCGTTATGACCGACAGATTGCCACGATACAGACGACCGTAACGGCCTACGAGCGCGAATATGAGCGTAACAATGTGTCTCTGCGGGAATTGCTTCGGCTCAAAGCTCTGCTATTTCAGTTGAGTAATGACCGCACCGAAATCCGCTTTCAGTTGGCCGAAGATCAGCGGAGTATCCGAACCTTATTATCCGTGGAGCAACCCATTCGGCCCATTGTTCGCAATGACGCGCTGACCCGTTACCATATCCCATCGCAACCCGAAGACTCCCTTCGTCAACTGGCGCTACGCAACCGACCCGACTTACAGGCGGCCCAGTCGTTGAGCAAACAGGCCGAATTAAACTACACCCTTCAGAAAGCACTGGCCAAGCCCGACCTGCGCGTGGGGGGCACCTACGACCAGAATGGCAGTTACATTCCGAACTATGTGGGGCTGTCAGTCGGTATGGACCTGCCGGTGTTTAACCGCAATCAGGGAGCCATTCGGGCCGCTCGCAGCCAGATCGGTTACCAGAGCCAATTCCAGAAACAGCGGGCCATGCAGATAACGAACGAGGTATCGACCGCACTGCAAAAAGTCAGGGATGTGGAGCAAATGGTCCAGTCAGTCGAGGGGCGCTTCACCGACCAGTTCGAGTTACTCAACCAGGGCGTTGTCACGAGCTTTCAGAAAGGGAATATCTCGTTGCTGGAATTTGTCGATCTGATCGAAACCTACAATGAGAGCGTTCGCCAGCTCAACCGCCTGAAAGCCGACCGCGTCAACGCGTACGAGGAACTTAACTACCTCATTGGCGACGACTTATTCAACTAATACACTCTTTGTTTTATTAATTATGAACGCTACGCTAGCCATGCGCGCTCTCACTTTTTTTTGTCTGGCCGGTCTTACGGGTCTGCTGCCAGCCTGCCAGCCCAAACCCGCCCCCGAAGAGGCTACGGCGTTTATGCTGTCGGATACAATGCTCCATAGAATTCGTATCGACACCGCCCGAACTCAGCCATTACGCAGTGAATTAACACTTGTGGGCCGCATTATAGCCGACGAAAACCGGGTTATCGAAGTGTTTCCATTAGTCGGTGGTAACGTCGAAAGCGTGAAAGTAGAACTCGGCGATTATGTCCAGAGAGGCCAGACACTGGCCACCATACGCTCGGGAGAAGTCGCTGATTTTGAGCGCCAGAATACCCAGGCGGAAGCTGATTTATTACTGGCTGAAAAGAACCTTCGGGTAGCTCAGGATCTGTTCGAAAGCAAACTCAACTCCCAGCGCGAAGTTATTGCGGCCCAGAAAGAAGTGGAACGAGCGCAGGCCGAAGTGAATCGGATAAAAGAAGTGTATCGAATCTATGGCGTCGGCAAATCATCAACCTATATCGTCAAAGCCCCAATTGCGGGCTACATTATCCAGAAAAATGTAAATCAGGGCACGCAGCTCCGGTCGGATAATGCCAATAGCCTGTTTACGGTTGGGCAAATCAGCGACGTATGGGTTCTGGCCAATGTCAACGAAAGCGATATCAGTCGGGTGAAGCCTGGCATGACCGCCGACATGCAGACGCTGGCTTATCCCGATGAGCTTTTTAGGGGCAAAGTTGACAAACTTTATACGGTGCTCGACCCCGGCACAAAGGCCATGACAGTCCGCATCCGGCTCCCGAATCCCGGCTTGAAACTGCGCCCCGAAATGCACGCTACCGTAACCATTCGCTACGAAGACGGTGGACAAATGGCCACGGTACCCGCCGAAGCGGTCATTTTCGATAAATCCAAGCACTATGTCATGGTGTTTCGCAGCCGCACCGACATTGAAACCCGCGAGGTAACCCTATTAAAATCCCTTGGCGACGTGGCCTACATCCGGACCGGCATCAAACCGGGCGAACGGGTCATTGCCAAAAATCAGCTTTTGGTGTACGATGCGCTGAATGATTAACCCACCCCTCCAACGCAACTATGAATGCTTTCATCCGTAACGTAGTGGGTTTTTCGTTGAAGAACCGCTTTTTTATCTTTTTCATGACCATTGGCCTCATCATTGCCGGTGTCGCCAGTTACCTCACCACGCCACTCGAGGCCTTTCCCGATGTCACAAACACCCAGATTATTGTCGTAACGGAGTGGAATGGCCGCTCTGCCGAAGAAATTGAGCGCTTCGTGACGGTGCCCATCGAAATTGGGATGAACTCCGTACAGCGCAAAACCAGCGTTCGCTCCGTTACCATGTTTGGGCTGAGTGTTATCAAGATTATTTTTGAGGATGACGTTGACGATTTTTTCGCCCGCCAGCAGGTCAATAACCAGCTTCGTTCGGTATCGCTGCCCGATGGTGTGGCTCCCGACGTGCAGCCCCCCTACGGTCCCACCGGCGAAATCTTTCGGTTCACGCTGGCATCGCCCAACCGCGACAGTCGCGAACTGCTCACCCTGCATAACTGGGTCATTGACCGGCAGCTCCGCAGTGTGCCGGGCGTGGCCGATGTAGTCGCGTTCGGTGGTCGGGAAAAAAGTTATGAGATTCGGGTCAATCCGACCCAACTGGCCAAATATGACATCACGCCCCTGGAAGTTTATCAGGCCGTCACGCGCAGCAACATCAACGTGGGGGGCGATGTCATTGAGCGGAACGGACAGGCTTATGTCGTGCGGGGTATCGGGTTGTTAACCTCCATTACCGACATTGAAAACCTGATCATTGAGGATTTAGGCAGTAACCCCGTGCTCATCAAAAACGTGGCCGAAGTAGCTGAATCGAACCTGCCACGCGTAGGTCAGGTAGGCCTGAACAACGACGATGACGTAGTGGAAGGGATTGTGGTGATGCGCAAAAACGAAAATCCCAGCGAAGTGCTGGAGCGCGTCAAAGCCAAAATTGACGACCTCAATACGCGCATTTTACCCTCCGATGTCAAGTTGGTTACTTTCTATGACCGCGACAACCTGATTTCGTTCTGCACCAAAACTGTACTTCATAACCTGACCGAAGGTATAATTCTGGTGACGGTCATTGTGTTTCTGTTCATGGCCGACTGGCGCACAACCGTCATTGTGTCGATTGTTATTCCACTGGCCTTGCTGTTTGCCTTCATGTGTCTCAAACTACGGGGCATGTCAGCGAACCTGCTCTCCATGGGTGCCGTCGATTTTGGCATCATCGTCGATGGCGCCGTGGTCATGGTCGAGGGAATTTTTGTGACGCTCGACCACCAGGCGCATCGAGTCGGCATGCCCCGATTTAACCGCATGGCCAAGTTGGGCCTGATCAAAAAAACCGGGGGTGAGTTAGGCAAAGCCGTTTTCTTCTCCAAGCTGATCATCATTACGGCCTTACTGCCCATTTTCTCGTTCCAGAAAGTGGAAGGAAAAATGTTTTCGCCCTTGGCCTGGACATTAGGTTTTGCTCTGTTGGGTGCCTTACTGTTCACCCTCACGCTGGTTCCGGTTTTATGTTCAATCCTGCTCAAAAAAGACATTAGGGAGAAGAATAACCCATTGGTTAACTTCTTTGACCGCACTGTAATGGCTGGTTTTAACTGGTGCTTTTCCCGTCGGCGGCTAAGTTTAGTGGCCAGCATAGCTTTCATGGCGATGACCTTCTTCTCGTCAACGTTACTAGGCTCAGAATTCCTGCCGACTCTCAACGAAGGCGCCCTGTGGGTAACGGCCGAAATGCCGATGAGCATGTCGCTGCCCGAAAGTATCAAGATGGCTCGCTCGATACGGCAAGACCTGCAAACATTTCCGGAGGTAAAGCAAATCCTCTCGCAAACGGGCCGCTCTAATGACGGCACTGACCCCAATGGATTCTATTTCTGCCAGTTCCAGGTCGACCTTCAGCCCAAGTCGTCCTGGAAACGGACCATTACGGTTGATGATTTGATTGAAGAGATGGACGCTCGCCTAAAGAGTTACCAGGGCGTTAATTACAATTACTCTCAACCAATCATTGATAATGTTGCCGAAGCGGTAGCCGGGTTTAAGGCCAGCAATGGGATCAAGATTTTTGGTAACGACCTGGACGAACTTGAAAAATACGCCAATCGGGTAACGGCGGCCATCCGTGATGTGCCGGGCGTAAAAGACGTGGGTATTCTGCGAAACGTTGGCCAGCCCGAAATCAGCGTGTTGTTCGACGACCGAAAAATGGCGCTGTATGGCGTATCGACGGCTGATGCTCAATCCGTTATTGAAATGGCCATTGGCGGCAAAACGGCGTCTATTTTATACGAGGGCGAACGCAAATTCGATATTCGAGTTCGTTATGGCGAAGATTACCGGCGTACAGGCGACGACATCATGCGGCTTATGGTACCAACGCTGCGCGGGGATAAGATACCGCTGCGCGAAATTGCTACATTACGGGAAATTACAGGCCCTGCCTTCGTCTACCGGGATAATAACAAACGGTTTGTTGGTGTGAAGTTCTCGGTGCGGGAGCGCGACCTTGGCAGTACCGTTGCCGAAGCCCAGCAACGGGTCGATGAAGCCATCAAGGATCTACCTAAAGGGTATGGTATTGACTGGACTGGCGAGTTTGAAAACCAGGTCCGGGCAACCGGCCGATTAGGGCAAGTTGTGCCCATCAGTCTGGCTACCATTTTTGTTATCCTGTTCATTCTGTTTGGGAGCGCTAAAGATGCGGGGCTTGTGTTGCTCAATGTTCCGTTCGCCCTCATCGGGGGTATTCTGGCGTTGCACATAACCGGTATGAACTTTGGCATTTCGGCGGGGGTAGGCTTCATTGCCCTGTTCGGTATTTGTGTACAGAACGGCGTTATTCTGATCTCGGTTTTCAATAACAACCGCAAAGCGCATATGCCGCTCGATCAGGCCATTCGGGAGGGTGTCCGTTCACGCATTCGGCCGGTGGTTATGACGGCATTGATGGCGGCCATTGGCCTGTTGCCAGCGGCTGTTTCGACCGGCATTGGTTCGGAAACTCAGAAACCACTCGCTATCGTCGTTATTGGTGGTCTCATTACGGCTACGATTCTGACGCTGCTTATCTTCCCGATCATCTACCGGATGTTCAACCGCAAGCATCACGCACTAACGATTTAACGACTAGCGCAAATAACAGAAGGCCCCATCTATACCAATAGCCGTAGATGGGGCCTTCTGTTGTTCACTAACGATATCTAGTTATTCAGCTACGATCTTTTGCTGTTGACAACATAAATCCTATCTGGTCTCTATAGGAGATTACTTTTGAGAATTCGCAGGTGAGTATACTCGTCTATATTTTTACTTGAACGACGTGTTTAATTTTTTCTCTACCCAAATCTATGAATTCAAACCTCTACCCTACTCCCCTGGTTGCCATGCCCGCAGGCGCCCTGAAAATGTATGTACGAACTAGCGGGCATCTTGACCTTCCGGTATCCGATCTTATGTTTTTGCAGGCTACGGGCAATTATAGCTGGCTTTACTGGAAGGACGGGCAACGTATGCTAATGCCACGTACATTAAAATATTACGTGCCTCAGCTGCCTGATAACTGGTTTGTTCGCCTGCATCGCAACTGCATTGTCAATCTTCATTATATAGATCGGATGGAACGCGCTGACCCCGATAAGGGAGGGCTGGTTCACTTACGATCGGGGGCCGTTCTGCCCGTATCCCGTCGCCGTTGGTTTGCCGTTCGGCGGATGTTATCGAAGTACGCCAAATCTAATTAGCCGACCTAAATTTTACTGGGGCCAGGCTCCTGCACGGCCCCAGCAAACCACTTAAATGCGTTGAATCAACTCGGCCACCTTATGCACTTCGCGGCCCATGATGTGGTCGATAATGGCCTGCGCATGTTCGCGGCCGTTTTCGATAAACACCTTTTCGGTATAGATGCCCGCCATAACCGTACCGCATACGTATAGGCCAGGCACCGTAGTCTCGAAGTTTTCCTTATTATAGGTTGGCACCTGTGTAACCGGATCAAGCTCAATGCCGCACCGGCGTAACAGGTCTGCATCAGGAATATACCCGGTTAAAACCAGGACAAAATCAGCCGGAAGTTCGGTTTCTGTACCCGTTTTTAAATCATTAATCAGTACGGATTTCTCCTTGATCTGGGTCACGCAGGCGTTAAAAGCTGTTTTTATCTTCCCTTCTTTCACCCGATTTTTCACGTCCGGAACCAGCCAGTATTTCACCGTGCTGCGGAAGTCATCGCCCCGATGCACCACCGTTATGTGCACATCATGCCGGTATAACTCCAAAGCCGCTTCGACCGCCGAATTCGACCCACCAATGATCACTACATTGGTAAATGAATACTTGAACGGCTCGTCGTAATAGTGGGATACGTGCGGCAGGTTTTCGCCGGGAATGTTAAGCCAGCGAGGCCGGGTAAAGTAACCCGTTGCCATAATGACTTTCCGCGCCTGAAAGTGCTCGCCAGCCGTGGTTGTCACCACAAACCAATCGGCTTCTTTCCGCACAGCCCAGACTTCCTTAAACAATTCGAAGTTCAGGTGATAATAGGCCGCTGCTTTTCGGTAGTACTGAAGGGCTTCATCGCGACCGGCCTTTACGTCTGAAATAGCAAACGGTAGACCACCAATTTCAATATTTTCGGCGGTTGAAAAGAAGCGCATACGACGTGGATATTGCCGAATGGACTCAGTCAGGCTGCCCATCTCCAGAATTAAATGACTTAGTCCTGCTTTAGCCGCTTCAATGCCAGCCGCCAGCCCACAGGGCCCTCCGCCAACAATAATGACATCGTATGTTTGCATATAGTGATCAGTAATCGGGATAATTTGTAGGAGTATGTCCTACAGGCATAACCTACTATACTAACAAGCAAAAAGTCCCCAAAGGTTGCGTTAACTAAGCCTTTTCCAACCCATTTTTAGCTGTTCTTTTTACCCCACGTCTATCGGTTAAGTAATTCATCGTGGCTATACAATTAAATCCATAACTAACTTATTAGTAATTATAATACCGTATTATAAATATTTAGTTAACAAAAAATATACGTTGCATCAGTTTAAATAGGCTCGTTTCAACTAGATATGTAGGCCCTATCCGCAACGAATCAATGGTTTTTTAATACAGAAATGTTCATTATCAAACCATTATAACGATAAGCATGTATAACTATTTTAAAATAATAGTAACCTATAAATCTAATTATAACCATTTGCGTAAATAAACATAGTGTAAACCATTCTGTTTCATAATTAAATTCTAACTCACCTCAACAATGAAAGCTAATTTTTACCTTACCATTCCTTATGCTTTTGCAGCTACATTAGTTAGCTGCTCACAAGATCCAGCCGAAAAAGCGCCGGGCACTCTGACACCCATTTCGCACCTGTCAAGGCCCGAAGAAGCTTTTCCCAACCAGCGGGGAACCCTGCAAAGCGCCTACCTCGATGGGCAAAAAATAACTTATCAGCTTATTGGCGATCAAGCTGTGTTTGAGAGTGATATACTTTTATCTCCAGACAACTTGCAGGAACGAAATGACGTGCATATGGATGGCACCGGACGGGCAAAAGCCTCATCTCGTTGGCCGAACAAAATCATTTATTACGCTATTGATCCCGCACTTCCGAATCAGACACGCGTAAAAGATGCCATCGCTCACTGGGAAGCTAACACCCCCATCCGATTCGTTCAACGCACAACACAACGTGGGTATGTGCTCTTTCGGGTAGGTTCTGGCTGTTCATCGAACGTGGGATTTTCAGGCAGCCAGCAGTACATAAACCTGGGCAGCAATTGTACTACTGGAAATACCATCCACGAAATTGGCCATACTATCGGGCTCTGGCATGAACATTCCCGTGTTGACCGGGATGCATACGTGACCATTAACACAGCCAACATAACAACCGGGTACGAGTCTGATTTTCAAACGTATACGCAACGGGGACTGGATGGATTTGATTATCAGGGCGGACTTGATTTCGGGTCAATTATGCTATACGGCTCGTATGACTTCTCTAAGAATGGCCAGCCTACAATGACTAAAAAGGATGGCTCAACGTTTGCAAGCCAGCGCGTTAGCCTGTCAACAACGGATATCAAAACAATCAGGTATATGTACCCGTAGGGCCATGCAATAAGCCCCAGGCCACTTCTATAAAAATGGTGTCCATCCTTATAGAAGTTGACCTGGGGCTTGCGGTAAAACCAACTACCCCTCCTTGTCGCCTATTTTATGCGCTTGATTGTGAAAGGTATACAAGTAGGCCGTCTATCGGCACAGGGGTCCTGATCGACGGGAGATAAGTCAACCGTTAAAGAAACACGACAACCATTTATTCCTGTTGCCGTAACGGTGTATTCACCAGGAACCGTGACGACAGGTTCAGCCTCTGTACTGGTAAATCCATTTGGCCCGGTCCAAAGCAATGTGGCGCCCGGCGCTTCGGCAAAAAGCGTTGCACTACAACCAACGCAGCCTAAAGCAGCCCCAAAGGCTGTCAAGTCTGGTCGGATCGTATCGGCCTGTACTACGGCCAGGTCTGACGACTGATTAGCAGGGCAGGCCGGGTCGCTCACCGTCAGCGTATAACTACCCGCCAGCAAGACGGTGGGCGAAGCAACCGAACTACCGAACCCATTCGGCCCGCTCCAGCTATACGTGGCCTTGGCAGCTGGTGATCCATCTGCAAACTGAGCCGAGCCCACCAACGTTACCGAAGGTTGGGAACAGGTCAGCACGCCACTCATAGCTTTAGCCACCAAGGAAGGTAAAATCTGAACAATGGTTTGCGACGACTGCCGACACTGCCCTTGAGCAGGAGTAGGAAACACGATGCTATAGATATACTGACTCAAAACGCTACCTGTGGTGTTGGTCGTATTCAGGGCTGGATTTACCAGCACAGCCCGGCCCGTAGCAGCATTCGGTGACACCGTGCCCAGCACTACACCCCCGCTTCCATACATGGCCGTCCCCGACTGGGGACTGCTGAACATCACAAACCGGATGGATTCACCTGCACTCAGGTATTGACTTACCGACACCAGTGAGTCGAGTTGACTGCCCGCGCAAAGCGACACTGATGATACGCCACTGCTCAGGCTGGGACAGAAGCTGGGTACGACGCTAACCTGAGCCGTCGCAAAGCAGCCATTGCTGCCCGTGGCCGTCACACTGTACAACCCATCGACCTGCACGTCGATCTGCACATTGACCGAAGTGAAGCCGTTGGGACCCGTCCAGATGAGGCTGGCACCCGGAGCACTGGCCGAGATGGTAGCCGTACAGGTGGGGCAGAGTTTAGCCACCACGGAGGTGCTCAACATAGGCACGATTGTGTTGGAGGTGACCACCGCCGTAGCCGTGGTGAAACTGGCGGGGCAGGCCGGATCGCTCACCGTCAGCGTATACGTACCCGCTAGAGAAACGACTGGATTCTGAATCGAAGCGGTGAATCCATTGGGGCCACTCCAGTTATACGTAACCTGCGTTGCCGGCGAGCCATCTCTATACTGGGCCGCACCCGCCAGCGTTACTGAGGGTTGAGAGCAAGTCAGCACGCCACCCGTTGCCTGGGCCACCAGCGCGGGCAGGATGCGAATCACGGTGGCCGACGATTGGCGGCAAGCAGGATTCTCAGGCATTGGGTAGATAATGGCGTAGATGTATTGATTGGACGACCCGCCCGACGTGTTCATAAGTGGATTTTTTAACACAGCCCGGCCTGTGGCCATATCAGGTAATACAGTACCCAGCACTACGCCCCCACTCCCATACATGGCCGTCCCCGACTGGGGACTGCTGAACGAGACAAACCGAACGGAATCAACCCGGCACAGGTGCGTTCCTACAGCGGCAATTGAATCGAGTTTTACGCCCGGACAGAGTGAAATGGTATCTCTTTCATTTCTGAGTTCGGGACACGAATAGATCGAAAGGTCATTGGTAAAATCATTTTGACCAGCATTGAGGCTTGTTACAGCAATGACGGCCGAACCACCAACCAGATTGGCATCGGAGTCGCGCAGATCAGAATCTGGAAAACCTCCCCGGTTAGCTGGTGATAGTATATAGTACCGTTGCTGGCTAGTGAGTCCTTGCCGGGCACCCGCCGACCGGGCCGCCAGCCGCCCACCCGCCGATGCAAGCGGTTTGACCCCTGCCAGGGTAATATCCAACGTCGGTAGTTGGATCGTATCCATTCGTATCTCGTACTTATGGTCATACTGGAGGCCGCCGGGTACGGTACTGTTGTTGAAATAGAACTGGCCACCGTCGTGGGTCGTTTGGGCAGCAATCAGGGTACCACCCTTTTCCATATCGTGCAGCGTCAGCACAAGCCCATCGATACCCGGTTCGTAAGCGTCCTGAATGCCATCCCGGTTATCGTCAAACCACACCCGGTTTCCAATTTCGACACTAGCCGGATCGCATAGCGCTTTTATGTCGCCCAAACCACTGGCTTTTCCGAAGGAACCAGGCACGCTATCCAGCGTATATAGGACATAGTCCCGGTTAGTACGTCCGGTTTGCGTATTAAATACTTTCACTCCCCCTGACCGGTAGACATCAGTGATGGGATCAAAAGCGGATGTCATTACTTCGGCGTAGCCAGGGATAAACGACAGGGAGCCATTGGTTACTTCGGCATGGGCTTCATGATCCATAAAGAACCATTTGTCATTGCCGAAGAACTCACCGCCCACATTGCTGGCATCCACTGGCCCTTCGCCATTTCCCACACCACTACCTGTCAATGGGCCTGATTGACCATTTTTTTCCAATGCATACGTTCCGTTATTAAAATAGGCCCGCAACAGATCTCCCCCAGTGAAACCATCATAAAAGTCGTTTCCCTGCGGATCGTGGTTGGCTACGCCAGAAAGATTGCCAAACCGATCCATAAAGCCAATGAGCATAGACCCATCATCATCAAATTCCAAATCTGTCAGAATGGGCTGCGGATACATAACGAACTTCGGGGTGTTACCCAGGCCACATGGGGTTGGCCAGGCATCGGTCCAGGGCAACCAATGATCGTATTTAGCACACGTATTATCCGGGTTCAGCGGATCGGTGGTCAAATCGGCCGCCCCCCGGCGAAAATCAAGCGGGAAGGATAATACTTCGGTAAACGTGGGTGCCGCTTCGTTCGGGTCAAACCGATAAATTGTTGCTTTCAGGTCGCTCTGTCGTTGCGACGTTTCGGCCGAGCAAACTACACCCACATAAATTTTACCATGATATACTTTAAGCGCCCAGGGCCGAAAATCGCTATTCGAACAGCCAGGATCAGGAATTGACCACGATTTCACGGCTTCTGGTGACGTAGGAGCCACGGCTGGCGAATTGACAAAAACGCTGTATAGTTTCCGGTCATTGAGGTTGATGAAGTAAATGGTTTTGTCATCTTCCGACATATCCATCCCCCCGAAACTCTGTCGCCCTACGGCGTGCATAGCGTCCGGATCGGTGCTGGCCTGGGTTTTATCACCGAAAATACCACTATGAGGATCGTTGCCCGTATCAATGCCCAGCGCCCTGACATCCAAAAAATTCGAGGTTGTTTGTGTGGTCATGTCTGTGACATACATCCCGCCTGAACCAAGGGCCCCAAAGCTCATATGCCGTTTGACGACGGCTGCACTAAACATTTTTCTGCTTCGACGCTGGTAAGCCAACGCCCAGACAGCGCCGATCTGATTACCAGACGCCAGATGAACCGGTGGAAAATTAGAGGCTCCTGCCACGCCACTCGCCTGATAAGCGATATCGACCAGCACATCTGCCTTAGCCGCCTGTTTATCGTCGGGAACGGGGTTTCCATTCGCATCCGTCGTACTCTGCGTATTTCCATTGACATAGCAGGGAACGACCAACCGCACCCCCTTCGGCTGGCAGTAGTCGGCGGGATAATTGATGCCGACATTTACATTGACGGCGGGTGCTTTTATGAACTGCACACTTGTCCCGCTGCCCTTACCAGCAGGACCGTTGTAATCGCCGGTCGGCAGGTTAGCGAATTCGATCCGTACCGGCCTTCCCGCCGGAACATCGACAGCACTGAAAGCATAATTACCCTGCGCATCGGTCGTCGTCTGAATGGGTACCTTACTCAAGTCAACGAATGCACGGACGATTACACCAGCAACACCAAGCTCGATGGGTAATGTATCAGATCGAACGCCATTTAGGTCAAAGTCCCGAAAGACTACGCCTTTAACTTGCGCATGCGCCGTTCCAATACAAGTAAAAACAGCCAACAAGGCTACAAATCGGTAAAGTTGTATCATAAAAAGAGGCTATTATTTAACTAGGCAATTATGTTACCGGCCTTGTCTGCAAAAAAGTATACGGATGTATACGAAACAGGGCATTTTAAACCACAACATCGTTCCTTTATTGCCAATTGTGTTAACAAGCTTAGATAGACCAGTCCTTTTTAGGCAAAAGGTTTGCCAGTGGCGAGCCGTTTTGTATGTATATTTACTTGACGTTCGTCTTTATTGTGGAAAACAAAGCCAATACATTATTTTTATCATTCGAAAGTGAAGAAGTCACCTTCTTCGCCGATCTGATTTTACCCATCCCTGTCCCTAAATTATTTACCTACCGCGTTCCTCGCGGGATGGCGGAGGTTCTCAAAATTGGTGCCAGAGTTATTGTTCCCTTTGGAAAAAAGAATGGCCGTGTGCTTACAGCCATTGTCGCCAAGCTCCATAATACGCCACCTACGGGTTATCAGGCCCGTTACATCAATGAAATACTAGATGAATATCCGTTAACCACAAGTTACCAATTAGAGCTTTTTAAGTGGATTTCGGAGTATTACATGTGTTGTATTGGCGAAGTAATGAATGTCGCGTTACCATCGGGGTTGAAAATTTCGAGTCAGTCGAAGGTGCAGTTCAATCCAGACTTTGACTACCCCGAACTACTCACCGACTTTGAGGCAACTTTACTCACCGAATTGAAAAAACACCCGGCCTTATCCTATGAAGAACTGGAGCGACTCATGGGTGAAGGCAGCAACGTAGCCGCCCTCATCAAGTCATTGGTGGGCAAAAAAGCCATTATTGTTTTTGAAGAAGTCCGGGAAAAGTATATCCCAAAAATGGTTCGGAAGGTACGCCTGCACCGTACCTACGAAGAACGGGAGCAGCTTCTGGTCTTGCTGCAACGACTCGAAAAACTGCCCAAACAGCAGGAGGTCGTGATGCGCTACCTGAGCCATGTCCCGATGCAGCGCACGCCCTCCCTCAATCAGAAGGGGCTCGATAAAACGATCCTTAATCAGGATGATGAACTCTCGCAGTCATCGCTGTCGACACTGATCAAAAACCAGGTCTTCGAAACGTTTGAGGTTATCCAGCCGCGTTTTGCGGATACCGACGCCGGAACGCCCCAGGCAGAGATCAAATTGACGGACGCACAACGGGCTGCTTCGGTACAAATTATGAGCCAGTTCGACAGCCAGAATATCGTACTGCTCCATGGTATTACCGGAAGTGGCAAAACCGAGGTTTACATAGACCTTATTCAGCAAGCCCTGTCCGGCGGCTCACAAGTGCTGTATTTGCTCCCCGAGATTGCCTTAACGACCCAGATCGTAGTTCGTCTGCAACGGGTTTTTGGCGATAAAATGGGAATTTACCACTCCAAGTTCTCGGACAACGAACGAGTAGAAGTCTGGAAAGGCGTTGTATCCGAGCAATATCAGTTTGTGGTTGGGGTCCGGTCGGCGGTGTTTCTGCCATTCGACAACCTGGGCCTGATTATCGTGGATGAAGAACACGAAACCAGTTACAAGCAGCACGATCCGGCGCCCCGCTATCACGCCCGCGATGTGGCTATCATGCTGGCCCACTGGCAACAGGCCAAAGTCCTGCTTGGCTCGGCGACGCCCTCGCTCGAAACCTACTATCAGGCCAAGCAGGGGCGCTATGGTCTAGTTGAGCTTTTTCAGCGGTTTGGCGACGCCACGCTGCCCAATATCGTGCTGGTCAACGTGCAGCAAGAGAAAAAGCAAAAGACGATGAAGCAAGAGTTTTCATCGGCGCTCCTGGGCGCCCTGGAAGCCAATATGGAGCGGAAAGAACAAAGTATCCTGTTTCAGAACCGCCGGGGGTATTCGCCCTACATGCAATGCGAAGATTGCGACTGGACCGCCGAATGTACGAACTGCGCCGTTAGCCTGACCTACCACCAGCGAGACGCTGAACTGCGCTGCCACTATTGCGGCCATAAAGAATCCGTTCCGCGCGTCTGCCCGACCTGCGGCTCGACGAAAGTGAAAACGATTGGCTTTGGTACGGAGAAACTGGAAGATCAACTGCAGATTTTCTTCCCACAGTCGCGGGTATTGCGTATGGATCTGGATACGACGCGGGCCAAAAATGCGTATCAGCAAATTATTCAGGAATTTGAAGGTGGTCAGGTCGATATTCTGGTCGGTACCCAGATGATTACGAAAGGGCTCGACTTCGACAACGTTAGCTTGGTGGGTATTTTCGATGCCGACCGGCTCATTCACTTTCCTGACTTCCGTGCTACAGAACGGGCTTTCCAGATGATTACGCAGGTGAGCGGACGGGCAGGACGACGAGCAGGTCGGCAGGGAACGGTACTTATTCAGACCAGTAACCCGCAGCAGCCCGTTCTGCAAAAAGTGATCGAGAATAACTACAAGGGCCTTTACGAAGAAGAGCTTCAGGAACGGCAGAACTTTAATTACCCGCCTTTCTGCCGCCTGATCAAGCTAACCGTCCGGCATACAGACCGGGCCATAAGCCAACAGGCCGCCAGCCGACTGGCTACTGAACTAACGGATGCCTTGGGGAGTAGTCGCGTTTTAGGACCCGAAGAACCGCTGGTCGAACGAATTCGCAACCAGTTTCTGTACGATATACTAATCAAAATTGAGCGGGATAAAGTAAATATAAAGGCCGTGAAGACATTCATTCAGGACCGTATCAACGACATCCTGACCGACAAGGGTTTGCGGCAGGTAAGCATCGTGACCGATGTGGATTGTTTGTAGGATTTTACATATCGTATTTACTGCCCCCTTACCGAGCGCCTTCCAATCGGTTCATCCGGTCATGGTTTTCCGCGTTATAACGACCTAATTGAACCCATTTGGAAACACAGTACAAGAAGGCTTCTCGTAAAATTTACACAAATACCACCGTTTATCAGACCAGCCAGTTATTTTTGCACTGGCTATTGGCCAATTTTGCCCAATTTTTTTCCGCCCCTCATGTCTAAGAAAACCAAGATCGTGGCTACTGTTGGCCCGGCTTCCGAAACGAAAGAGCAACTACTGGCCTTAGCCAAAGCAGGAGTAAACGTATTCCGGCTCAATTTTTCCCACGGCACCCACGAAGATCACCTGATGCGGCTCAACCGCATTCGCGAACTGAATGCAGAGCATAACCTTAACCTCTGCGTATTGCAGGATTTGCAGGGTCCTAAAATCCGCATCGGTAACGTTGAAAATAAAGATGGCGTGTTGATCGAGGCTGGTCAGGAACTGGTCTTTACCAATGACGAAATCATTGGAACAGCCCAGCGGGTCAGCACACCGTATAAAGATATGTACCGCGATGTGCACACAGGCGAACGCATCCTGATGGACGACGGCAAACTGGAAGTGAAGGTACTCCGGACAGAAGGCACCGATGTTGTGACGGAAGTCGTTTACGGTGGCTCCATGAAATCCAAAAAAGGCGTAAACCTGCCCAACACCAAGGTGTCCATGCCTGCCGTTACGGAGAAAGACTGGGCCGACCTGGAATTTGGCCTGGAGCACGATGCCGAGTGGATCGCCCTGTCGTTTGTTCGTGAAGCCTCCGAAATTCTCGAAATCAAAGAATACATCCGGTCGAGAGGCAAGAATAGCCGCGTGATCGCTAAAATCGAAAAGCCGGAAGCCATTCAGAATATTGACGAAATTATTGCCGCTACGGATGGACTGATGGTCGCTCGGGGTGACTTGGGCGTTGAATTACCGGCCGAAGAGGTTCCGATGATTCAGAAAATGCTGGTAGAGAAATGCAACCGAGCCGCCAAACCCGTTATTGTGGCGACGCAGATGCTCGAAAGCATGATTGACTCCCCACGGCCAACCCGCGCGGAGATCAACGACATTGCCAACTCCGTAATGGATGGAGCCGATGCCGTCATGCTAAGCGCCGAAACCGCTTCGGGAAAATACCCGGTTCTGGCCGTCGAAAGCATGGCCAACACCATTCTGCAGGTTGAAAAGTCTACAGATAAGATTTACTACCGGTACCACGCTCAGGTAAACGAGCACCCAAGTGAGAACGCCATCAACGATAATGTCGTGATGAGCGCGTGCCGACTGGCACGTGATACGAAAGCCAAAGCCATCATCGGCATCACAAACTCGGGCTACACGGCTGTTCGCCTGTCGCACCACCGCCCGAAAGCTGATTTGTTTGTTTTCTCCAATGATGCTCAGCTGCGGAACACACTGGGTCTGTACTGGGGCGTTCAGGTGATGCCTTACGAGCCAGATTTGAATTTGACAATTGATCAGACGGTAGAAGGCATTAAGCAAACGCTTGTCAGCCAGAAACACCTGGCCTCGGGCGATATTTTCATCAATACGCTCAGCATGCCGCTCACTCAGGCCCGTCGCACCAATACGGTGAAACTAAGCACGGTAGATTAAACCAAGGTGGTAAGTGCTCACTTACCACCTACTGCACACTAAAAAGCCGCGAAACCAAGGGTCATCGCGGCTTTTCTGTTCTCACTGAAAATGAAGAATTTTATTCGTCTTACCTGATTACCTAACCTGGTACGACGAGGTATGTTTAAGCTTTTTGCGCTTTTGACGTTTTTGCGGCCTTCTTTTCTTCAGCAACAGGAGCGTCAGTAGCCGGGGCTTCTTCAACGACTGCATCTTCGGTTGCTACGGCCGCTTCCGGTGTGCTTTCGGCAGGTTCTTCAGCCGCTGCGGTAAACACATCAGGCGCATATTGCCGCAAAATACCGTACCAGATAATTAGCTTCTTGATATCGGCCGGACGAACCCGCTCACGGTCGTAAGCAGGTACAACTGATGCCATAAAATCGGCTAACTCTTCGTTTGACCCTTTTGGATCGACCAGCAGAGTCTCCCCGTATTTTGAATTGATTTCGGTCAATACCGCGCTTAATGGTATCGATTGTTCCTCATCGTCGTCTACGTAAATCGAAATATCATTCAGGACGGATACACGAGCCGTTGGGCCCATCATCGTCTTCGCCTTCTTTTCATCCAAAGACTCAACAATAACACCCGCCCGACCGGGTTTCAGGATTCGGTAAAGGCCGCTGTAGCCAGCCACATTGGCAATCTGTTTTAATGCTTCCATAGAGAGACTTTGTAAATTGGTAACGTGTATTTTGCTGCGTGTATTGCCCTTTTAATAATTGAATTAGTGAATGATGGAGTGATTAAAGAGGCTATACATCCTTATTCAGTCACTCCATCATTCACTAGTTCAATCACTTTTTGTACCCTTCATTTAACGGCCGGATAAAGGCAAGAAGGTCTTCCCGGCCGGCGGCCGTGATGGCTGAGGTAACAAAAAACTGTGGTGCTTCCTCCCACTCTTCAAGTAATCTAGCGCGGTAATTGGCCAGTGTAGTCTGAAGTTTGGTCGCGTTAAGTTTTTCCGTCTTCGTAAAGACAATGACAAAAGGAAGCCCCCGCTCGCCCAGATTGGCCATAAAATCGAGGTCTATCTTCTGCGGTTCAATGCGTGCATCGACCAGCACGAAGATACACAGCAGATTCGGGCGACTCGTCAGGTAGCCGTCGATTAAGGCCGCAAACTTCTCGCGCTCGGTTTTACTTACCTGAGCGTAGCCATAGCCGGGAAGGTCAACCAGATACCACTCATTATCGATCAGAAAGTGGTTAATCAGCTGGGTTTTACCGGGCTTACCCGAAATTTTAGCCAACGACGACCGACTCGTCAGCATGTTGATTAGCGACGATTTGCCAACATTCGAACGGCCAATAAAGGCATACTCGGGTCGGTCGGGCTTAGGACAGAGAGCCGGGTCGGAGTTGCTGACCAGGAATTCGGCTTGCTTAACAGGCATAGTGTAATGGACTAAAACGGCCGCAAAGTTCGGAAAGATTAAGGAGAATGGCACATGATTTGTAATTTGCCGTTCTATCCGTTAACTATGTTCTATAAAACGACGTACCCGTTGAAACGAAAGTTGCCGGTCCGTTCGTTATCATCCCGAAAACCATAAAGACTGCCGGTTTCCCGGTTCGACTATGAAAAAAGTTATTTGGCTACTGGCGATTCTGCTGGTGGGAGTCCACTCGTTACCGACCCACGCTGCTCTTCATCCACCAAAAGTGCATCGGACAAGCGACAGCAAACGTGTTTTGAGCGATGATGCCGCGGGCATTCAGTTTACAGAGGCCTCCTGGAAAGAAATTTTAAAGAAGGCGAAAGCCGAAAAAAAGGTGATTTTTCTGGACGCCTATGCTAGCTGGTGCGGGCCCTGCAAACTGCTCCAGAAAAACGTATTCACCAAAAAAGCTGTTGGTGACTTCTACAATGAGAAGTTTATTAACGTAAAAATGGATATGGAAAAGGGCGAAGGTCCTGCGCTGTCGCAGGTTTATCCGCTGGAAGCCTACCCTACTTTGCTGTTTATTGACGGCAACGGAAAAATATTGAAAAAGGTCCTGGGCCTTCAAACACCAGAAAACCTGATTGCCATTGGCAAAAGCGTGAAATAACAACTGCCCGTGTCTTCTGGAAATAATCCGTTTTTATAGGTAACGTGAGGTCGGTTTTTCGAAACCGACCTCTTTTGTTTCACTCACTTTATTTCTGACCCATACACTCGCCATCATCAAACTGCCTAAAACAGACCCGGCTAACACGAACTGGCTCCACAGCGACCAGTTCACGGCCCTAATCACCAGTATGTTGATACCCGCCTGCATCAGCGCATAAAGAGCCGAAACCCGCAGGTGCGGCCAACGCCCCTGGTGAACCAGCAGCTGAAAAAGATGCAGTCGATGCGCCCGAAAGATGTTTTGCCGTAAATAAAGCCGATACGCAATGGTTGTTCCTGTATCGACGCCATAAACCGAAAGAAATAAGATGGGTAGATAAGTATGACTCTGGTGAATAATCTCCATAAGGCCATACAAGATACTGATTCCCATGGTGATACTCCCTACATCACCCGCGAAACAAATCGCCTGTCGGCGGGCGTTGACATAGCTGAAGATCAATAGCGCGATAAATAGACAAGAAAACAGATTATCGGTTTCTTTCAGCAACCGGGCTTGCCAAAACCAGAGCGTTGCAACAGTAACCAGGCTATAAAAAGCCGTCATGCCGTTGATGCCATCCATAAAATTGTAGGCATTTACGATGCCGACGCCCAGCACCAGCAGCCCGGCAATGAAGCACCAACTAGTTAACACATCTCGCTCCTGCATCAACAGCAACCCCACCGACAGCACATGGATGGTCAGACGAAAGCGTTTGGGTACCGGAGAGACATCATCCCAAAAGCTGACGATCATACTAGCGGTTAGACCTAACCCGAAATACAACCGATTGGCTTCTCCTGACCCGACAGCCACCATAGCCGCCAAATAAAACACGAAGCCTCCCGCCCGAACGATCGTCTCATTTTGATGAGCGGAGCGCTCATTGGGTTTATCGAACAACCCTGCCGAACGCGCAAGCAGAATACAAAGCGCTTCAGCGCCGATAAGAAAAAGAGTTAAATAGAAATAATGGCGTAGGCTCATTGGAGCAAGTCAAGTACCGGGCGTGGACGCCAGTCAAGCTGTTGGCGTGCCCGTTCGTCGGAGAACGTCAGCGTGCTGGTTAGTTTTTGTAGCGCAATCGAGTCAATCGGAAACCGCCGGCCAATAACGGCATTGATGCCGTCGCCCAGGCGAGCCATGGGGTTGATCAACGACAGCGGAACGGAAGGAATCGGTCTCTTCCGGCCAAGTTTTCGGGCAATGGCATCTTCCAGTTCGCGAACAGTTGGATGGTAGCCATCGGTCAGGTTAAATGTGCCGCCAACGTTGGCCACACGGGTAAGTACAGCCGCGACATCATCGGCCCGCACCATGCTTCGGCGAGCCAGACCGTTGCCAATCCGAACATAATACCCGCGCCGAATAGCCGTTTGCAGAGTGGCCAGATTCCCGTTTAGCGGCTCGGCAACAACCAGTGGTAAGCGTAGAATGGCCAACCGAACGCCCGTTCGGGTAGCCCATGCCTGCAATAACATTTCGGCTTCAACTTTGCTGGCTCCATACGGATCGGTAGCTAAAAGGGGGGTCGACTCCCGAAGCGCTTGTCCTGACGAACACCCATACACCAACACCGTGCTCAGATGCACGAAAGCAGTTGGCGGACTGGGCAGCTTCTCCAATGCACTTAGCAGGTTAGCCGTGCCCTGTACATTAACCCGTTGGTAATCGGCGCGTTCACTCGCAGTACGAGGAACGGCATTCGCTTTCCCGGCCGCGTGAATAACCAGGTCGAACTGACTGCCCGGTAAGTCCGGCACCTGCGCGGCCAAATCGCAATGAATATGACGGGAACCACAGGCGGTTCGGCCTACCGTGGTCATGGAATGCTCCGGCACCAGTTGTTGATAAATCCGGCTGCCCAGAAACCCGGACGCACCTGTTAGTAAGATCGTCATACTGGGGTTTCGTTAGGCCTGTTTAGTTGAATCTGCAATCGATTACCTAGCGTTTCGAGCAATTGCCGAACCATTGCCTGACTGATTGCTTCCCGCCGGAAAGTTGCTCTAAAATCTGTTCTGGGGCAAGTACAATAGAGCGTTTCGTGCACCTGCCTGACCAAATCAGCGACATCGCCAGGAACGAAAACGACGGCATTGGGGAGGTGTTGACGCACAAACGAAGCGGCATAGCCCGCCACGCCAGCGACAATGGGTTTATCCGTCGCGCCGTATTCGAATAGCTTTGAGGGAAGAACGCGAGTGAAAGCCGCCAGATCATTCAGATGCAAAAACAAATAGTCAGCGTTCTGATAATGAATCACCAACTCTGCCTGGCTAACAGGTTCGCGGATCTCAACATTCGTAACGTTCTCTGCCCGAAGCCTGGATTCCAGTTCGTTTTTCGCACCACCACTGCCAAAAATTACGAACCGATAGCCTTCGCCCAATTGCCGGGCCGCTTGTGGAATAATCTTATGCATCCCCTGCCCCTGACCGATGTTACCCGCATAGAGAAGGGTTTTAATGCGTGTTGGCGGACCAGGCACGCTTTTCGGTATAGTCAAAAATACATTGTCGATCCCATTCGTAAAATAGCTGTATGTTGCCTGTCGAAAAGAACGAAAATAGGTCTGAAATCCCTCAGAGACCAGATTAATATGATTGGCACGGCTGAACGTGTACCATTCAACAGGCCTCAGCACCACATTCAGCAGAAAACGCACCAGTAGATTTGGGTGCATTTCCAGCATGACCTCCCGAAACAGATCCCGAATATCGAGATAGAATGGGATGCGATGATTCCGTCCACTATTCATTCGCTGAACCAATACAGCGCCCAGAAAAGCGGTGAACAAACGGGATGAGGAAGCAACAACCAGATCATACTTCTGTCGCCGGGCTAGTCGGTAGGCAGTCCGGAAATAGGTCCAGAAGGCACGGATTTGATCCAGTTGGCCACTTTTGTGCGTTGGAATCTGAATACGATCAATGGTAACCGGGCAATTGCCGTAGCCTTGCTGTTCGTGCTCTGGAGCCGTTGGTTTATACGCTTGGTACCGATTGGGCCGGGTCGTGATGACGTGAATGGCATCATCTGAACGAAGCTGGCGGGATAGTTCCTGCACCAAAGCGGTGTTTCGAAATGAACCCGGCCCGATGTCGGGCTCAAAATAAAAAGTCAGGTAAAGTACATTCATTCGATAAGCCACATTGTGGTGTCTAAATAGTCGGTAAATAGCACCTCAAGGCATTGGCCGGTGCGCAACCGATTGAAGCCTTCGGCAAAGCCATAGTTTATAACGGACACTACCGGTTGGGTTTCCGACGAAACCGACAGTTGCAGCGGCCCAACGAGAATTCGATCGTCCGATAGTTGTACCCGAACGTCGGGATGGAGATAAAACCGAGCTGTTCCCACCCGATTTTTATGATTCCAAATGCCAATCAGACGATCGGTCAGTAAAAGTCGATTCGGTTCAACGGCCCACGTCCGTTCATGGATAACCCCAAGCCTACGGTAGCCATCATGCCGGGCTGTTAATTTGGTTGGTGTGTCGGTCAGCACGATTACCCTAGCACGGAGGCCCACCCGAAAACCCGACCAGACTTCGGAGGAATTCACACTGTCTATACAAACCGTATTGTGGGCAGCCGTACTCCGCTCCCGATCCCGACGCGGACCAATTTGATAAGTAGATACGCCCTTGTCCACAACCAGCGGAAGGTTATCCACATGGAGCACGAAGGAGAGCGTATCGGCGTGGGCATGACCAGGCTGATGATCGGGCCCAACCGGCCCCACATCGGCAAAAAGTTCGTACCGGTCAGTCCGAAACATACGATAGCCGCTGTCCTGTAGCCGAGTTACCATGGCGCGTGTCAAGCCAAATCGGTTACCTAATACCCGCTCGGCTTTCGCCAGAAGTTGTGCCGTTGTAGGTGCAACGCCCAAAACGGAGTCATTCACCAGGGGAATATCGCCGTTGCGAAAGGTAACGACCGTAAGCCAGCGGAGCATTTGGCAGGCTTTGTCGGACAGATCATGAACAAGCATGGCGTCTTTATGCCAGGTGTCGTGCTGCAAAGCCAGCAAAACAGTCAACAGCCGGTCGAGCAGCAGTTGGTGGTACATAGGGCTACGTTCGTCGTGGCCACCATCGGTTAAAATCTGCCGGTTCATCTCAGAACGCACAAGCCTTGCACCCAGGCGAAACCACCGCTGATGCCGAAAATAAAGGGCGCCGAGCAATAAGGCATAGCCATTTTCGAGCAGGTGGTTCCCACCAATAGCGTATTCCAGCCGATGGCGCAACAAGGTTACCTGAGCGAATAAATGACGGTCAATCATTGCTTGCTGAATTCGATTCCGGCTTAAAAATTCTACCCAGTTTATAATCCGCAGCGACGTTGGGTAAGCTTCCAACCCATCCTGCAATGCATCGGATTGCCGGATAAAATCATGAATGAGCCGAACCCCTGATACAGGACTCATACCGGGCTGGTTCAGAAAATCGAAGTAGTTCAGATTATAGGTCCAGAGTTTACCATAATCCATTGCTCCAGCATGCCGGTAGTTCCAGTTAATCGGCTGGCTACCTGGCGAATACGACTGATTGAGAAATAGAAACGTCCCGGTTTGCCACGATATGGGCTTTTCGGCATCAGGCACCTTTAGGAAATAAGCCGCTGGGGCCGTCCGGGGTAAGCGGAGCCGTGGTCGGCTCCGCAGACGAGTCAGCACCTGAAAGACCAGTTGGCGAACAGTCAGGTACCTGACCGTTCGCCAGATTAATCCGGGCTTACGCAGGTCGATCGGCGCCATTTAATTTCTGTGAAGTGATGCCCATACCTGCAACGGCGACAAACCGCCTTTCCCGCAAACTTTGTAAAGCGGCAAACAGGGTTTGTGTGGTGTTGATAAGTTCGTCAAATGGAATCAGCGATTTTTCTGGCTTAATTTGTCTATTCGTCTGCTCCTGACCCGTGCGAACCTGGTTAATCAAGCGCTTCATCTGCTCGACATGGCCCTTATCCTGCCGTCCCGATAGCTTGGAGAACCCCTTAAATCCGTAGCCGGTCAACGTTCGAAAGTTGTCCAGCACCAGCGTTCGTTCCTGCCAGTAAACCTCTACTCGTTCCTTAGCGTAGGCTTTACTGCCATTGCTGAAGTAATTGATCGTAGCGGTGGAACCGTTCTCGTAGCGCAACAGTATAGAGGCCGAATCACTTGTTTCGGTGGGTTGACGACCCATCGCGTTCAGGCATACGCTCATGACCCGGCTACCCGTCAGAAACGTGATCAGATCGACAAAATGACAAGCCTCGCCCAGGATACGACCCCCCCCGACATCCCGATCATGTACCCACGATGCAGCCAAAATCGATCCTGCATTGACGGTGACAACAATATTCATCGGCAAATCTGCCGACCGTTCACCACCGAGCAGCGTCTTCATTTTTTGCGCATACGGCGAAAAACGCCGATTGAAGCCAACCATCAAGATCCGGCCCGCTTGTTGCTGATGTTCAATCAGCGCGGGTAATTCATGTGGGTAAATAGCCAGTGGTTTTTCCACAAACACATGTTTACCGGCTTTCAGAGCCTCACTAGTCAGTCGGGCGTGGCTATCGTGGCGGGTTGTAATCACGCATAGGTCAATGTCCGGGTCGTTGAGAATTTGCTGGTAGTCTGTGGTGCTTTGGGTAATGCCGAACTTTCTGGCCAACACGGTTGCGCTCAGACCGCCAGCACTGGCGATGGTTTTAATTTCTGCGCCAGCCGCTTTCAGAGCAGATACTAGTATCGCCCCCGTGAAGTTCCCGGCTCCAATGATTCCGATGGTCCCCGAACGCGGCTCATACGCTTGCTCCAGCAACCTGAGCACGGGAGTTAACGCGGCTTGTTCAGGATACGTGAGCAGCGAAGCAATCCGCCCCGACAACTGTAGGTCACTGTATATTTTCTGGTAATCGGTCAACGGCACCACTTCAGTGATCCATGACATTACCTGTAGCTGGCCCGTAGCCATAAATTGGAGGATAGCCTGAAAATTACGATTCGCCGTCCAGCGAACGTAGTCTACTGGATAATCCTGACCTCTTTGTTCGTACGCTTCATCATAACGACCGGGTCCATAGGAACGTGCAACCCGCAGGACGACCTCTTTTTCATATAGATCCGCTCGACTCATCGTTAGGTCTGTCACGCCCACCAGAACAACGGTTCCCTTTCGGCGACTCATACGAACCGCCTGCGACAGGAGTTTATCTATCCGGGAAGAAGCGGTAATAATCACCCCATCGGCTCCTAGGCCGGTAGTCATTGACATAACCGCGTTGATCGGCTCCACTCCCCGTGCCGGGTTGATAACGGTTATGCCGCGTGCTGTCGCCAACTGGCCTTTTGCTTCGACAATTTCGATACCAATAACCTGACAACCACTGATTCGGAGCAATTCCGCCGTCATCAGGCCAAGTAGACCCAATCCAATGACCACAACCGTTTCGCCAGCGGACGGGGCCAGGAGCCGAATACTATTCAGGCTGATGGCTCCGATAACAGTAAAAGCCGCTTCGTCGTCACTCACCGCATCGGGAATGAGCGCCACCAGATTTCGTGGCACACAAACGACTTCAGCATGATATCCGTTGGATGCCACCCGGTCGCCAACGCAAAGATCAGTAACCCCGTCGCCCACGGCCAGTACGGTCCCGACATTGCAGTAGCCCAGCGGCACCGGCTGATTCAATTTACGAATCACCGCACCGATCGTTGTTCGCAGGCCATCCGACTGAATTTTTTCAACGACCTGCTTTACTCTATCGGGCTGCTGACGAACCTTGTTCAGCAGGCTGGCTTTGCCGAACTCGACCAGCATTCGTTCCGTACCCAACGATACCAGCGACCTCCCTGTTTGAATCAACACCTGTCCCGGTTGTACCTGGGGCGTTGGCACATCCATGAGCAGCGTCTCACCGGTTTTGACGTTCTGGATGAGCTGTTTCATAATGAAGTTAGTATTCTGGCAATGCGGCCAGCAGCCTGTCCGTCCCACAAAGGCGGCACTTGCCCGGTTTTGACGCGACCGTCCAGAATTTCCTTCACCTTCCGTAGTGCCGTTTCGGGTTTCAGGTCATCAAGTAGCTGATTGGTACCCAGGTCGACGGTTACCGGTCGTTCGGTCGAGTGGCGAAAGGTCAGGCAAGGCACGTTGAGGTAAGTCGTTTCTTCCTGAATCCCACCCGAATCCGTAATGACGAGGCTCGCATTATCCATCAAATTCAGAAATTCGAGGTATCCCTGTGGCTCCAGAAGACGCACACCCGGAATGGCAACCAAACGGTCCATCAGGCCAAATTGAGTTAGGTTGGCGCGGGTACGCGGGTGAATTGGGAACAGCACTGTTTTGTGTTGAGCAATGCCCCGAATCAGTTGTAGAAGCTTTTCCAGACCAGTTTCTGTATCCACATTAGCCGGCCGGTGCAGGGTGATCAGTACATACTGCTGGGGAAATACGCCCAACAGCGTAAGCGTGTTTAGCTTAGTCGCTTTCTGCCGATACTGTACGAGTGAATCAATCATGACATTACCGACAAAATGGACTTTTTCATGGGAGATACCTTCGCGCCGAAGGTTATCCAGCCCGGACTGTTCGGTTACGAACAATACATCGGCGATCCGGTCGGTTTCAATTCGATTAAACTCCTCAGGCATCCGGTCATCGCCCGACCGCAGGCCCGCTTCGACATGCGCCACCCGAACACCCCGTTGAGCCGCCACCCGTGCGCAGGCCAGCGTACTGGTCACGTCACCCACCACCAGTACCCAATCGGGCTGCTCGGCATGAAGCACCGCGTCGAATTTGTGCATCATATCCGCCATCTGCTGCGTCGGTGAGCCGGGTAATGCGTTCAGAAAATGATCTGGTTGTGGCAAATCGAGCTGCCGAATGAATATATCGCTCAACAGATGATCGTAATGCTGACCGGTATGAACAATCTTAGACTGGGTGTTCGGTTGCGATAGAAAAGCCCGATGCAGGGGCGCCACTTTCATGAAATTCGGACGGGCACCAACGATGCTAAGGACGTTCATATCGAGTTTATTTAGATCTGATTTATGGATCGTGAAAACCCGTTACACGGATTGTCGTATTCGTATCCAGTGCCTCTTTCGTTTTGAGCATCAGATAACCCGTCTCCCAGATCATTTTCAGGCTTTCCTGCTTTGACGCATCTGTCCGCATCAGGTAACTAGTTTTGATGGATTGCTGATGACCGTGATCCCGAAACCACAGCCGACGGCGGATCACCCTGGCGTTATTATCCAGCCGCAACGTTTGAAAGTCCGTCAGGCTGACTAGCAGATTTCCCTTATGGGCATTCAGCGTTTCCCGAACGCCCTCGAACGTATGTCCTTTGGCCGAGAAGGTAATGGTTCCAATGGAGCCATCAGCGAATAGATACGAAACGCTGATGTCACAGTCGGCCCGGCGCGAACGGGCAGGAATAATCTGGATGGGAAACCGATTCGGCTCAGGGATTAACCGCATCGTGAAATCAATCCAATGGCATAAATTACCCAAAATTCGCCCGCCCTCTTCCTCAGCAAAATACCAGTGTCCATCAGGAATAGCATGGCCCGCCACAAACCAATTTAGCATCGCAGGGCCAGTCTGTGTGTCTAATTGTTGTTTTAAGAACTCCCCAAGTTTGCTTTCGGGCCGATTGAAACCCAGCCTAACGCACCCTTTATACGCGCGTATAGCCGTACACAACCGCACCAGTTGATCTTCACTGACTACATGCGGTTTTTCGATGTGCACGGCCTTCCCCTGCCGGATGGCAGCCATAGCGTACTCAGCATGCGATGCGTGATTGGAAACAATATAGATCAGGTCAATGTGTGGATCGTTTATGAGATCGTCGGCGGAGTTTGTGTAATAATCGGTCCTGTATCGCTGAGCCAGCGAAATGGCTTTGTTTAAGTCGGTATCCATAACACCCCGAATAACCGCGCCGAAGTTTTTATGAATGTAATAGGCCACGTTGGCATAAGCGAACTTTCCACAACCCAGTATGCCCACGTGTTTACCCGTCGACTCGGTAGGAACAGACAGTGGCTGCTGCCCAGTAAACTCTTTTTTCATGTGGTAATGCGCCTGCACTTTCATCCAGGTTCGGGCGAGGCCGAATAGTCGAACATACCGAATTACTTTCCGGAGACTGACGCGTATCGGTTGCTGGGTATAGTCCATAAGGATTCAGGTACGGTTCGCATTCTGGCGGCCTGATAGAAATCCACCCAGACAAGCGGGTTAAGCGAGCTGTCGTAATCCCGGCGGGCCAAACAAAGGGCTTGTGTCCGATAGCGCTCATACTGGTCGGGCGGCATCGTCAGGAATGGCTCGATAGCCTGCTGAAGTAAAGCGGGTTCGTTGGGCACCCAACGGCCGGCAGCCTCCTGTTCCAGCACCTGCCAGGGCGTATTGGCTGAAGCGATGACGGGTGTACCCTGTGCCAGCGCTTCGATAACGACGTTACCAAAGTTTTCGGAATGCGAGGGTAAAATCAACACGTGCGCATTGGCATATAGTTGTTCTTTGCGTTGATCCTGCACCGGCCCGACAAACGATACCTTTCCAGAAAGGCCCAACGTTATTAGGGACTCCTTCAATTTTTGGGCGTACAGTTTGTCTGTTTCAGGGCCAGCCACCACCAGTGAATAACGGCTTTGCTTAAACACTGTTGATGCACTGAGGGCTTTCAGTAAACGATCAATGGCTTTTATAGGGTGCAACCGACCCATAAACAATAGATACGGCTGTGCTACCCGAGTGGCTAAAGCTGGCCGTTCCATCATCGTTCGGCGCACACCGACCCGTGCATAGGGACCAAAATGATGCCGTATTTGATTGGCCTCCTCTGCACAAGTAGCATGAAACAAAACGCTCGACCGGAACCTCTTAAAAATGGGCAGTAAGAACCGCTTCAGGCGTGGCCGAAACTGGAGTGCCGCCGGGCTTAGTTCGCCGTGGGGCGACCACACAACGGGCTTATTCAGAAGTTGACACAGGACGACCCAAACAAATGAAGCGGGATAAAACAGGCTGTTCACATGCACCACATCCGCTTCTCGGATGGCTTTCCAACCATACCAGATGTGTTTGATAGGCAGGTAAAAGTGCGGGTTTTGTGTATAAATCACCCGCCCGTAATCCCGCATTAACCAGCTATCCAGCGGTGTGCATACGGGGACATCCTCTGAGGTAGCCACCACGGCTACCTCATGCCCAGCCCTGGTCAGCATTCTGGCCTGCCAATGGATGGTGCTGGCAGCTCCACTTGCCTGAGCCGGATAAAATCGGTCGGCCGATATAACTATCTTCATAAAAAAGTTGGTGAATAGACGTGACTAAGCTGATACTGTTGGTCATACAGCACTTTATAGCGCTCAGCAGCCCGGTTGATGGTGTATTGCTGCGCATTTTTCAGGCCGGCATCGATCAGGGTTTGTCGGTAAGTATCATCCTGAATAAGCCGCTCTATACCCATTCGAATGGCGGCTATGTCAGTTGGGTCAACCAAATGAGCTGCATCAGCGGCCAGTTCCTGCATTGGCGAAACCCTGGCCGTAATCACGACCCGCCCCACAGCATTGGCTTCAAGAATGGGCAGGCCAAAGCCCTCCTGGGTCGAGATGAACGTAATAATATCACTTTCGTTGTATAGCTCAACGACTTGCTCTTTGGGTAAGCTAACATACTGCCGATATTGAATCTGCCGCTGCTGTAATTCAGCAATCAGTTTATCGGTTAAGGATCCGACAATGAGGAGCATACAGGGCATTGCCTCGATGGCCGCCATCAGGCGGGCTACATTTTTATGCCGAGCCGTTCCCAATTGCAACAGTCTCGGTTGCTGGTGCATAAAAGCCCTGGGACGATGCGTGAACAAAGGATCATAGCCATTGGGAACAACCTGCACTTTATGAGCTATACGCCCTACATACCGGATCAACTCCTGCCTGGTGTTTTCCGAAACGGCCGTCACAACACCGGCCCGACGAATGGGCAGGTAATACCAAAGCAGCCAGAAAATCAGGTACCGGACTGGTCGTTTGCGGTTATTGGTCAATAAAAAGCAGTCGTGAATGGTCAGTATCGTGCGCGACGCGGGTAAGGCCAGTGCCGCATAATGAATATCGCCCGTAATATGAAAAAGATCGGCAGTAAGCTGTTTTATGAAACGTAGATTTTGCCAGACCGGTCGTAGACCCCGACTCACATACGGCAAGCGAATGGCCTGTGTGTTTACACCCAGACCCGCCACCTCAACCCGAACACTATCGAACAACTGGTCGATGCTATAGCCAGTGCCGGGGCTTCGAAACAGGTATAGAACAGTCATAGGCGAATTATAAGTGAATGCCAACGCGCTTGGATACCCAAAAAAGCAGCGCAATAAACAGGGCGTTGTTCAGCAAACTGCCCCAGGTTGAGAGCAGATCGGTTTCCATCGTTAGACAGCCGATGTATAGCATTGGTAACCAAAAGATCAGTGAAGGCATGCGTTCTGCCAGGCGCAGGACGTAATGAAAAGCGCCACCCAGCAATAATCCGTAGAACAGGGCGAAGAGCACACCGCCATACCCAAAATTCACGTAGCCCTCTCCTAACGGCGACAAATTAATACTCGTATTTTCGGTCTGTCGCAGGCTCGTAAAGCGCCGTATGTTTTCATAGCCACCCGTTTGCGGTTTATTCGCCCAGAACAGCCGGGGAATAAACGGGTAGATCAATGACAGCAATACCGCTCCCCTGGCATAGTCTTCGTGCAGCGGTACTTTGGCCATAGCGCTCCCAATCATAATGCCCTGATTAAACCGAACAAAGGAGAGAAACGCATGATCGGCGTTCAGCAGTTTTTCAGGGTGGGTAAGCCGATCCGCGAGCAGTTCAGCCATCAGCGTCGTATTTGCCGTCCGCTCCGCCCGACTGTAGCCCCAGGTGTTATACCGGTATTCGCCTTTGATCGACTGAATCAGTAACAAAAAGGCGAAAGCAGAAAGGATAACGGTTGTTTTCAACGAAGTGGTTATCCGATCCGGCATACCGGCGGCCAGGAAAAGAACCGCCAGCAGGAGCCAAAAGAATAGATCGCCGAACATGCCAGTCCATACCGTATTGACCAGCAGGACCATTGCAGCAAGACCGATCACGACAAACCGGTAGGGGCTTCGGGAATAGTAAGCATAAAACGCACTGATGCACAGGCAGTACGACGGTATCGTGCCGACCATTGCAGGTGCTGTCGGCACAATCATTTTAATAATAAACCCCAGCAAACCAATGGCTAACAAAACGATACAGGTTGCTGGCTTTGTCTGGAGATACGCGGTCCCGGCCTGCATATACACTACGTGCGTACGCCCCAAATCACGACTACTAAACCTGTTCAGACCCGCATAAAACGCCAGGAAAGCCGGTAACGCATAGCTAAAATAAACCGTTGAGTCAATCGGCATCGACGACGGAAACACCCAGTATGTCAGGGCCGGAACCAGCAAAATTTCCAGCGACGCAATGAAACTGATGCAGGGCAACAGCGCTATCGTTTTGCCAATTTTCGCTACGAATACTAGAAATACATGGGCTGATACTGCTACCGCCAAGGCCTCTAAAACGGTACTTTCCACCAGATACATGGCCAGCCCAATGAGACCAACGCTCGCTAACAGAGCTTTCATCAGACAGTTAGTTTTATTCCTGTCGAACTCACCAGCGAGTGCATTCCCAACGTATGGATTAGCTGCCCGACGCGGTGATCGAGGGTATGGTACTGCTGAAAATGAGTGTACTGTCGGTTGGCTAATTCGTGCCGTTCGTTGGCGTGCGTCAGGTAATACCGGATTTTATCAATGGCTTCGTCAATCGTTCGAAAGGTCACTGCATCGGCCGGAACGCCCGTATAATCGACAATGGTTGGTTTGTAGTCGCAGAGTTGAAACCCGCCAATGCCGTTAATTTCAAAGTACTTCTGATTAACGGACGTGACTTCGGCATAATGCAGATTATTGAAAACGATTCGGGCACCATACAGCAACCGGTTTTTCTCCGCGCCAACCAAATACTGCCCACGATAGGCCGACTGCACAGCCCGACGCAAATAGGGGCCTTCGGCACCAAACACGGCTACACGGATACCGGCGCGCAGAAGCCGGTCAGCCATACGGGCCCGATAGGCGTACAAATTGCCGTAAACCAGCACATCAATATTGGTTTGTGCTTCGGCAGCGGCCTTGTCAATAATTGGCTTTTGGTGGATGCGTGGATTAAATCCTTCGGGTAGGTAATGCGCGTTTGCGCCAAGTTTGGTCCGCAGGAAATCAACGATGTACGGTTCTTTCGAGAAATAATAATCGAAATCAGCCGCGATAATCTGCTGCTTCTCCAGATTTGAGAGGGCATCGGGATTCAGTTGAACCACGGGAACGCCAGGCAAGTATTGCTTGATGTGTTCCACAAGGATCGGATGCAGATGGCGGTAGACAATAACTACCAGATCGGGCCGAAGTGCAGCAATTTTACTGGCCAATCGGGCGTTCACCAGCCGGTCGTAAGGTTCGTTGAAGCGGGACAGCCAGTAATGTAGGCGGGCCGAAACAGGCAATACATCCGGTATATCCAACACGGTAACGTCATGCCCCAGCGTCTTGAAGGAGTCCCACAGATGGTACTCGAACGAATCGAACAACCGGCTTCCAACAAGGACTACATTCATCGCATTATCCCAATTAAAGTCGCCAGTAGTCGATTTCATCGTCTTTTCGCACGGCATATAACCCCTTCAAATCCAACAGGATAGGAGCCGTTTTCATCAGCGACTTAAAGTAGGCGATATCAAGCGTCCGATAGGCATCATGCCCAACAGCCACAATCACAGCATCATACTGTGTAGAGGGGCTATCCAGCAGGCTCATATTGTAGGTCTGGGCAACCTCATTGGGCGATGCATACGGATCAACAACGTGAACGTTGATGGCGTATTTCATCAGCTCCCGCACCAGATCAGCCACTTTGGAGTTTCGAATATCGGCGATATTCTCCTTGAACGTCAGCCCCATAACCAGCACTTTCGTTTGGGCCGGATTGGTATCGCGATGGAGCAACATCTGCACCAGTTTGGTGGCAACAAAAGCGGGCATACCGTCGTTGATCCGCCGACCGGAGTTAATTACCTGCGGATCGTAGCCAAGCTGCCGGGCTTTATAAAGCAGATAATACGGATCAATGCCGATGCAGTGGCCACCAACCAGCCCCGGTGTGAAGGGCAGAAAATTCCATTTCGTGGATGCCGCGTTAATAACCTCCTGGGTGTCGATACCGAGCTTGTCAAAAATGATGGCCAGCTCATTCATCAGCGAGATATTCAGGTCACGCTGCACATTTTCAATTACTTTGGCCGCTTCGGCCACCTTGATACTCGGTGCTGTGTATATGCCCGCGCGGATAATGCAGCCGTATACATCGGCAATGGTCTGAGCGGCCTCGGTATCACTTCCCGAAACGACCTTCAGAATATCCGTCAGCGTTCGCACTTTGTCGCCGGGGTTGATGCGCTCGGGCGAGTAACCCAGTTTGAACTCCTCTCCCAGCCTTAAACCAGACTGCTGGATTAAAACAGGCAGGCAGTCATCCTCGGTGCAGCCCGGATACACCGTCGATTCATAAACGACATAGTCGCCTGGTTTCAGCGCCCGCCCGATCAGCTCAGACGCTCGTTGCAGCGGTTTCAGGTCGGGCACTTTATAATCATCGACGGGCGTAGGCACGGCAACAACAAAGAAATGAGCTTGTTGAAGATCGTCAGGATTCGCCGTAAACGTAATGTCAGCGCCTTCAAATGCCTCGGCGGCTATTTGCCGGGACGGGTCTTCCCATCGTTGTAAACGGGTTATCCGGTCGGGGTTAGTATCGAAACCAATGACCCGAAACTGGCGGGCAAAGGCAAGCGCAAGCGGCAGGCCTACATAGCCCAGGCCGATAACGGCAATTTGTTTTTCTTTCTGTCGAAGAGCGGTCAGCAACGGGTCGGGTTCGTTAAAGGGATAAAACTTTTTCGGGCGGTGTATTGGCTACCATCGCCTGCAATTGACCGGCGACATCAGCCTTCCGGACGAGTACATACAAGGCGCCGGACACCAGCCCGACGACAGCAAAAAGCACGACGATTACCGTTCGCCTGGGCGAGATTCGTTTGAGCGGCACGCCCGGTGGTTCAAGCACTTTAAAGATTGGGGTTCGTGCCTGCACCCTGAGTTTCGACTGCTCAAACTGACGGGCCAGTTCTGTATAAACAGTCTGGGCAATACTCAGTTCAGCCTCCATCAGGTGCCGGTCCATGGTTGTGGCCAGCATCACAATGTTTTTGTGGTGATCGTTGTACTGAAAAACAGCGAGTTGCGCCTGTTTATACCGATTTTGGGCCGCATTTAACTGCTTACGGTAAAAAGTTAAATCCTGCCGGGCTTTCTCGGTGCGGTAAGTCGTTACGTAGTCTGTCAGATAGCTCATGGCCAGAGCCGCTACCGTTGCTGCCACGTTGGCATCGGGCATTGTAGCCGTAATGGTAATAATGCCCGACCGGGTATCGAACTTAGCCCTGACGCGCTCACTGATTTCTTCAGCAAACGCCTGCTGGCGAACCGATAGGCGTACCGTTTTGTCGGATGGCGATGTGCCCAGCGAGTCTGCCCGATCCCCTTTCCGCAACGACATTAACTTCCGGAATGACCATTTAGTATCGGGCAGTAGAAACTGGCCAAGTCGTTGCGACTGACCAGCCGTTGTGGTAACCGGCTGATCGATCAGGTATAAAACAAAAGGCGTGCTCTGCAATACATGAGGATATAAATCGGGCCGAACGGCGTCCAGCTCGTCAGCGTCAGAAAAATCGACCCCCGAAAAGCCCGCCATGGAAGCCAGCCGCTTAAGTACATCGCCCGACCCATTGTTCATCTCGGGCATCAGCCGTGCTTCTGATCTGAACTCGGGCGTTAGTATCAGGGCGATGGCCACGCCGATGCCAATAGCCAAACCCATTGCCAGCAGGAGCTTATACCGTTCCAGCCAGAGCGTCCGTACAACCACATCGCCGGGCAAACGCACCCAGCGATTGGTTGGTAACGTCGGGCTGGATTCGGTCGAAACGATCATGCAATAGAGTTAGAAGTAGACACCTGACAGGGCGCAGCCGCTGAAATGACCCTATGACGGCGGAACAGCGAAAAAGTCTCCTACCCGATTACGGAGGAGACTTTTGTATCCGGATTCAGCAAAAGAGCTTTGTGTCAGTTCACAAACGTTGCATCAGCCGGACAACCATTTCGTTCTTCCAGGCAACAAAATCACCGGCCGCGATGTGTTCACGGGCCTGACGCACCAGCCAAAGGTAAAACGTCAAATTATGCAGGCTGGCAATCTGACCGCCCAGCAACTCCTCCGATTTGACCAGGTGACGCAGGTACGCTTTTGAGTAAAACGTGCTGGCGTATCCGCCCAGACCCGCGTCGATAGGGCTAAAATCGCGACTCCATTTCTCGTTCTTAATGTTCATAATGCCCTCCGTCGTGAACAGCAGGCCATGTCGGGCGTTGCGCGTCGGCATCACACAGTCGAACATGTCTACGCCCAGCGCAATCGCTTCCAGAATGTTGGCGGGTGTTCCCACGCCCATCAGATACCGGGGTTTATCGGCCGGTAGAATTTCATTCACCAGTTCGATCATGGCGTACATCTCCTCGGCTGGTTCGCCTACGGCTAAGCCGCCAATGGCGTTTCCTTCGCGCTCTTTGCTCGCAATTACTTCTGCCGACTGACGGCGTAAATCAGCATAGGTACTCCCCTGCACAATCGGGAACAGGGTTTGTTTGTAGCCATACAAGCCTTCTGTCGAATCGAAGCGATCGATGCAGCGGCCGAGCCAGCGGTGGGTCATCTCCATCGACTGGCGCGCATAGCCATACTCGCAGGGATAGGGCGTACATTCATCAAAAGCCATGATAATGTCGGCCCCGATGGTTCGCTGAATATCCATCACGCCTTCGGGCGTAAACGTATGTTTAGACCCGTCGATGTGCGATTTGAACGTGACGCCTTCTTCTTTAATCTTCCGGGTATTCGACAGCGAATAGACTTGATAGCCCCCCGAATCGGTCAAAATAGGGCGACGCCAGCCATTGAAGCCATGCAGTCCTCCCGCCTGATTGAGTACCTCCAGTCCCGGCCGCATGTAGAGGTGATAGGTATTCCCCAGAATAATTTCGGCGTCGATGTCCGTTTCGAGTTCGCGCTGATGGACGGCCTTCACAGTACCTGCCGTGCCAACGGGCATAAAAATCGGTGTTTGAATGGGGCCGTGCTCCGTCGTCAGCGTTCCCGTTCGAGCCTTTGACTGTGGGTCGTTGGCAGTAATCGAAAATGTCATACGGCAAAGATACGCACCCGGCCTCGTTCAACAGTCGCCGGTATGCGTTCAGCATCAATGTTCCCAACACCTGGTTCCTGAAACCTTGACCGTGGAACAATCTTCTTTACGTATCTTTGCCCGTTCAATCAAAATCAACGCATTAGCGAGTAAACGTCTCCCCTTTGTGATTACGGCCCTGCTGATAACCTGGCTACTGTTAGTCGGCATTCAGCTTATTTACATTTTACTTGTTTATTCAAGAACAGCCTTCTACCGTCAGCCTTACCGAAGCGATCCCACTTTACTACCAGTTCCATCGGGTAAATCCACCGATCCAGTCCAAACCGGCGTCACCGTTATCGTGTGCGCCCGCAATGAGCGGGCAAACCTGATCGAGTTACTACCGCTATTGAACGACCAGCAGTATCCCGCCTTCGAGGTATTGGTGATGGACGACCGCTCAACCGATGGCACTCAGCTCTTTCTGGAAAACGACATTACAGCACTTTCGCGGGTCCGGTTCATCCGAATCGACCGGGAACACGAGCATGTAACGCCCAAGAAGTACGCCCTGACGATTGCCCTCAAAAAAGCCATTTATCCCACCGTACTGCTTACCGATGCCGACTGCCGCCCGGCCTCAACCGACTGGCTGGCGGGCATGGTAGCTTCTTTGCAGGATGATAACAAGGCTATTTCGTTGGGTTTTTCGCCTTACGACTATCAACCCGGCTTTCTGAACCTGCTGATTCGGTCCGAAACTTTACTGACGGCGGTACAGTATTTTTCGCTGGCCCTGGCGGGCCGTCCCTATATGGGTGTTGGGCGGAATCTGGCCTACCGAACCAGCCTGTTTTTTGCCAATCGGGGTTTTTATACCCACAAAAATGTGGTCGGTGGCGACGATGATCTGTTCATCAATGAGGTAGCCACCGCCCGCAACACCGCCGTTTGTCTGGACCCTGACACCTTTATGTGGTCGAAGCCCAAAGAAGCCTGGGCAGACTGGCGAACCCAGAAACGACGCCATCTTAACGTGGGCAAATACTATAAACCAGGCCACAAGTTCCGGCTGGGGCTGCTGACGGGTTCGCATGTACTAAGCTGGCTGCTGGGGCTGGTGGTCGGCATTGTGGTGCTGGTGCATGAAGTGCAGCACCGTTCCTTTACCGCCAGCGAATGGTTACTTTTGCTGATCGGCACGGGCCTGTTCATTTTCCGGAAGCTCGCTTTCTGGGGCATCGTCGGGCGCATCAGTTACCGGCTTGCGCATACCGTACATTGGGCCATTATTCCGTTTGTCGATCTGCTGCTGGCCGCGTACTACGGCCTGGCAGGCCTAAAAACACTGTTCAGGCGTCGAAAAAAACGTCTTTACTGGCGATAAAGCCGCCCGAACGGCCACATTCGGGATAAAATCCGTTAACTTACACCCGGACGTGGCCGTCCGGGCTATGGCCATGAACATCGACCTTCTTCTAAAATACTTCCCCAACCTGACGGCTGAGCAAAAAGAACGCTTTGCGGCTCTGGATGGACTATACCGCGAGTGGAATGCCCAGATCAACGTTATTTCCCGGCAGGACATAGATGCCCTTTACGAGAAGCATGTTTTGCACTCGCTGGGCATCGCCAAGATCGTGTCGTTCAAGCCCGGCACCGAAATTCTGGACGTAGGCACGGGCGGTGGTTTTCCAGGCATTCCACTAGCCATTCTGTTCCCCATGGTCGACTTTCATCTGGTCGACAGTATTGGCAAGAAAATAAAGGTCGTGCAGGAGGTATCCAATGCGCTGGGCCTTCAAAACGTGAAAGCCGAACAGATCCGTGTCGAACAGTTGAACACGACCTATGATTTTGTGGTGAGCCGGGCGGTTACCCGTCTAAAGCCCTTTTTAGGCTGGATACGCTATAAAATCCACAAGTCAGGTAACAACGACCGGCCAAACGGAGTTTTGTACCTCAAAGGGGGCGACTTGAGCGAGGAGCTGGCCGAGGTGCCGGATCGTTACCGCGTCTACGACCTCTCCGACTATTATGAGGAGCCCTTCTTTGAAACCAAAAAAGTAATTTACATACCTAAAAAATAATCGCTTAGGCGACCTTGCGGCTTTTTGTGATTTTACTGATTTTGCTTCCACAGAAAGTCGATCCGACAAATTAATAAAATCACAAATATCTCGCAGGGCCGCCTGAGCGGCTCAGACATCATGGCAGAAAAATTCCGTTCCAGCAGTTTCAAAGACCCGCTCAATCCCGATGAGGTTGAGTTCAACGACAAGGGGGTTACGTTTCGTGCGCGCAAGTTGATTGGCGGCACCGACAACTTCGTCTTCTACTCTGACATTTCGGGGGTAGAGATCGACAATGGTGTCTTCTTCTCAACAATCCGGGTGATTCCACGCGCCCGGCCCGAGATTGTGATCCGGAATTTCTCGAAAGGTGACGCCCGGCGCATCAAGGAGTTGATCCTGGAGAAAGTGCCCAGCAATCGGCCCGATGCCTTTCGCTAAAGTACCGTCTGATTATCATACGATTGAGAAATAAGTTATTTTTTTTTCGTGTGATGCTTGCGCAATATGGTTCTACGGGCTACTTTTGCACCACGATTCCCGAATAGCTCAGTCGGTTAGAGCATCTGACTGTTAATCAGAGGGTCGCTGGTTCGAGCCCAGCTTCGGGAGCATTGGTTATCAGCCACTTACATCTTAAAAACTGTAAGTGGCTTTTTGTTGTGATACACAATTTGATACACAATTCTCTTACCTATTTATTAAGCCAGCTGTTAAGTTATAAACAGCCAGAATGCTTGTGTTCCAAGTAACTTCATTATACCATACTAAAGCAGACACCAACCTACCAATCTTCTGTAGCTATTAACACATCTAAAAACCCAGTAGGTTGGCCTTTGAAGAAAAAGGTATCGGGATTAATTCTAAGAGCCTGTTTAAAAATGCTTTATGATTCGGTTGATATTGGATAAATAAACAAACGATTCATGCGAGGAGCAGCCACATTGATAATCTTTGCTTAGTCGGCGTGACCAATTCATCCAGGCAAACGTTCGCTCAACTTTCCACCGCATGGGTACTACCGCCAGCCGGCCCTGCTGAAAGTCAGCTAACTCGAACTCGCTCACTTTAACTACTTCTAAACTGAACGCAAACGATTTACTGGCCCAATAAGCTAAGTTCTTGCCGTAAGCACTATCAGCCGGTATTTTACTCAGACGCTCGTAGCCCAGCCGGGCCAGCGAAGTTAATACGCCACGGGCGGCTGGGCTATCGTGCTGATTAGCGGCATGAACTACCACCACTAATACTAAACCCAATGTATCCACAATAATATGAAGCTTGCGACCTTGTACCTTCTTATTGCCATCAAATCCTTTAGGCACTACGCCCCATTCAATATTTTTAACACTTTGGGAATCAATGACTCCTACACTGGGCGAAGTTTGACGATTTGCTTTTTGCCGTCGACGTTCCACTAGCGTTTTGTTGAGACGTTCCCATGTGCCGTCATTGCGCCACTTCCAGAAATAGTAGTAAAAGATTGGCCAAGGTGGCAGATCGTTAGGCTTTGCCGCCATTGGCATCCTGTTTTGGTAACGTAGAGTAGAGCGTTAAGGATGGCTCGCAGGGACTATTTGCGTTTACGTTTGTCGGCTAGGCTTTGGACGATACAGTAACTGGGCAGTGAATCCTCTCTTGAAATTTTTCTATCTAAGGGAATGCTTGATTTATAAGCCCATAGTGTTCTACTTCTTGCTTAAATTCAATTATTAGCTTTAACAGTTTCATTTGTGAAAACCCAATATTATAGGCCTGTGAATTAGTTTGTAATGAAGCCTATTTCTTTTTTGTGGAAGAAGGCTTGCACCAGTTTTGGATTTTCCTCCAAACGTTTTATTTGTTCAAGGACTGCGGTAGTTAACTCTTCTAAGTTAGTGAACACCTGATTTTTCAGGCTACGCTTTAGGTGACTCTATACCAACTCGACTGGATTCAGTTCGGGACTGTAAGCAGGTAAGCGCTCTAAGTGAATTCGCCCCGTTTTTTCTTTCAACAAGGTCTTGACGGCCTCACTTCGATGGATAGCTGCACCGTCCCAGATCACTAATAGGTTTCGTTTGCGATAGCGACCACAAAGTTTATTCAGAAACCAAACGATATCCTCGCTGGTAAAGGGCTGATCCTGACCCGCCACATACAGACGACCATTCGGGGCAATGGCAGCAATTAAGCTAAGATGGGTTCGACCCGCCTGCTCAATAAGTAGGGGTGTCTGACCACGCGGAGCCCAAGTATGGGCTAATAAAGGTAACAGATAGCAAGCTGACTCATCAACATATAAAATGACCCGCTGTTCATCCTGCGCTTTTTTTGAGTTCATATAAGCGATCATCCCGCCATTGTGCCACCGCCAAGGAATCTTGCTGCCGAGCTTTAGACTGTGGTTTCTGGCGCGTCCATCCCATCTTTTTGAGTAATCGTCCAACTTGGGAGGGGTCATAACTGACACCAAACAGCTTTCTGATGATCTCGTTGACACGAGGTCTTGTCCAAATTGCTCCCGCAAATCCATGATATACAGCGCCTTTATTGAGTTCATCGACGAGCTGCTGTAGTTGGTCAGTTGTTAACCGAGTCGGTGCACCAGTAGGTTTTCGCCATTGCAAGGCTGTCACGCCTTGCTCTCGGTATTTCTTTAGGGTTTGACTAACCCAACCTTGAGTTAAACCTAAGGCCTGAGCGATAGAGCCTTGCTTCCAGCCAGCCTGATCGAGTTCGACACAGCGTCGGCGAAGTAGTTCGTAATCTGATTGTTTGTATTTTGCCATACCGACAACAAGATACAATTATTACAAGCTTACTCACGCATCAATAAGTCTAGCGACTTTGGAATCTTCAAGTAAATTACTTAGAGCAAGTTTAAAAATGAGCAGGGAGGGGTTAAAAGGACGGAGTCAGCCTACCTTATAGGTTAATCCTACTACATCGGCGGCCCGGAAAAGATGTACCCTACTGATCTGACCGACTCAGCTTGGCACTGCTATAGATGGTATTAGTTGAGATCAAATGAACATTAATATCATAAGCGGATACCTCAACCACGTATCTGTAAAAATTTTCAGATACTCATCTGTAATTTCAAAATGAAATCTTGATTAATGAGACGGACATTTAAGATTATTGACTAAAGCCAGTAATAGCGCCGTATAAAAATTTAAGTAGTCTTGGAAAAATGGGCGTTAAAAGAGGCTTTGTGGTAAATTGATAAAGGATGGCAGTAATTCCAGGAGACTTGACATTATGTTGCAAAGAGGGTTTCTTTGCTATCAGGATTCCGCTTTGACTATAGATACGTAAAAAACCACGGAACTAGTAATTGTTAACTAGCCGCAATTTAGTCAACAAGAATTCCGCAAAATCGTGTCCAACAATATGTTGGGAGGCCCATCTAAGCTGTGCGTATTCGGTGGCTCCGTTCAAAAGATTACAGGCCGCAGAGATTGAGCTTTCGCTGATTCAGCAAGTCGCGGTTGACACGAGAAGTAATTTGACCGTCAGTGTTTATATTGGCTCGACGGTTCTCTTTTGAACAGCATCACGTTCTAACAACAGGTTTTGTAAATTCAGCAACTCAAAATACGCATGCCATATTTTGAGTTTTAGTTACGGCAAGCGGCGAGTTATCAGTAAACAGATTGACAGTCCTTTAATTTAAAACCAAAACTCATCACTCCAATATGATTGAACATGTTTTTTAGAAGGAAGATAGATTTGATGAACAGCTTATCAAAAATATTTAAGCGATTTAGAAATTAGTACTGAATTTTACAAAGGTATTTGTCCAGGTTGCAGTGAAATTTTTAAAATCAAGTCCCTATCTTTTGACAGAATTGATGATACTATAAAACATCTAGCAATTCATTGTCCCTGTTGCGGACACCAAGATTATTATCACCACTTTTTCAGCAATGATACACCTCCAGTACATCTTGACACAACCAGAACTTGTCGATGTGAGTTGACATATTCTATTACTGGTGTAACCGTTATTTGCCCGAATTGTGTAATTCATAACTCTCGACAAGTTCTTTTAGAACAAATTGAGAAAATAAAATCCTCAGTAAAAGCAAACGACGATTGGGACAATTTAAGTGACGCTACTCCAAAATTGGTATCTCTGATTGACGGATATGGTAGGGCGGCAATTAGAGTTCAGTATTTTGCAGGCATTATTCCGGCAAGAGTAAAATCAATTTCGTTTCTGAATCTGGCAGGAGCGAACAAGAATATTGAGAAAGAATTTCAAATAAGGATAAAGGACTTTGTTCAGCCGAACGAGTGGAGTTTATTATTTAAATATTTTCAACGACGACATGTTGTTGCTCATTCTTTGGGAGTTATCGACCAAGACTACATCAATAATACCGGAGATACCTCTATACGAGTAGGGCAAATAATCCCTCTTGATGTTAATGAAATCCTAAACGTGATAGATATATCAAAAAAGTTAGCACTTAGCCTCAATAGTCATCTTGCATCATAACAATAATAGAATTTTGGTCAGTAGTTAATAATAAACCTACCGCTAACATTGGTTTTGCAATATCATAGCTGACGAACAAGTGCTGTGCAAATAAACGTTATTCATTGTATGCTACTGAATAAGTTGGACAGTTGTTAAAGAGGCCTTTGTATTGCATATCATTTTTAAACATGCTTTTAGAAAACACCGTACTTTATCAATTAATCTTCAGGTTCAACTGGATCTATGGTAATTCCTTTCTCTAACGATTCAGGTGAGAACCCTACCTCAGTCGATTTACCATTTTTATTCACAATACAAAAAACTGTATTTATAGATACATCCACCCTTGATACGACTAATTTCATTCCAGATTTTTTTACTACTACAGGATCACCAGCTTTAAAATTCATGTGTTAGTTTATTAAAATGATACAGTAAAACAGAAATAAGTAATAAGGCAATCCAAATTTATAAAATTATGCTACTTATTGACTTATACATTAGTGTGTGATAAAAACTGTTCCCTTTTGTTAAAGAAGGCCTAAACTAGCTTAAGATTACATTTATTACACATTAACACACAGT